>NZ_JACJFK010000009.1:0-182844 GCF_014164535.1 Pseudoalteromonas sp. SG41-2 | reverse complement strand
TCATCACATTGAGATAATGCTTTTTCAACCGCTTGAACTTTAAATTCTTGTGTAAATCGACGTCTCATTTTTATCTGCCTCTATTAAAAGTTAGAGGCGACAACTATCCTGACACAGGGGGAAAGTTAGCGAGGGTAAAGTTAGCAAGGGTAAAGTCTGAGCTAGTACAGGTAATGTTAGTGGGAGTAAAGTGGATTAGTCGCCATTTAACCTGACACTTTCACAGGTAGAGTTATATCAAATCTGACAGTCTCTTGTGTACGTGAAGCGGATATTTCGCATTCTCTATCATACAAATACAGTGTACAGTTATACAGCTGAAAAAATTGATAGTGTGATACGAAAAATCTGAAATGCTAATTTATCTCACATATCAGTTCACATGGAAAGCAAACGTTTTTACACGAAAACAATTAGATAGGGATAACTCATGCACAGATTAGTTCAGGCGCTCACTATTGGCCTACTACTAAATTCAGGTAAAGCTGTTGCACAAAATAATCAGATAATGCTTTTAGAAAAAAGAATGGACGCTATTGCCGAAAAGAGCATTAGCTCAGATGGGCCTGGATGTTCTATAGGTATAATTCAGAACAGAGAGTTTATATTCAAAAAGAGCTATGGACTAGCTAATGTTGAACACCAAATACCGCTCAGTAGTCAATCGGTATTCAGAATGGCGTCGGTATCAAAGCAATTTACAGCTTTCGCTGTTTTGCTGTTAGCTGATGATGGCGCCATCGCGCTCACTGACGATATTCGCCAGCATTTGCCAGAATTAAAAGAATATGGAAAAAAGATCTCCATCAACTCACTACTCGGACATTTCAGCGGTTTGGGCGATTTTGAAGATCACCTAAGTACACTTCGTGAGTCTTCCTTAAGCGGCTTTTTTATTGGGAGTGAACAGTTCGTATCAAATTCAGAGTACTATTCTGTCATTAAAGACTTTCCGCTTGTACATGAACCTGATACCACTATGGAATACAGTAATCACGGGTATATCATTCTGGCAAAATTAGTTGAACGAATAAGTGGATTGACGATACGCGAATTCACCAATAAGCGTATATTTAAGCCCCTTGGTATGAATCATACGTTTTTTTCAGATAGCGCCGAAGAGATTATTCCTAACCGAGCATCCGGATACCGTTCGCCTGAAGCAGGAAAACAACGCAATCATTTGACTGCTTTACACACAATTGGTGATGGAGGCTTATTCAGCACCATAGATGACATGCTGATATGGGATAATCACTTTAATGATCCTAAGTTGGGCAAAGATCCTAAAGCGTTAATTGCGCTAATGAATAAGCCAAATGTGAATGTGCCAGAGAGCGATGAGGGGAAATGGTACTACGCCAATGGGCAAAATACCGATGGTCGCTATTTTTTCCACAACGGTGGTTGGGTTGGAACAGGCACCAGCTACATTCGAAGACCAGACACCCAAACGTCTGTTGTTGGAATGTGCAATTCGGTGTCACTAAGTGTAAATGATTTTACTTATGCAACCTTTGAGATATTGGCTGATTTAAAGTTGTGGGACGGGGAAGACCCTTCGGTATACTGAAATAAAAAGCGTAAATGGGTAAAATAACAGCTATCGCTGACAGGCTCGAATTTAAAAGACAAGTTGAACGTCCGCAAATTGTCTGAAGCGGCCTGTCAGATGGTATCTAAACCAGCAAATAAAAGTGTCAGATCAGATATGAGCCACTACAAGTAAAGAGACGAAGTACTTGACTACCGCGTTTAAAAATTCATTCTGATAAAACTCGCAAACTCGCACTCCTTATAAGTGAATGCAAACTCGCAAACATTGACAATGCTGTGCACTCTTGCCACTGTTATACAAAGCAATAATTAAGGAGTGTTAATTGTGTCTAATTGGGTTGAAGCGAGTGTTAAAGATATTGTTTGGTGGACTGATACGTTATTTAGTTTAATTGTGAATGCCGATGTGGAGCCGTTTAAAGCAGGGCAGTTTACTAAGCTTTCTATGATGATGGATGAAAAACGTATTGCACGAGCGTATTCTTACGTAAATGCACCAAGCTCTCCCGATTTAGAGTTTTACCTAATTAATGTAGTCGATGGCTTATTATCACAACAATTAGCCAAGCTTAAACCTGGCGATACAGTGATGATTGAAAGCCGCGCCAGTGGATTTTTTACTATTGATGAAATTCCCGCTAGTGAACAGTTGTTTATGCTTAGTACCGGCACCGCAATTGGGCCGTTTTTATCCATTTTAGAGCAGCCTGATGTGTGGCAGCAGTTTAAGCATATTACCTTAGTGCATGGTGTGCGCTTGAATACAGATTTAAGTTATCAAGCAAAAATCGCGCAGTTGCAGCAGCAGTATCCGCAATTGAGTTATCTGCCCGTAGTGAGTCGCGAGCAGGCAATTGTCGGCTTAGATGGGCGCATTACTGATCGAATCGCCGATGGCACTCTATTTAAGCATTGTGACAGTGTAGTTAGCCCGCAAAATAGTCAATTTATGATCTGCGGTAATCCACAAATGGTTAAAGACACCAGCGCATTATTAACCGAGCAAGGCTACACTCGCAATCGTCGTCGGGAGCCTGGGCAAATCACCGTTGAGCAGTATTGGTAAAAAGCTATCGCGATCCGGTAAATTTTGTTATTTTAGAGTTTCTTAAATTATTCAGGAACAGTATGAAACCGTTATTTTTTTTAGTCAGTTTGTTACTTGCGTGGCAATTATTAGCAACTGCAGCTGAAGTAGTTGAACCACCGACTAAAACTGAAACAAAAGCAGCTGAATTACCTGCTGCAGTAAAAACGACTGACACTAGCGCTGGTGAAGAAAAGTCAGTGCAGAGTAAAGCCTCAGCTAAATCAACTGAGGTTGAATTACAAGATAGCCCTGCGGTGATTACTTTAACCCCGCAAAATGAGCAATCAGCTGAACCTGTAAATGTTGAACCAACACAGCCAATTAAAACAGACACCAGCAAACCAAGCGAGCCTGAAGTTGATACCAGTAAGGTACTTGGCACCGAAGCGGCAAAACCTGCTGAGCTTCCTAAAACGCAACAAGAAAAACAGCTTGCTGTCGCACAAGCAGAGCAAGCGGTGATCCAAGCTAAAGAAGCGCTAACACTCAAGCAACAAGTTAAAGCCAAACAGTCACGCGAATCGTTAGCCGTTATCGAGCAATTAATTAAGGCGTACAACGCCAGAAATATCGACGCATTTATTAGTATGTATGATGAAAATGTAGAGTTTTATGCCTTTCCAAATGAGTTACTGTTTAAGGGCAAAGAAAAACTGATTGCCCGTTACGGGATAATGTTTAAAAAATTAAAGTGTATAAAATCATCCCCAATTAAACGCATTGTACACGGTAATATCGTTATCGATCATGAACTGTCAGAAACCTGTTCAACAGATCCAAATGTAGTTGATAAGCGCGGGGAGTTAATCTCTAGCTATCAAGTTGAAAACGGCAAAATAACTAAAGTGCTCTTTTTTAGATAGAGCATTAATAGGCAGATTATATAGGCAAATAAAGGGGCCGCGACGAGTATGGACATTAGTGATGATAAAAAAATTAAGTTACTTTATCGTGTAGAGCCTGGCTGTTTAGGACCAACAGGTGCGCAAACAATAGAACGCTTTTGCGATTATGCTAATCAGCAATTGGTTGCCCCTTATTTTGCTTTGTACCACTTTACCCCGCGGTTTGATAAAACTAAAGCCGAGCGCGAATACAGTATTAATGCTCGGCTGTTATCTGATCAGCATGCACAGGCATATCTAGCGCACTTTAAAACCAACAAAGATGAGTTTGAGGAGCAACTCGATGAACTACTCACTCAAGCAATAGAAAGCTTCTTAGAACGCTAATCATTGTCGCCAGATACAATCGCATTAAAGCTGCTATTGTCGTGCAAACTGGCAAATGCACTTTCATGCAATAGCTCATTACGTAAGTTGGGTGAATACTCCAACGACATTTTAATATCGGCCAACGCATCAGCGTGTTTATGCGTCAACGCATAGGCACATGCACGTTGCCAATAAGCGTAGCCGTAGTCACTGTCTATATCCAAGGCTTGGTTACACAACTCTATCGCCTGAGCTGTTTCATTAAGCTCTAGTAATGCATCGGCTTTATAAGCGATAGCTTCAACATCTTCGGGTTTACGTTTTAAAATCTCATCAAATATTTCGATCTTATTGGCTATATCGCTTTCTAAATTAGCGCGCATCCATAAAGAGTGGACTTCATTAGTAACAGATATTTTTTGTTGGTTACTTAAAATTTCTTCAGAGCGCTCGCGTAGCTTTTCTTCAAATGTATTCAACCGTGCTTCGTATTCATTAGTGATCACGCTGACACGGGTATTTACAATATCTTCTACTTTGTTTTTTACATCACGTAACGAGTTCCAACCAACCAGTACCAAAATAGAGGCTGTGGCAGTGATGATAAAAAATACATTATTAATTGTATCAGTGGTGTAAGTCAGTGCGCGATCAGCGGTATCAAGCTGAGCATGAGTGACTTGTTTGGTAACGTCTTCACGTAGTTTTTGCTGATCTTGGCGTACCGCTTTGAGTTCATCAAGAATATAGCGTTCCATCAAGGGTCTGTACATCGGCTCTTGGAGTTTTTTGAGTGCCTGTTTTTGATGTTGCAGGTTGGGTACAGCGCGAGACTCTTGTGCCTGTGCCTGAGCTGCCACTAAAGTGGCAAAAAGAAGTAAAATTGATACAAAATAATGACGCATACTACTGCCTAGTCGATAAATTAAAGTGCTAAGTAAATTACTGAAACTGTAACATGACTACCTATTAGTAACTAGGGTGGGTTGATCTTTCGAGGTTGTTTTTACTGCTGTGTGCTTGGTAATCGCTGCATTGCTGTAATGGAAGAAAATGAAGCCATTAAAAACAGGCAAAAAAAAACCAGCTCTAAGAAGAGCTGGTAAAACTGCTTAAACAACATAAAGTCGTCAGGGATATCAACAGGAGTGAGTGTTTATAATAACCAAACATATCTGAACAACGTCTTAATATTTAAAGCATTATAATTGTTGAGGTAGGATTTAATTTCATCAACTAAACTAAATTGATGACCATAGTTTGGGGAAGGTGTATTCAATGCGGCAACAGCTTGTGCAATTACTTTATAAAGTGTCTACTTCATCAGCGTTAGATGATGGCTATATAGAGCTTGCAGAACAATTAATTGTAAATGCCATTATTGATGGCTTAAATAATACGCGTGCTAGCATCTGGTTATTTAATAAAGATAATACCGAGTGTCATTGTCAGTTACTGTTTGACCGCGCGAACAACAATGTAAACCAAAGCCTCATATTATCACGTGAGAACTATCCGGCTTATTTTTCTGCGTTAGATACTCAGCGCGTGATCATTGCTAATAATGCGCATACTGATCCCGCTACCTTTGAATTTTCAGAGCATTATTTAACGCCTTTAGGAATAAAATCAATGTTGGATGCACCGATCCGATTCAAAGGAGAAATGATCGGTATTTTTTGTTGTGAACATACTGGCAGTTTTAGGCAATGGGAGGATGATGAATGCACTTTTTTGAGTGGACTTGCTGATCTTTATGGCCGCGCATTGTCGGCGCAAGAAAGTCGTTTAGTTAAGCAACAATTAGAAGTTGCCAATCATCGCCTAGAAGAGCGGGTGATTGAGCGAACGAATACCTTACAAAAAACATTGGAAGAGTTAACCGGTACCCAAGAAAAGCTAATTGAAGCGGAAAAAATGGCCGCATTAGGAAACCTAGTGGCAGGTGTTGCCCATGAAGTAAACACGCCAATAGGTATAGCCGTTACCGCCAATAGTTCGGCAACAGATAATCTTAAACAACTAACTCAACAGCTAAATGACAACACATTATCGAAAAGCAATTTGCAAAAATTTGTCGCGCATATTAATGAGTGTTTAATCATTGCCAGTAGTAATCTTGATAGAGCCGCAGCATTGATCTGTAATTTTAAACAAACAGCGGTCGATCAATCTTCTCTTGATATTAGCACCGTGAAGTTAAATGACTACTTAGCTAATACAATACATAGTCTCACCCCATTAACCCGCAGCCACAAAGTAACCACCACAATTGAGTGCGACAAAGCATTAACGCTTATCACAGTGTCGGGGGCTTTAAGCCAAATTATTATGAACTTGGTTAGTAACAGCTGTGTGCATGGCTTTAAAGATCGCGAAGATAATCATATCAATATAGCCGTTCACCTAGATACCCAGCAACACACTTACACATTACGCTATAGCGATAACGGCCACGGTATGAGCAAGGACGTATTACAAAGTGTGTTTGAACCCTTTTTTACCACCACTCGTGGCAATGGCGGCAGCGGTTTAGGTATGGCGATTGTTTATAACCTTGCCACCCAAGCTCTTCAGGGCGATGTAAAAATACATAGTCAGCCAGAGCAAGGTATTACCGTCACTTTTACTTTTCCACTGAGCCTGAGCTAGCTATATTTGATAAAACTCAGAGTTTTAGCATGATACTCAAACAATTTGCTCGTAAAGAATACGGTCATTGTTGAGTAAATATTCTGGTGACAGGGTAACTTAAACCGCTACTGCCTGAGGACCAGCTTAAAGGTGAGTTGTTTACTTAGCTGTAGCTAACAAGCTAGCGCTGACTGGATACCTTAACTCCCTCTGTTTTTACTTAGGGACGAGGTTATCAATCTCGCGCCTAATTAAGTGGCAACCATCACGAGCAGTCTTTTGGTGGTAAGGGGCGAGATAAAACGTAATATGCGCTGCCACCGATAAAAAGCGCGACAACAGTTGCCAGTAATAAAGAAGGTTGCGCGCTTAGGTAAAATAATCCATACCCAACAGCCATACCTAAACTGGCCATTACTTTTGCCGACTTAGAAATAGCGCCATGGGCTTGCCAATTGATTAGTGTTTTACCAAAGCGAGGGTGATTAATTAACCAAGATTCAAAGCGCTTTGATGAACGGCTAAAACAAAAAACAGCACCAATAAGAAATACTGTTGTTGGCATTATCGGCAAAAAAGCACCGACAATCCCCATTACGGTTAACACGAAGCCACTTAATAAATAAGTCACTTGCTTAAATTTACTAATAACTAACATCGAGTTTTTCTTACCTGTACGCTTCATACTTTATCGCTTAATTTTAATGCACTTGCAGCTCACGTTTTACTTAAACAAATACACAATCAACAGCACTACGAACCAAACTAAAAGCATCGCGAGCGCCATTAATTGCGAGTGTCTGTTGTTCTTTAGTTAATTCAACCGTATTTAAAGCCGTTGTAAAATCTTGCCATGATTGCCCGCGGCCAATTGTTGCTGGTGCTAAATGCGAGGCACCAAATTCTTCTGATAAGCCAATACGTTTTGCTGCTTTTAATAAATACTCAGCGCCTAAATTAGACCCCTCTGATACATAAAGCCAACCCAGTGAGGCTGGGTAGTCAACCGGCACTAAGTTAACGCTGGTTGTCACTTCACTCAGATCGACGTTAATATCGCGTAAGTCTTGTTCAAGATGGCTTAGGCGCTGCCGTGTTGGCAGATCGCTCACTAAGCGGCTTAAATTAGTATCGCTATAAAGAGGGGCAATAGCCAAATGAAATCGATATTGAACTTCTAAAAATAAAGCATAACGGTCTAAACTTGCAAACGGTCGCTTAGTCATAATCGTTTTATCAAGGCTATCGTGAATAGTCGTGGTATTGAGTTTAAATAGTGTTGTTAATGAAGGCGTATTAATCTCATTGTTAACATGTTGGTCTGCAATCATTGTATGTCCTTAGTTTTATATTTCAGTAATTCGTAATAAGCACAGCAAGTAGCTGTTAATGAATAAAAAATGCCACAGGCACGGCCATTTTTATTGGGTTCCCTGTAACTTCTTCTGGAGGGACGGGCAAGGGCTCAGCACGTCTAACTAATTCGATGACCTCATTATCTAATGCAGCTATTCCGCTTGCTTTAAATAATGTGACATCTAAAATATTTCCTGCTCTGTCCATGGTAAAACTCACCCAAGGAACACCTTGTTGGCGCCTTAACTTTGCCATTCGTGGATAGCGCTTCTTTCGTTCTAGGTGGATCTGAATAGCACTTTGCCATAGTTGTTTAGCTGTACTTTGCTGTTCACTTAAAGCACCTTTTACCGGACCAGATGCGACTGTTGACTCTTTCACTGGAATAGCCAAAGGAGCACTACTTTGCTCTACCAAGTGTTCACTGGCTCCTGTTATGCTGGTGTTATCAGGCAGCGGAGTCGGTTGTGGATCTTGCTCTTGTTGTTGATTAGATTTCTCTACTGGTTTACTTGGTGCTGGCTCAGGTTGTTTATCGCTAATGGTAAAGTCAGATTTGCTTTCGAGTAATGGCTTTACCAAGGGTTTATCTATTGTTGTTGTCGGCTTGCTTACCTGCCGCTTTACTGGTGCTGACTCTTGTTGCGCAGGTCCGACAGGAAGTGCCGATGGCTCCGCTTTGGGGGCTGCCACAATATTGACTTCAAACACCTGCGGTGAAGCTTGCATGGGTACGATATTGTTATGCTCTGTCGGCATTAAAAAATAACCCGCAATGGCGGCATGAAGCATCGCGGCGATAAAAAAAGCGCCTACAACATGCCAACGCACCAAGTGAGAAGCGCTGGTATCGTTTCCTGCGAATAAACTCACTGGGCAACATCCGTTTCATGTTCAAGACCGACTAAAGCAACTTGTGAGTAGCCGGCTTTAGTTAATTGATTCATTAATGCCATGAACTGACCATATTCAACTTTGCTATCTGCACGAATCAAAATTTGCTGCTGTGTTCCAATACCATGTTGTTTTAGTGCTTGCGCCAAATTTTGTCGGTTTATTTTATTTCCCTCGCCAAGTATTAAAGTAAGGTCTTGTTGTAGAGTAAGGTAAGTTGGATCATCACTTTTCGGTTGGGTTGGTGCCGCAACAGCAGGCAACTTAACTGGCACACTGACAGTGGCTAATGGGGCCGCCACCATAAAAATTATTAGCAACACCAGCATCACATCAATAAACGGAGTGACGTTAATCTCATGCTGCTCTTGTAATTCATCGCTATCGGTACGGTTACTACTAAATGCCATTTTAAAGCTCTTTAGATACTGCATTTGCAGCGTCTTCATCGTTAAGTAGGTAGGCTATGCGTTTTGCATCAGGATGTTTTCGGTCAAGATCTCGGCTCACGAGTATCATGATCGCGGTCAGAATATCGGCTAACTGTGCTTTGTAACTGCCAATTACACGAGAAAAATGGTTGTACATAATAACGGCTGGGATCGCTGCAACTAACCCCAGAGCCGTTGCTAATAAAGCTTCTGCAATACCAGGGGCGACTACGGCTAAATTAGTTGTTTGTGTTTTAGCAATACCAATAAAGCTATTCATAATGCCCCAAACCGTACCAAACAAACCGACAAACGGTGCAACAGAGCCTATCGTTGCCAATATGCCTGTACCCTGATTCATATTTGCGCTTAGCGTTGCTTGTACACGCTCTAAACGCGCGACTAATCGCTCCTTTAAGCCTTCGTCAGTAGTAAGTCCTTCGCCAGTTAGTTGTAACTCATGTTGGGTTGCTTTTAGGAGTGTTAAGGCATCACTTTGTTGTAGTAATAAAGTGTGGTTGGCCTTTGCAAAACTTTCACTTTGAATTAAATGTTTAAGCAATTTTTTGGCATTTCGCTTAGCAATATTTAACTGTACAGATTTGAATATGCAGATAGCCCATGAGACTAACGATGCTAAAAGTAACCCGATAATTACGCTCTTCACAACCACATCAGCGCCCTTGTACATGCCGATTGGCGATAAGTCATGTTGATCAAAAGCCGCCTCGTCAACACTAACCGTGGTATTGGTGTCTGTATCAAGGTCAGATCCTACGGTTAAAGATTTAGCTGATAGCGTATTTGTATTCACCTCTGGTGTAACAGCATTACCTGTAACTTCTACTTTGGAGGCTGTTGACGGCGCCGCTTGTTGTGCGTGAACCGCAGACGTTCCACCACCCATTAAACACACAAATAACATAGTTCTTATAAACATTTTGCTCCCTAATTTTTACGTAATTTGTAAATGTGGCGATGTAACACCAACATACTTGATCAATATGCCGCATCGTTTTGATGGACAAATTATTGGCTATATAACTAATGCCGAACGAGATCCGATTTTCATCAAAAGAATAATAAATTTTTTATTAATAATGTTTGCAGAATATCTAAATTAACTTGAATAGGAATGAAAATCATTTATACTCGCGGTAAATATGCTACAGGAATAGTTAAATTTTGACTAGCACTACCGCTAACTCAGTAGGGTTTAATGCGCTCTACCAAGAACACCATGAGTGGCTTGTTCGCTGGATCGCTCGACGCACCTACAACAAAGATAATGCACAAGATCTCGCTCAAGATACATTTATGCGTTTACTTAATAAGCCCTCTTTGTATAACGAAATACAAAGTCCGCGAGCATGGCTTACAAAAGTTGCCGGAAACTTAGTAACCGATAACATTCGTCGCAAAGTTCTAGAAGAAAACTATTTATTATTTTTAGGAAGCATGCCAGAAGCAGCCTATTTTTCGCCTGAAGAGCAACTACAGCTGCTCAGTTTACTAGAGCAAATAGATAAATTATTGAGTGGTTTGAGAGCAATCGAAAAAACAGCATTTTTAATGGTTAGACTCGACGGGCTCAGTTATAAAGAAGTCGCAAAGCAACTCAAGGTGAGCCTATCATCTATTGAAAAATACATGGCGAAAGCGATGTTAGAGTGCTACACCCTTACATACTGTGATATAGAGTAAGCGATTGTGAATAATACGTGTGCCCAAAAAACACCTTTACCAGAACAAGTCGTACAGCAAGCGATTGCGTGGCGTATTTGTTTAGAGTCGGGCAACGCACAGTCTGCAGATATGGCTGAATATAGGCGATGGCGGCTTGCCGATCCGATGCATGAATTAGCCTGGCAACGGATAGAAAACATGGAGGCTGCATTTGCCGGGGTGAGTAAAAAAAATGGTCGTATTGCTCACATGACCTTAAAAAAAACCGATCATGATATACAAAGCATGAGTCGTCGCCAGGCGCTAAAAAGGATCGCTGGAACCACACTAGGACTTGCCAGTGTAAGCTGGTTGGCAGACAAACAGGGGGCATGGCAATACCTTAACGCAGATCACGCAACTACCTATCAACGGCAATTATTTACGCTCGCCGATAATAGCCAGCTTTGGTTAAATCATAACAGCACTGTTGAACTGAATTTTAATGCTCACAATAGATACATTCATTTAACCCGAGGAGAAATGCAATTTATAGCTTCAGCTAATACGCAGCCTGTGCAGGTGGCGTTACAGCACGGAACTTTACTTTGTGACAGCAAACAATTTTTTGTGCGTAATGAAGCCGATCATGCTTTAGTTCAAGTTATGCAAGGCAGTGTTAAGCTCGCGCAAGCAAATGGCTTATTTACCAATCAGGCGATCAAGGCTGGCGAGCTATATAAAATTACCGTAAATTCAATGCAACAGTTAGACAATCATATATTTGATTACAGTAGTTGGACAGCAGGGCTGTTGTCAGTGCGAAATATGTCAATCAATTCTTTTTTAGCTGAACTATCTCGTTATCACCGTGGTTTTATAAAAATTGCCCCCAGTTTAAATGATTACCTTGTCTCTGGGGTTTTTCAGTTAAATGACACTCACCTGATCCTTAAAACAGTCGCTCGTAGCGCTCGGGCAAGTGTGCATTACAGAACCCGTTGGTGGGCCGAAATTCGCTCATAGTCATGTGTATTTAGTTCATCAGGAAAAAATATAAAATAATTATCATTTAGAGTTACGGGATTACTATTTTCATGCGTCATATAAGTATGCATTAAAGAAATAGGAAACCACTTATGCCCCGCGCAGCGTTAAATTTACTCATCGTAGTCACAGGTTTGTTGGTGATTACCCCTTCAGCAAGTTTAGCTGAAGGGGTACCTGCAACATCACAATTAAAAATGATCAAATTTGATCTTCCCGCAGGCCAGCTTGGTGATGTACTGACTTTATTTTCACGCCAAGCGGGTGTGACTTTATCCTTTGAAGAGCGTGTTGTCGGTGGTTTTTCAGTCGCTGCAATAACCGATGAAATGACCATAGAGGCAGCCTTACAAAGGCTGTTAAGCAATACCAATCTACAAGCTTTACCTGTTAGTAATAGCGCATGGCTAGTGCAACAAAAAACCACCCAAGATTTGATCACGCTAAATACCATTAATGTGCAAAGTCGCAATAGGGATCTAAAAGATCAAACCTATACCGAAGCCGCATCAGTAAACCTAATTACCCAGCAAGATATTGAACGCTTTAGAGGAACCAGTGTTGGCGATATATTTCAAGGTACCCCCGGTGTTTTGATCAGCGAAAACCGTAACTCAGGCGGGCTTGATGTTAATATTCGTGGCATGCAAGGCCAAGGACGAGTACCGGTAGTGATAGATGGTAGTCGTCAAGAAACCACCGTGTATCGCGGCTATTCTGGTGTATCGAGCCGCAGTTACATTGATCCCGATTTGATTGGTTCTGTTAAAATCAGTAAAGGCCCTATCATGAGTGCTGATGGCACTGGGGCGACAGGTGGCTTGGTGAGCGTTAGTACATTGTCGGCTGATGATATTGTTAAAGAGGGTGAGCTCAGCGGGTTTAGATTACGTGTTAGCGCCATAGGTAATAGCGCTAATACGCCAGAGCCAGGTACATACGCAGGGTATTATTTACCACGCAATGCCTATCGTTCACAGTGTCGCTTTTCGAGTTATTGTACTGAGCAGTACATAATGCCAGAGAGCTTTGCTCCTGAGGAGGGTATGGATAGGCCCAGCTTATTTGAGTTTGCTAGTTATGCTGGCAGCTTTGCTGCTGCTAAGCATTTTCAGTGGGGCGATCTAATTGCTGCTTATGCTAAGCGCGAGCAAGGTAATTACTATGCCGGTAGTAACGGCCCGGCACCTGAAATAACTTATTCAGCGCCCGACAAACTTGCTTGGTACACCGAAACGGCGGTGTCAATGCAAGGGGCATCACGGTTTCGTGCCAATGAACGCATCCCCAATACCAATTTTTCTAGTGAATCTTGGCTGTTAAAAAGCAATGTGTTGCTGCCCAACGATCAAAGCCTCGAAATGAGTTATATACGCTATAACAGCAGCTACGGCGAAATGATGCCATCGCAAATACGCTCTTTTGGTCAAGCAAGGCAATGGCTCGATAGCGAAGTCACTAATCAAACTTACACAGTGCGATATCGCTGGCAGCCAATCAAATATGATTGGGCTGACTTTAAAGCCAACTTTTGGCATACCGATGCACTTACCCATTTAAATACCCCTGGTGTCGGCTCAGTAGATATAGTCGATAATGTTGCTCGCAGCGATGATTATCAGCGCTTTGGAACTGATGTAAGTAATACCATGATGTTTTATTCAGCGGGCGAACTAGCGCTGAGCTATGGTGTTGCCGCACAGTATGAAGACATGGATACCGACACCCCTGAAACCGAAGGGTTCTATGCAGGGTCGCGCAGTGGTTGGCGCAAAGAGTTTAGTGCTTTTACAGCCATTGATTGGCAGTTTTTAACAGCATGGACACTCGAAGCGGGACTGCGTTTTACGCACTTTTCATCGAAAGATAATAACCCAGTAACCATTACTAACAACGATCCTGCTTGTGTGTCTGACGGAGCCGGTGGTTGCTTAGAAGTACAATATGAAAATAGCCACTCAGGCACAGCACCATTGGTTGCTTTAAAGTGGCAGGCATATAAAGGACTGCAGTTTTATATTCGCCACAGTGAAGCTTTGCGTATGCCAAGCCTATTCGAAAGTACCTCAGGTTGGTCTGTCAGCCCCGTTTTAGATATCCCTTTAGAGCCAGAGCATGCTAAAAACCAAGAAATTGGCCTTAATTATTTAACCGACTCATTACTAACAGATAACTATAAAGTGGGCTTTAAGCTCGCCTATTTCCAAAATCATGTTGATGATTATTTAACCCGTACGCAACCCAATGCGTGGGAGCAAAAACAAGGCGGCTTCAATGATTTTTTTCGAATGCGAAATATTGACAGCCTAGATTTAAATGGCTGGGAGCTTAATTTTAGCTACGACACAAAATACTGGGTTGCTGAGATTAGCGGCACGCATTATACCCAGATTGAAGTATGTAATGTAGGCAGTTATGTGCGCTACTACTGTAATGATTGGGGCCTTCCTGAAAGCTATATCAATAACATGATCCCGCCAAATTGGCACGCCAGTGCTCACCTTGGCTTACGTTTATTTGAGCAGCAATTAGAAGCTGGGCTGCGTGGCACATTTATGGGAGAGCGCAACTCAATTCCTCGCTATAACGCACCTACAGGGTTTAATGAACCGGTACTTTGGCACAGTTATAACCTTTTAGACATCTACGCTAGTTATAAATTTAACGACGACACAACACTCGATTTTACCATCGATAATGTTACAGATCGTTATTACCTCGACGCTTTAAGTTTAGGTTTAGTACCTGCACCAGGAAGAACTGCACGGCTGAGCTTAACTTATAATTTTTAACTGATAACACCTATCAGCAAGGAGTACAAAAGAATGAAAAAACTATTTGGCGCAATAGCCATAGTCGGGCTTTCGCTTACTATGGTAGCCTGTGGTAGCGGTAGTGATAACAAAGACAGTACACAAACAACAGAGCAA
The DNA here is from genome assembly GCF_014164535.1 of Pseudoalteromonas sp. SG41-2. NCBI lineage: Bacteria > Pseudomonadati > Pseudomonadota > Gammaproteobacteria > Alteromonadales > Pseudoalteromonadaceae > Pseudoalteromonas > Pseudoalteromonas sp. SG41-2. Next base: position 168,026 of record NZ_JACJFK010000009.1, on the reverse strand, counting down.
AAACCAACAGCGGTTGTTGAGCTGCAATCGCCAGCAGAATCAGCATTCTCACTAAAGGATGGCGCGGTAAAAGTCACGCTGAATGCTGAGGCGAGTACAAGTGCAGAGGGAACAGATTTAATTTATCAATGGCAGCTCATTGAACGACCAGCAACAAGTACTGCTAATATCACCAACACCAATACCATAACAACAGACTTTACTGCAGATTTACCAGGCAATTATGTTGTGAGTTTAATTGTTAATGACGGGGCAAATAATAGCGAAGCCGCGCGTATCACGCTAAGCGCAACCAGCCCGTATCCAGTCGCAATTACTGACTCAGTCCATAGTGTTAATTTAGGCACTAATAGCGTAGGTTTAGATGGTAGCCAAAGTGTAAACCCAGCAGGTGGCACCGATTCATTACTATACCAATGGACGCTTATGGAAAAGCCCACCGACAGTGCGGGTTATTTAAATAACGCAGAGCAAAGCCAAAGCACACTGTTTGTTGATTTAGCCGGTGATTACACATTGCAGTTAGTGGTGACTCATAACGACGTAGCAAGTGAACCAAAACAAGTTGTGGTAAGCGTTTCAGAAGGTAATGCGCCACCAGTGGCTAAAGCCGACGACATAACTATTATCCTAGGTGAAGAAGCTACCTTAGATGCATCAGCCAGCATTGACCCTGAAGGGGAGCCACTACAATATCGCTGGCAATGGCCGTCACGCTCAGCAACGGATCCCGAAAATGTACCACTACCAGAGCTTACAGGTACAAAAACGGCTGTAGTGCGTTTTACACCACAAGCTGTGGCAAGTTATAAATTAATACTATTTGTATTTGATGGCACCCGAAAAAGTGAAGAAAAAGAAGTTACAGTTACCGTCAAAAAAGATCCTAACGCGACTAGCAATACCCCACCGATCGGTAAATTATTAGCAACCGGCTATTACCCATCTAATAGTATTGGTGAACAAGAAGTAGGCTTAAGAGCTGAATTTAATTTTACCGGCTATGATCCAGAAGGCGAGCCGTTACAAATTATTGCAGCTACGCTTATTGAAAAACCGCAAGGAAGTATTGCAGAGCTAGTGGATATTGGTTCTTGGAAACCTATGGGTAAAAAGATTCAAAAGCTTGATATAGCCGGCAGTTATTTAGTACGTATGGTTGTCTCTGACGGCGAAAACCAAATTTCAGTTGATGCCAGCATGCAAGCTAAAATAGGTAACGTTAACGGTCAACCTGCAACTGGCGGCGTTGATGCACAATCAAAGTCAGTGCTGGTGGGTGATGCATTAGTGTTTGATGCATCAAGTAGCGACCCTAATGATGATCCACTGACCTTTCATTGGCAGTTAACAGATAAGCCTGATGGCAGTAATGCGACTATCGAACCGGTAATTGAACCACAAAGCCAAGAATACCGTCGTGCAAAAGTGCTCACCGATGTGCCGGGATCTTATACCGCGCAGTTAATTGTAGAAGATGACCGTGGCTTATTTGCTAAGGCGTATGCACAAGACAGTGGTTTAGCTAAATTTACCAATACCGCTCCAGAGATCCGTTCCGTTGTATGGGCGCGTAGCTGGGGACGCTTAAATCCTGGCCAAGACTACTATCAAATTTTACCGTGCATGTCGTTATTACATCGGCCAGTAACCGTTGATGCCGATGGCGATGAAGTATTCACTCATGAAGAGCTTGTCAGTACACCAGCAGGCGGCGAGTTTACTAGCAACCCAAGTGAAGCAGATTGCCCAAATACCCGTGGGCAAGTATTTACAAAGCCAGGTAAATATACATTCCGTTATTCTGCAACAGACCTAATTGATGATGCGCCGCAGTATGACTTTGTCGTTGACGTTGACCCACTCACAGAGGCTACAGGTGTACGTTTACGTAGCATCAACGAAGATAATGAAAGCCTATGGTATCCATTACCGTATGAGAATATTCCACCCTTTGCGAATGACTTTAGTGCCAGCTCTAAACCTTATCTTGAAGAGGGTTATATTAGCTGGTCATTAACCGCCACTGATGCAGATTACACCATTGAAAATTTACAGGTGCGCCATATTAATGGTGGGTTAGCAAGCTTAACACCGCGTTTCGAAAATCTAAAAAATGAGCAAGTAATAGCAAAGGGCAAATCAGTTGCATTTAAAACTATATTGCCTGTGGTTGCGTGTATTCGTAACGAAGAAGCATCTGAAGGTTTTCATTTTTCTTTTAACATTAAAGAAATTCCTGAAATCACCTTCGTATATGAAACATGGCGCACAGCCAACAAATCAAGCTTATTCTATGATTGGCCTGAATGTGTTGCTGAATAACTAAATACTTGGTAGTTCAACGAATAACAAAAAACCCAGCGTACCGCTCTGGGTTTTTTGTTATTAACTTAATCAACTTCCTATCGTTGTTTTTATCGAAAATTTCGCGCCATAATCTTGTAACCCATAAATCAATTGGTACACTAGAGCCAACTTATAAAGAGCAGGACAAGCTATGTCGCCCGCCAAAATACGCAGTGATGTCATTAAATTAACTGTATTAAGCGATAAAAAACCAGATTACTATTTTATCCAAGGTTATTTTTTAGGGTTAGGCTTACTGCCCGACATAATAATGCCCAGCCAATGGCAGTCAGACCTATTAGGTGACATTAATTTTACAACAGACACTGAGTTAAAGTACCTCGAAAGCCTGATGGAAAATTACAATAACAGCATGCATAAAGTGATGACCGAAGACCTTAAAATGCCCACTAAATGCAGCTTATCGAAAACCGACTACCGCGATTCACTCAAAGCTAATATGCCACTGCCTAATTACTGTAAAGGGGCATTACAAGCACTTAAATTTATCGACAAACGCAGCCTAAACAAACACCAAAAAGACCTGCTAACGAGTTTAAATGAAGTACTGAGTGCATTTAGCTCTGAACAAGTTGCAGTTAAAAAATTTGCTGACAACCAAGGCCTAGCGCAAGCCTATAAAAAGAACTACAGCTATTTTGTAGCCGATGTGCTTTATAGCGTTCGTTTTATTGAAGACCCCAGCTGGACAGATGAAGACGAAGCCGCGTTTAACGAACAATTTGCGGAAGAGTTTGCAGGTGAACACCACAACGATGACTTTGCTGGTAAAGTGCTCGACGACGAAGTGATTGATCAATTAATGGAAGCAATCCTTAGCGATTTTACTCCAAGCGCATTTGAACCTATAGCAGCGTTACTGGAACTGTTTGAAGGTGTTATTACAGAGCAATACATAGCACAGAACCAAGGCCACTTTTGGCTGATCCACGAAACACGCCCTTATATGATGTTACGAGCGCATCGTGCACAAATCAACGCATTACAAGGTAACATACAATACGCTATTGACGAATTTGAAGCGCTTTGGCAACTAAACCCCATGGATAATCAAGCTAATCGCCATTGGCTAATGAATTGCTACATTATTAAAGGCCAGTGGCAAAAGCTGGATGCGTTTTTAGCCGACTTCGACAGCGAAGAGCTCCATGCCACAGCAAGCCGCGCCTTGAGTGAGTTTCATAAACATGGTGACTCTAGCAAAGCTAAGCAATACAAAAAGCAACTTAAACAGCTTAATAAACATTTTATAAAAATACTCACCGGGCAAGAAAAACTAAAATCTGAGGAGTTTCATTTTTACAGCCCAGGCAGTAAAGAAGAAGTGGGTATATACCTAAATTCACTTGGCAAACAAGCTTGGATAGCCACCGAAGGCAGCTTGTTTTGGCTAAGAAAAAAGTAAATAAAGTGCAACATTAATGACTCGATAGTCGGTCATTAAGCTAATAATGATTTATTTGGCGGTATTTAACTTATCTGCAAGGTGATTTAAAAAGATCAGTGCCGAGATGCGAGCGACGGGCGACGCAATGATCCTAGCACCTAGTCACTTCCTTAGAACCTAGCAGCTTTTTCGATCTGTGATTGTTTAAAAACCTATTTTACCACTGAGGCGCTTCGCTGCACGGAGAAGATAAAAAGTGCTTCGAGCGACGGGCTAATCCTAGCTAGCGCCTTTTACTACCGTAGGCGTTAAGCTTGCTGACGCGGTCTTTATATTCTTTCTCTAAAGCGCAGCGTCTCTTAACCTCTGTGGTGAATAAATCACTTAAAGGCATTTTGCACAAAAAGAAGTGAGTGAGGGTAAATGAGCGGACAAAAGCTGTTGGCTTCGAGCTACGGTCTGCGGGCTCACCCTAGCACCTAGCTCCTTTTATTGTCGTAGGAACTGGCTTTAGCCGTGATTATCTTAAAACCACTTTTACCACCGAGGGCCACTGAGGCACTTCGCTACACAGAGAAGATAAAAAGTGCTTCGAGCGACGGTCTGCGGGCTAATCCAAGCCAGCTCCTTGTACTACCGTAGGCGTTAAGCTTGCTGACGCGTTCTTTATATTCTTTATCTAAAGCGCAGCGTCTCTTAACCTCTGTGGTGAATCAGTCAGTTAATAACTTTTTGCACAATGAGAAGTGAACGAGGGTAAATGAGAAGATAACGGCTTCGAGTTACGAGCAGCGAGCTTGTGCAAACAGCCTAGCACCTAGCTACTTCCCTATAACCTCACAGCCTCTTTGTGAATAAATTACTTAAAGATCGTTTGCACATGAACAGTTAATGTTGGTCTACAAAATATTACCTTTAAGGTGCTTTTTTGTAGGCCTTAAAGTTAGCTCCCCATATCAAACTTATTATTTTTAATACCATTATTAAGGATTGAGAGTGACATAGTACTAATTTCTGATTGTACATATGGCCAATAATCAGGGTTATCGATTGTTCTTTCTTTGATTTGATTTGGAATGAAACGGCTCATTTCAATATTGAAGTCTTTACGAACTTCATCGTCATGCTGTAGCTTGTCTAATTGAATAGTCAGTGCCTCAATAAAGTCTTCGTTGGTTTTACCCCTGGCCGCAAGCTTTTTATTGATCAGTTGCTTAGATACTGCAACACCTCTTTGTTTTATCCATACTATATCCCATACATCGCGCGGTTTAATGCGCCTAGCACGGTAGGCTAATGCAATAAACTTGTCTGCAAGCGTTTCCGTTAATGATTGTACAGGGATCAGCAAACCTTCTGTTGGCGCGACAATATTATAGTGATTTATTAATGGCCTTTTTTCGATATCAAATGACGGGATAGCGCAAATATCTATATGCATTTTTTGGCGGGGAAGATCAGGACGATTACTTTCTTTTTCGATACTTATTTTCCAAGATGAAGTATTAGCTTGATTATCTTCAGCTGGTTTATTTACCCATACCTGCACCTCATATTTATTTTGTATGTATTTTTGGATTTCAACTTCTAAGCCACTGAAACTACTTGGCTTGAAGTTATGCCCACCATTAAAATCTAAATCCTCAGATAATCTAGAACTGTTATGGCACAAACGAAGTGAGGTGCCACCAATAAAAGTAAGCGAAGGCATAACACCTTGTTTTACCATTGCAGCCATAATGTCGTGATGAAGAATTTCTTTTTCAATCACAGGCGTGACGCCAGCGTACTCTGGATTTGCAGCTATAATTTGGCGTATATATTCTGTTAACATTTAGTTCTCCAGCATGTGTACGTTGCGATTGCAGGCTTTTAGATCCGCAATCGCTTGCAGCGTATTTGCTCGGTACATCTTGATGCTTTTATCGAAATATAGGTTTTTCGCAAATTTATCAATTGGTTTTTTTGTATGGGTCAGCTCAATAACCCCATACGGAGTTGAAAATGTGCCACTACGACCTTTCGTTATTACCGTTAACCTATCCATTAATATTTGCGAAATATCGCCCGTGTAACTGAGTTGGCTTTCTAGGCTAATGTAATTTAAAACGTCGCCACGTAGTTTTTTAACTATTTTATAAATCGCGGTGGTGGGGTCAGGTGGCGTGAGCGTGCTTTCAAAAATACCATTGCAGACTCTTCTTAATAGTCCTTTATTAACATTGTCAGTCAGAAACTTAGTGAATGCAGGAGTGGGTTTTTCAGCCATCATAAAAGCCAATTCTGCACTGGTATGAATACCGCCACCTGCTTTAACAGAGCTAGCTAGTATTGCTAATAATCTTTCTGCTTTATTCATTTGGTCTACAATTTCATACTTATAATGTTATTAATTGTAGACCTCTAACTTAATTGAAGCAAACTAGAGTTTAGATTAACTCTAGTTTGACTTGTATTGTCATCTAGCCCTCGTACTTATATCACCCTATAAACCGATTTCGGGCAATGAGCAACGAGCTGCGCGCTAATCTTAGCATTTCCTTGTAGGTCGTCATTTATGGCGACAATGTCTAATGTTGAAAATTGACGCGCTAAAGCACGACCTACATTAGACTCTTTATGTTTTTCTCTAAAGCGCAGGCTTCTTAATCTCTGTGGTGAATAAATCACTTAAAATTAATTTTACCACCGAGACGCTGCGCTACACAGAGAAGGTAACGAGTTGCGAGCAACGAGCTGCGCGCATACCTAGCTCCTAGTCACTTCCCTAGAACCTAGCACCTTCGCTCAATAAATATAACCAATACAAAATTCTTAATTTTTGCTAATTAGCAGCTATGTACTTGGTACTCATCGGAAAACTCTATGTTTTTAATACATTTTCATGTTAGGTTAGAGTTAAACTTAATGAAAGCTTAACGCTCTAGTAGTTAAGTATTGTTAATTAGCCATGGAGCGGTATATCAAGTGACCACTAAAACACTCAGTTACTACAACCAAAACGCACAAAGCTTCAGCGATTCAACGCTTAATGTTGATATGTCGGCGCTTTACGCTGAGTTTTTACCGCTTATCCCCAAACACGGCCATATTTTAGATGCAGGCTGCGGTAGTGCCCGCGATGCCATGTATTTTAAACAGCAAGATTTTACTGTTAGCGCATTTGACGCAAGTCCCGAGCTTGCAAAGTTAGCCAGTAATTACTTACAGCAAGCCGTTGAGGTTAAAACCTTTCAGCAACTTAATTGTACTAATAAGTACGATGGCATTTGGTGTTGCGCCAGCTTATTGCACGTTCCAAAAGTAGAGTTACCGCAGGTGTTTTTAAAACTGCAAAATGCCCTAAAACCAAACGGTGTTTTGTATGTATCGTTTAAATATGGCACGCAAGAGCGCGTGCATAACGGCCGCGAATTTACCGATTTAAACGAAGACGGCCTAACTGCGCTCATTACTCATCACACTAAACTTAAAATACTAAAACAATGGCAAAGTGTTGATCAGCGGCCAGAGCGCGAAAGCGAAGTGTGGCTCAACGCATTATTAACGCGCAGCGAATTAATAAATGAATAGTTTTAACGAACAGCACCAATTGCAAAGTAATAAGCAGCAGCTTATTACGGGTGCCGATGACCCGCTATTACCTAATCTTGTACATGCAATAAATAATGCCACAGAGATTGAAATCACAGTGTCATTTATCCAACCCAGTGGCTTGGCTTTGTTATTTGATCCACTCAATGAAGCTTTACAAAGTGGCGCAACACTAAAGCTGTTAACCTCCGATTACCTTGATATTACTCAACCTAATGCGTTGAGAGAGCTAATGGTATTAGTGGATCGTGGTGCTGATGTGCGTATTTACCAAACACAGAGCAGCCAAAGCTTTCACATGAAGTCGTATATTTTTGTCAAAACAAACGACACCAGCGAAATTACGTCTGGTTGTGCCTTTATCGGCTCAAGTAACATTAGCGCCAGTGCACTTACTAAAGGTCATGAGTGGAATTTTAGACACGATTATATGCAGCCAAAAACAAGCCAAGCAGCGCAGCAATTTTTAAGTATTCGTAATGCTTTTTACGCTATTTTCAACCACGAGTTTGTTACACATTTAAGCCATGAATGGATTGATAACTACATTGCTAGGCGTAAAGTACAGCAGTTTGTAACAGTAAATCATGCCGATACAGCGGAACAAATTATTGAACAAAGCGAAGCTAAAACACCAAGGCCAGCTCAAATTGAAGCGCTTAATGCCTTAGCGAAAACGCGTACTGAGGGGTTTAAGCGTGGCTTAGTGGTGTTAGCAACAGGCATGGGTAAAACATGGTTAAGCGCGTTTGATGTTAAACAATTCAAAGCTAAACGGGTATTATTCGTCGCACATCGTGAAGAAATACTTTTACAAGCACAGCGTACTTTTGCTGAACTACTGCCGCTTTCAACGGGATTCTATAACGGTAAACACCGCGACAAAAACGCCGACTGTTTATTTGCCTCTATTCAAACAATTGGCCGAAGTAATCATTTAAAGCAATTTGCACCAACGGCGTTTGACTACATCATTGTTGACGAGTTTCATCATGCCAGCGCACGTGTTTATCGTCAGCTATTAAACTATTTTGAACCACAATTTTTACTTGGTTTAACCGCCACGCCAGAACGAACCGACCAAGCCGATATTTTAGGATTGTGTGACAACAATTTAGTGTTTGAGCGAAACTTAACGCAAGGGATTGATCAAAAAACGTTAGTGCCATTTCATTACTATGGTATTTGGGACGAAAACGTAAACTACCAAGCCATTCCATGGCGTAATGGTCGATTTGATCCAGCAGCACTAGAAAACAAATTTGCGACACAAAAACGTGCCGATCATGCGCTTGCACAGTGGCAGCAATACAAACAACAACGTACGCTAGGCTTTTGTATTTCCACCAAACATGCCGATTACATGGCTGATGCGTTTAATAAAGCGGGTGTAAAAGCACTATCAGTACACAGCCAATCAAAAGTACGCAGAAATGAGGCGCTTAAACAATTAGAACAGCGTCAAGTTGAAGTACTATTTACCGTTGATCTGTTTAACGAAGGGACTGACTTACCCAGCATCGATACCATATTAATGCTGCGTCCAAGTGATTCTAAAATTCTGTTTTTACAGCAACTTGGTCGAGGGTTACGCACGTTAGAAGGTAAAACCCATTTAGTGGTGCTCGACTTTATTGGTAACCACCATAGCTTTTTAAATAAGCCTTATGCGCTACTACATGAAACTACGCCAAGTGGTGTAGTGAAAAAGCTTAAAAAGCCAAATCTTGCTAACGGCTGCTTTATAAATATTGATTTAAAAGTCACTGACTTTTGGCAACAACTTGCTAAAGCGCAGGGCACCACAGTCCTTGAAGATATAACTCAACTTGCCGAACAACTCGGGCATTTACCTACCTTAAGTGAGTTTTACTACCACGATATAAAAAGGGTAACTCGTAAGTACGCCAATTGGTTTGAGTTAATAGCTAAAACACAAAAAATTGATGATGATGCACAACAAAGCGCTGAGCAACTAGCGCCATTTTATGACTTTTTGCATAAAGGCATACAAACAACCAGTATGACCAAATGTTTCAAAGCTATTATGCTTGAAGCTTATGTGGCATTAAATGGTTTTGCTATTCCCCCAACGGTTGCTGCACTTGCTTTAATGAGTGCTAAAGTCTTAGCGCGTTATCCAAATTTAAAACATCACGATTTAGCCATTAAAGAACAACAAGCCACCGCTGATTCACAAATATGGCAAAGCTACTGGCGTAAAAACCCAATCAAAGCTTACACAAGTAAAAATAAAGATGGCACGCAGTGGTTTACGTTAGAAAACGACACAGTAAAAGCCACGTTTGACGTACCCGCAGATAAACTCGAATTATTAAATAACGCCGTGTTAGAGCTGGTTGAATATAGTTTAGCTAAATACAGCCAACGGCTAAAAGCTAAAGCACTAGTAAGTGAAGAACATAGCGAGCAACATGTTGATAATGTTACTCAGCTTGAGTTGAAACACACTGATGTTGTCTCAAATGAGCAAGCTAACGCACTTAAGCTACCGTATTTCCCTAATATTAAAATAGCCTGTGGGCATTTTAAAACAGGGGATGAGAGTGATATGGAATTAATGGATGCGCCACTTGGCGTGGGCAAGCTCGATCCGCAAGTACATTTTTTAGCGCACGCTTCAGGTAACTCAATGAATGGCGGTAAGCACCCAATACTCGATGGTGATTTACTGCTACTTGAGCTTATAACCTCCGATAAAGCAGGATCGCTACGTGGCCAAATAGTTGCCATAGAGCGAGATGATATAGGCGGAGAAGGGCAGTATTTACTGCGTAAAGTTAATAAATTACCTAATGGGCAATATGAGCTAATTGCTCAAAACCCTGATTACGAGGTAATGATTGCAGATGAAAGCATGCGAACATTCGCACGGTTTAAACAAGTGGTTGCAGAGTAGTTTGTAGTCGCGCTTTAACTTGTAGGCGCAGAGCTTGCTCGCGCGAAAAGCGAAGCTTTTAAATTTTTAGGTCGTGGTGTAGGCGGGAGTTTACCTCTCGCTTTTAAAGTGTAGAAATTGGCTTTAGCCGTGAATTTATATCGTTTTGGGGAAGGGATTAAAAACCTCTATTCGAGGTTTTTTGCCAGATTGCTGGCGGCAACCAAGGGGCGATCGATTTTCAAAGTTGACTCTGCTGCAAGTAATTCATCCCTGAAGCTGGGTTCCTGTCAGCATCCATGCTTCCACTTCCTCGCGCTGCGAAACTTCGTTTCGGTCACTCGTCACCCACGGCGCCCCGAGGATCACACTTTATCTTCAACTGGCGTTAATGATGTGAACGTAACCAGCGTAGATAGGCCATCCATGGCCAAGCTACGCTTTTTACAGCATCCATGCTGTAAATTACTCATCATTAGCTCAGTATCAGGTGTGATCACGGGGGGTTGGAGTGTGTTGGTAGATTGGTGTTTATGAATTGCGGCTGTTTTTTATTGTACTGACGAGACTGAATGTAACGTGAACGTTTGTTGCTGTAATAATAATAAACTGTTACGTTAGTAACCACATAATAAGAAAGGACTCTACTAAATGAAACTCAACCAAGTTTTATCCATTGTTAACCAAGTCGAAAAGTCTAAGTTCATTTCATGCCTCGATCGCCTTTGTTCTGATGCAGCTAAAAATAATAAAACACTAGCTAAAACAATCGATAATATTGACGGCCAAATCAAAAATGCTTCAGGCAGCGAAATAACTCAGCTATTTAATACCGTCCGCGAGTTCTTCAAAATTTCTGTAAAAGAACAGATTCTAATGAGTACAGCGCAGCTTAACTTATTGGTTAATATTTTAAGTCGTGACGGCAACGGAGTTGCCAGAATAAGCTGGATTGAGTCGCTCTATGAAAAAGAGTGGGCTGAGCTATCTACGCTTTCAAAAGAATTAAAAGAGTGTATTCATCAAGGCTCTAGTGAGAGTTTTTTAGAAAGAAATCGAGCACTAAAAATCTATCACGCTTGTATGAAAGAAGCATATTTTAATGACGAAAAAAATAACCGTGATGCCAAAGTTACCGATGATGAACGCAGTATTCTTAATGTGCTTGCAGATGAGTTAAATCTCACTACAGATGAATGTGCTGCTGTTGAGCATTTGGTTGATGTTATTCCTAAGAATGGTGTGCTAGATGCTTTAAATAGCCTAAGGGATATAGGATTGGTATTTATCAGTAAAAAGCGCCAAGAGGTATTTATTCCTGATGAAATAGTTACCTTACTGAATGAAATTCAAGGAAAAGACCTTGCCGATAAATATGTTCTAAGGATATTGAGAACCTGTACTGATGCAGAGCTTTCCAATGCACTTAAAGCCCATGGCCGTAAGATTCGAGGCGTAAGCCGAACTGATAAAATTCAAACAATTATTCATTCAGGTATTAGCGCTGCAAAACTATTGTCTGATGATATTCATAACGTTGAAGATAATCAAAACCAGCGTAAAGAACGATTAAAACAACTGATCCAAGATTTAGAAATTGATACCGAAAAACTAGGCACAACTTTAGATGAGCGTATTGGTTTAATATTGTCATCGCTATCAGGTGCAACAGAAAAAGAGTTTGATTCTCTAAGTGCCAGTGGGTTTAAACAGCTTCTAAAAACATTAGAAGAACACTTCCCAACAATGCAAGCTGTGCTAAAAGAAGCGTTTGAACTCGAAGCGAACGAAGTGATTGACACTGAAAAGCTTCGAGCTTTGAGTATTACACCACATGATATTTTATATTTACTCTCAAATGACGAAGTAAAAGAAGTTCGTGACAGCATGGGCTTATCTAAACGTGGTAACCCGCGCTTTGCTATCTTAGAGAGCTTTGCTAATGCGACAGATAAGTTGATTGAAAATTACGACGCACTAGCACGCCGCGATATTAATGCACTAAGAGAGGCGGGCGCTGATGTAATTGAAGCTGACATTGGCGTTAAGTTTGAAGAAGTCACAAAAGCTATTTTTGAAATATTAGAACTTAATATTGATGAAGATCTCCGAAAAGACTTAAACACCACTAAAGATAAAGCGGATATCGTAATTTCACTCAGCGATAACGACATAATTATTGGTGAAGCAAAAACCTGTAAAAATGGTGATTTTGCAAAATACTCTACAACGTCTCGCCAAGTAAAAGCATATGTAACCCGCGCAGAAAATCAGGGTAAACGCGTAGCACAAGTATTGATAATTGCCCCCAGCTTCTCAGATGATTTTATAGAGTCTGCTGAAATGGATACCGAAGTTAATATCTCATTGTTAGAAGCACATGGCCTCAAGTTAATACTTGATGCCTATAAGTCAAAACGTAACCCAAGTTTTGCGCCTAAGCTACTGACTAAAGGTGGCTTGTTGAAGGCTGAATTAATAGCGAAGAATATTTAAAGGGTTCTAGGAGTAATAGACTTTAAAACCTCTATTCGAGGTTTCTGCCAGATTGCTGGCGGCAACCAAGTGGCGCTCTTTACCAAGATAAAGCGCCGACCGCCCCTTGGAACCCCACGGCGCCTCGAGGATCACACGGTGTCCTCAAGTTAAAAATTGATGTGAACGTAATCGCCGTGTATTCGCCATCCATGGCGAAGTCACGGCTTAACTTGCATCCATGCAAGTGATTACTCATCAATTTATAACTTTCAGGTGTGATCACGGGGAATTGGAGCGTGTTGGTAGATTGAGTTTTGTAAAAACGGTTAACATTTAATGTATAAGTCAGCTCAGATTGGAGCAAAGTTAATTACTAAAGGAAACAATATGGAAAATTTAGTTGTACAAAAGTTTATGGATATAAATATCAATGATTCTTTTTTTGATAGCTTAAAAGCTGATTATGTAGAGTTCACAGCGTGGTTTGAGAGAAAAGCTGATAACAATGCACTTGTTCTCTATAGTGAGCAGGGATTAATCGAGGGTTTTTTATATTGTAAATTTGAATCAGGTCCGGGGAATGATACGGCACCTCTTTTGCCAAATGCTAATCACATGAAAGTTGGTACGTTTAAATTTAATCCTAAAAAAACAAGGCGTGGAGATAGATATTTAAAGAAAATTTTTGATTATGCTTTAGCTGCACAGCCTTTAGTTGATGACATTTATGTTACCGTTTTTGCTGAAAAACATAGTTACCTTGCCGAGCTATTCCAAAGATATGGTTTTGAGCATTATGGAAATAAGGTTACTGGTAACGGTACTGAGAGTGTACTTGTACGAAGATTAGATAAATTTCATGACAACGTAGATAAAGATTATCCATTTATAAACACTCGTGGGAATCGTAAGCACTTATTGAGCATTTATCCTGCATTTCATAGTAAGTTATTTCCAGATTCAATTTTATTTAACGAGTCCCCTAATATAGTACAAGACATATCACATTCGAATAGTATTCATAAAATATATATTTGTAAAATGGCTGATGTTATGAATTTTCAGCGAGGTGATCTCATTGTTATTTATAGGACTGGAGATGGCCAAGGAGCTGCAGAATATCGAGCAGTAGCTACATCGATCTGTGTAGTTGAGAGTGTCAGAAATATCGAAGAGTTTAGAACTGAAAATGAATTTTTAAGTTACTGTCTGAAATTTAGCATTTTTACAGAGAAAGAGTTAATTGAGATTTATAGAGAGAAAAAGTATCCATACATAATTAATTTTACTTATAATGCAGCTCTGCCAAAAAGGCCTATCAGAAAGCAGTTAGCTGATGATGCAGGGATCTCTCGGGATCAGTATTGGGGTGTACTTGAGTTAACTGATGAGCAGTTCGAGAGTGTAATAACTCTGGGCGAGTTAGATAGAAAAATAATAATGTAACCCACAATGATTGGCTATTGAAATTAACTTCTTTTTAGCCAATCGCTCAATCTTGAAATACTTTCACCTGATTTATGTTCATATATAGGTACGCTTAGTTTTAATGCAAGTTCTTTCGCTTTAGCTGTTTCTTTATGTTGCATTTCTTTTAAAATGTTTATATCAATACTATACCCATCTCTATTTTTAAGTCTCTCTTCTATTATGTTTTCGTTACAAGTCACATGGATGATTTTATAGGGATTTATTTTTGTGAAAATTGTGTCATCTATTTCGATAATAGAGTGATCTTTTGCTAATAAACAAAAATGCCCATCTAGTAAAAAATTAGTGTCTTTTAAAGTTGAAATACCATGTAATAAAGTCGTTTGATTTACTTCAGCCCTACTAACTAACTTATTGTTTTCTTTGTAATTTGAGTTATCTTTTATTATTTGGCTACATGAATGTTTAGAGAGACCAGTTACTGAACTTAACTGGGTACATAATGTACCCTTCCCAGCTCCATGTATACCTGATACAAAAATAATTTTTTTCAATTTAAAGGCCTTAGTTTTCTTAATGCAAAGTTGAAATTCAGTCAATATACTTAAATGATTGTGGAGCTTTAAAATTACTGTAGGTTAAGTATGGATCAACAGGGTGTTCGTAACGAATAAAATTTTTAATTTTTATAGCGAAAGCTGTATTTTTTTCAATAAAATAGCGGTCAAAAAATTCTTTAGATATACCCGAGCGCTCACTTGTTTTGTACCATAAATCTTGTGGAGGTAGCTCTATAATTTCTTCAATTTCAAACTCCCCAACTATTTTTCCAACAGGCATCGTTGAGTAAATTACGACGGTTTTTACCATAGGACGTTTAAAAACGGCTTTACGGTATTCAAATATTTTTTCGCCTGTAAATATTTTAGATACAAATTCTGGTTTTATAGAAAGTAATGCTTTCATTCATTTTCACTGTTTATTCTTATACTTACTATGGTGATATAAACCTTGAGTAAGAACTATAAATTAATTTCAATAGTATATATAAATACTGTCTTTTTATACAGACTATTATCACCCAACCGCCAATTTACCAGCCTCATGCCACATTTCACTTGGCATGGGGTTGGTTAACTCCCACGTTATATTCATCGGCTGGCTGCCGTTGTGGCTTTGGTATTTAACCTCGCCGTAGTTAACAAATCCCATAGTTCGGCCGTTTTCGTCTTTACCTTGTTCGCGCACGAATAACAGGATAGTTTTGCCTGTTTTTTGATGCTCAATATAGCTTAGGCCGCGGCCATGTTCTGGGCGGGCGCTGTTTTGTGTTTGCCAATGGAACAGGGTAGGGCTGATTGCGTAGTCGTGATATAGCGTAGTTGGCGAGTAGGTTTTTTCGCACTTATTGAGTGTTACAAATAACAGTTCTAAGTTCTGGTTTTTAAATTCTAAAACGCCTTCGCGAGCGGTCGATTTTTTATCAAACGTGTGTGCACCAAACGCGGCGAGTATTTGTTGGCGTGTGTAGCGGCTGTGTAATTTGATTGCGTGATTAGGTAAACACGCTAAATCACTTTCTTGCTGGTGAATACGGTTTATTAATAGCGTAATTACTTGAGTAAGCTCGCACTGTAGCTCTTTGTGTTTAAGTGCTTGTAAGCTCTGTTCGAGGGTTTTAAACCTTAAACTTGTGCCTGTGCTATCCCAAAAGTTGTAATGCGCCATAAGCGCGTACTGTTGGTTTTGTGGTGTTGGGGTAAAGCTAAAGTCGTTATTACATAAATCACGTAAAAAACATAAGTAACTGAGTGAGTTGCAGCCGAGTAATTGGGTGTTGATTGCGCGGTAATACGCGGCGTAAATGTCGGCTTGCTCTGCGGGTATTTCATCGCCTTTTAACCAGTGCCAGCCACCGAGCTTTTTATCTTTTGGTTTGTATATATCTTCAAGTGTGACTTGCGGGTTTATGCGTAAAAAGTTACTGAGCGTAAGGGCGTCATTGGTGTGTTGCGAGTAGCTATTTATCAGCTGCTGTAAACGGCGCTTAGTGTTTATAGCGTGCTGAATATTTTTTAATATTGTTTGTTGCGTACGCTTTTGTAGTTCTATACGACAACCTAGTGGTAAATGCGGGAAGTTGTTTTCAATCTCGGTTTTTATTGGCTGATTACTTTTACCAATGAGTGCGCGGAATTTACTGGCAAAGTCGTATTCTGGGCGCGCATTTCCTACAAAGTCGAGTACGGTACAGCATTGCTTTGATCTACCTAACGAAAAGCTGTTGTCGGGCAGGCGCAAACCACGGCCTAGTTGCTGCAAAAACAGCGTTAGGCTTTCCGTTGGGCGTAAAAATAACAGAGTATCGACCTCTGGAATATCGACACCTTCGTTAAAAATATCTACCACACACAGTATTTGTATTTCACCTTGACGAAGTGCTTGCTGTTTGGCCGCGCGTTCATTGGTGTTTTTACTGGTCAGTACATCGGCGTTTATGCCTGCTAAGTTAAACTTAGATGCCATAAACTTTGCGTGTTTTTGGCTTACGCAAAATGCCAACGCTTTTATATCGTGAACATTAGTCACTATATCAGCAAGGCTGGATATAATTTTGTTAGCGCGGCTGTTCTCGCCTGTATAAAGGTTACTTAGCTCGCTTATATCGTAACGGCCACCACGCCAAGTTATTTGGCTTAGGTCGCTATCGTCATCAAGTCCAAAGTACTGAAACGGGCATAAGTGGCGTTGGTTTATTGCCTCTGGCAAGCGAATTTCCGCGGCTATTACGCCACAAAAATCATCAAGGATATCAGCCCCATCTTGGCGCTCTGGTGTGGCAGTTAAGCCAAGCAATATTGTGGGTGTAAAGTGGTTTAAAATAGCACGATAACTTGTGGCTTTTACGTGATGTACTTCGTCTATCACAATGTAGTCGTAGTAATCACAAGTTAAATTGAGCGACTCAATTTGGCTATTCAGCGTTTGGATTGACGCAAATAATTGGTTGTAGCGCTGTGGTTTGTAGTTACCCACCCACAGCTCACCAAAGTCGTTATTTTTAAGCACACCACGATAAGCGCTTTGCGCTTGTTTGAGTATTTCTTCACGGTGGGCTACAAACAAAAAGTGTGCGTTTGGGTTTTTGTCGTAAACGGCTTTGAAGTCAAACGCTGATATTATTGTTTTACCAGTTCCCGTTGCAGCAACCACTAAATTTTTAAAGCGATCATGCACGCTACGCTCAACGCTTAGTTTTTCTAAAATAGCGAGTTGATGGGTTTTTGGCGTGATATCAAAATAAAACTGACTGCTTGCTTGGCCAACACCGCGTTGCTCGTTAAGTGAATTAATGAGCTTTTCTTTACATTCAGCTTTGCCAGTAAACAGCTCGAAATCTGGCGATTGCCAGTAAGTTTCAAAGGTGCTTTTGGTTTTAGCTATAATGTGCGGTATTTCTTGCGCGGTAATTTTTAAGTTCCACTCAAGGCCGCTGGTAAGCGCTGAATGCGATAAATTAGACGAGCCAATATAACCGGTATGAAAACCTGTATTACGCATAAACAAGTATGACTTTGCGTGTAAGCGCTCTTGCTGATTATTGTAACTAAGCTTTACCTCGGTATTTGGTAGGCCTGCTAAAAACTCAACCGCTTTAGCATCCGTTGCGCCCATGTACGAGGTGGTAATTACTTTGAGTTTATTACCACTTTTGGTAAACGCTTCAAGCTCATTTTTAAATATGCGCAGCCCCGTCCATTTTATAAATGAGACAAGCCAGTAAATAGTGTCGGACGATTTAATCTCGCGTTTTAGCTCGGTTTCGAGCGATATACCCGCATTCGCGCCGCTAAACAATTCGCTTTGTGTAAGCCCTGTTAACGGGAATATATCGTGTGAGTAATCTTTAAGATTTGCCGCAATGGGGTTTTGGGTATTAAACAGCGCGGTGAGAATACGCCCTTGGCTGTCGATAAGATTTTCATTGATCAGCTCGTCATCGCGAATATGATCTTTAAGCCAAAGTACAAGGCTGTTTGCGAGATTAATTTGCTCTTGTAAACGCTCGCTTGAATTAGGGATTGCATCGATTGCATGTTCAACAAGCTTACCTAAAAAGCGCGAAAGCCACGTTGCAGCCTCAGCTGATTCAAGCTGGCGTTCACCGACATAAAATTGATCGCGATTTAAGTTTTGCTTAATTACTTGTGTAATTAACTGCTCGTAAATACCAATCTGTTGCATTAAATCGCTCCCTGTTTGCGAACATTCAGTTTACTAAAAAATGCAATGTAAACAAGCATTAACTCACTATTGAATTAAAGGCAGCTGTTAAGATAATTCCCCGTGATCACACCCGAAATTAAATTAATGATGAGTAATAACAGCGCATGGATGCGCGTTAAGCTGTGACTTCGCCATGGACGGCGAATAAACAGCATTTACGTTCATATCATTAATTTAAATTGAGGAAATAGTGTGATCCTCGGGGCGCCGTGGGATTCCAAGGGGCGTACGGCGCTATGCGCCCCTTGGTTGCCGTCGCCAACGCGACATAACTAAAAATTTGCAATTAAAAACCAAAGCGCGAGGTTAACTCCCGCCTACAATTTAAAAGCTGCGCTTTTCGCGTCAGCAAGCTTAACGCCTACGGTCAACCTAAACGATGCTGTTAAGAAAACTCCCCCGTCATTTTGCCTGAAAAGACTCAATTGATGAGTAACTAACAGCATGGTTGCAATCAAAGCCATGACTGGCACATGGATGCGCCTTACACGGCGTTTACGTTCATATCAATTGTTGCTTTGAGGAGAGTGCAAAATGCTCGGGGCGCCGTGGGGTTCCAAGGGGCGGTCGGCGGTATCCTCTCCTTGGTTGCCGCCAGCAATCTGGCAAATACCTCGAATGAGGAATTTACAAAACTTGCAATTAAAACCCAAAGCGCGAGATAAACTCCCGCTACAATTCAAAAATTTCGCTTTTCGCGTCAGCAAGCTTAACGCCTACGGCAAAATTAAATACTGCTGCTAAGACAATTTCCCCGTGATCACACCCGAAATTAAATTAATGATGAGTAATAACAGCGCATGGATGCGCGTTAAGCTGTGGCTTCGCCATGGACGGCGAATACACAGCATTTACGTTCATATCATTAATTTAAATTGAGGAAGCAGTGTGATCCTCGGGGCGCCGTGGGGTTCCAAGGGGCGTACGGCGCTATGCGCCCCTTGGTTGCCGTCGCCAACGCGACATAACTAAAATTTTATGTTTTTTATTGAACATAAACGAGGTGTATCGCAGTTACGGAGTAAGCCCTAATCCTGTAATACACCCTTACCAATTAACTCATTTAACTTATAGTTAGTTGGACTACAACAATTAAATAAGTTAAATCAATAGAAACTCTCACTACTTTTTTCTTCTTAAAATGAATATCAATTTTCATCTACATCACTTATTAATATTGATAGTTAAAACGTGGCATCCAAGCCATTTTACTATCATTAATTGTAAACGAGGCCTCATGCCTAGCTACCTTCACCTATGATACTAACAAAAAAAATTGGGTGTCTTACGAGTTTGAAAATTTAGTCTTTTCCACTCTTAAAGTCATGTGTTTTCTGCAAGAGGTTATGCTACAAAAATTAAATTAGCAGGCATGGGTTTGTAAAATTTAATTAAAAACCAAAGCGCGAGATACACTCCCGCTACAATTCAAAAACTTCGCTTTTCGCGTCAGCAAGCTTAACGCCTACGGTAGTAAAAGGAGCTAGGATTTGCTCGTAGCTCGTAGCTCGAAGCCCGTCGCTCGAAGCACTTTTTATCTTCTCTGTGTAGCGCCGCGCCGCGGTGAGCTCGGTGGTAAAATTGTTTTTAAAACAATCACAGATCGAAAAAGCTGCTAGGTTCTAGGGAAGTGATTAGGTGCTAGGCTGAATTCATCGCCCGAAGCTCGAAGCTCGTCGCACGTATCCCGCAACCCTCTGTGGTGAATTGAGTTTAAAACAATCACAGCTAAAGCTGGTTCCTACGATTTCAACTTACCAGTTTTACGCTATAAACTAGTCAATTAAAATTTACTTATGGGTTTTAATTTAATTACAAGTATTCATAAGTTAAATGCATTTTACTTATGGTCTTGTTGATTAATTATTTAGTCTAAAAGTAAAGTATCGTTGACTTTTTCTTAAGGTATTCTAGAATTGGTTGTATAAGTAAACTATAGTTGACCATAAATGAGCGATTCCTCCGTCAAAAAAACACTCGGAAGAGTTGTTAAGCGTACTGAAATGCCTGAGCTTTCTAAGCCATTTTCACCCATGCAGCTGGCTAAAGCCATTACTGCAAAGCGAACTGGTATGAAGCTGACATTAGTGGATGTATCACAAGCGCTTGCTATTTCTAAGCCTACGCTAATAAAAATAGAAAAAGGTGATGTAACTGTGCAACTGCATAATGTACTAAAAGTTATGGAGTATTTAGGGTTGTCGTTCAGCCTTGTCAGTGATGATATAGCTCATAGCAATGATGAGGTGAGCGATGAACAGTGGTACTAACACCAATCGTTTAGATGTGTTTATCGGTCAATCGCAAAAGGTGGCTGAGATAACGCTGGCAATAGGCTCTGAAAATGAGATTTCATTTACTTATGAGGCTAAATGGATCAACGAGGGTTTTGCAGTTTCACCACATTTGCCACTCAATGGCGGTTTTGACTCTCGTGCAGTACGTAATTATTTGCAAAATTTATTACCTGAGGGGAAAGGCCTTGAAGAGATCATCAGTAGCACGACCATTTCTAAGAATACATACTCAAACTACCTCTAGATACGAGTTTCAGTTGGAATTAAAAGCGATTTAGGCAAGGCATTGATTGCAAGTAATAGTGGTTCTATTGTTAAAATCAATAACGCAGTATAAATTGCTTTTAAACCAACCCGCTGGGCGTTTCACAGGCACTTACTCTCAGCGTTGTTACTTCTTAAAAGGGACTGCCATTCTTGCAAAGTAACGCCTTGATATTAAGCTCCTGTGAAACGCTGAATTCTGCATCTTGAGGTGGTTTGAGTATACCCTTGGTTTAATTAAAGTTATTGGCGAAGAAACATCGGGTGCTTTGTCGTTTAGAGCAAGTAACCGTGCAGTAAAGCAAACATCTTTTCGTGAAGTAACGAATCACCAATTGAGTCAAAAGCTGAACCGTTTTAAGCAAGCGGGCGAGCCTATTACATTATGGGACGGGCGAACGAGGCTCTCTGTCGCTGGGGTTCAAGATAAGCTTAATTTACTCGAAATCGACGGCAGGCTAGGGTTTGGTGAAGGCGAATTATGCTCTAATAAAATATTTAAGTTTGAAACGGGCGCTGCGCCTTTCATTGCCGTAAATGAGTTATTTACTATGTTGCTGGCAAGAGGCGCAGGACTTGATGTGCCTGACGTTGAATTGCGTAGCTATGGTGAAATGCGGGCCTTTGTTATCGATCGTTTTGATAGGCGTGTTGTTAAAGAGCAAAACCGAGTGTTACGTCGTCATGTTATTGATGGGTGCCAAGCGACAAATTTGCCTCCTTCTTATAAATATGAGCGTCAGCACGGTGATCAGGGGGACGGTATTTATATTCGAGATGGTGTTTCTTTTCCTAAGCTCTTCAATATTGAAACAGTGAATCTGCAAGCGTATCAGGCGCAACTTATTCGCTGGATGACATTTAATATTCTAGTGCGTAATTATGATGCTCACGGCAAAAACATTAGTTTTTTTGTTGGTAAAAATGGTTTAGAGCTCACACCGTTTTACGATTTGGTAAACATAGAAGCGATTATTGAACAGGCGGGGATTGATTGTGCAAAAGGTGGTTCAAAGCTAGCTATTTCAAGGCATTATGCAATGTCGCTAGGTGACTATAATTCACAAGGCGCGGGTAATTTTAGTAATGAAATAACGGCTTATATGTTAGCTGATTTTGCTGATGAGTTTGATATTTCTCTTGCGCGTATGCAGCTACTGATGAGTCAAACAATTCAGTCAGTATTAGCTGCAATAACAATGGCTAAAGCGACTGCTATTGCAAATAATTTGTCTAATAGTGAACTAGAACACATCGGCTTATGTATTAACATTATCAATAAAGCAGCTGGCGAACTGAGTGAGCAGGTTGGGCTGTTACCAAGTATGAAAGCGTTTATTTAAGTTTCTTCGGTGTAGTGAAGTGAGGTAGTAAAAGGAGCTAGGTTCTAGGATTTGCTCGTAGCTCGTTGCCCGCATTATTTTTACCTTCTCTGTGTAGCGCAGCGTCTCGGTGGTAAAATTGGTTTTAAAACAATCACAGGCAAGATAAAGGCTCTAGGTTCTAGGGAAGTGACTAGGAGCTAGGGTTAATTCGTTGCCTGTTACCCATAGCCCGTAGCATTTTATCTTCTCCGTGCAGCGAAGCGCCTCAGTGCCCTCGGTGGTAAAAGTGGTTTTAAGATAATCACAGGCAAGATAAAGGCTCTAGGTTCTAGGGAAGTGACGAGGTTCTAGGGGATTGTATTCGTGCGTTGTATTCTTATTTACCCTCATTGTCTTCTCTTTGTGCAAATTGATTGTAAGTGATGTATTCACCACAGAGATTAAGAGGCGCTGCGCTTTAGAGACAGAATATAAAGACCGCGTCAGCAAGCTTAACGCCTACGGTAGTAAAAGGTGCTAGGATTTACTCGTAGCTCGAAGCCCGTCGCTCGAAGCTAATAATTTAAAAACAATCACAGTTAAAGCGCGCTCCTACTGGTGATAGATACCATTAAGATGATGTGATTACATCAACTAAGTGTCGTATGTTTGCATTGTTTAAATGTCGTATGTTTGCTATATTTTGTCTAAGCAACGAGAGTAATTAATATGACAATAGCAAGTAAAGTAACGACAAGAATAAATCGCTCTAGGCGTTATGTTTTTGAGCGCGCTGATTTTGCTGATATTGCAGGTTACGACCAAGTTGGTCGTGTACTAAAAAAGTTGGTTGATAGCGGCCAGTTGTTACGCATTGGTTATGGGCTTTATACCAAAGCGCGAGAAAATCGCATTACTGGCAAGTTAATGCCAGCATCACCTGCGGGAGCTGATGGAGTCATTTTAGAGGCTATTGAAAAACTGGGCGTTGAGTATCAATTTGATGAATTTTCACAACGCAGTCTTAATGGTGAAAGTTTACAAGTTCCCGCTTCATTTAAAATAATGACCAATAGTCGATTTAAGCGCAAGATTGTTGTAAATAATAGCGCTATCAATGCAAGTTGATAGCGGTTTATTTTTAGATGTAGCAGATGCTCTTGGTATGGGTAACCCTGCCATTGTTGAAAAAGATTATTACGTAGTTGCATTGCTAAAGCTACTTTCAGAGTTATTTTTTGATACGCATTTTTTAGTTTTTTCAGGTGGTACGGCATTAACAAAGTCAGGCATTAAAACTCATCGAATGTCTGAAGATGTTGATATAAAAATCATTCCTAAAGATTTAGCTGCTAACACCTCTAAAACTAAAAGAAGAAAGGCAAGGAAAGCGCTCCATTTACAGTTAATTGATGCAATTAATTCATATGATTATTTTTCTGTAGAAAATGCTCCAACCGTTTTTGATGAATATCGATATCAACAAATTGATATTCGTTATCCTCAAGCCCATTCAAAAGCTCCATGCTTACGACCGTTTATTAAATTAGAGCTTATAGAAACATTACTTTTTGATAATGTACAAAGCCGCAATATATCTTCTTTAGTGAACGAGATAACTCAACAGGCACCAGAAGTGCCGCTGATGGATTTTTCTAGCATTAAGAGTACACAAGCTGAAAAGTTAGTGTCTATGCTTAGGCGCACAGCGAGCTTTGCACGTGATAATAGAAGAGACGATGATCCTGCGCTAATTCGCCATATTTATGATACGTATTATATTCAACAAGCTGGATTGGCGAATGTTCAAGATGTAGTACCTTTAGTGCAAAAAGTCATAGCAGAAGATATTACTCGTTATGGTAATCAGCATGCAGAATTTATGGAAAATCCGATTACTGAACTTAGGTTTGCTTTAGGTGTATTACAAGCGAATTCAATTTATGAAGCGCGTTTTAATAAATATGTCGTGCCAATGGTTTATGGTAATCATAGCCTTAATTGGGAGCATGCATTTGATGTATTTAAGTTATATTGCGACCAAGTACTAAATAATATAAAGCTTTAAATATCGTCGCCAATGCTATATGTACGAATAATTTGCAATTAAAAACCAGACCGCGAGATAAACTCCCGCCTACAATTTAAAAGCTGCGCTTTTCGCGTCAGCAAGCTTAACGCCTACGGTGCTAAAAGGAGCTAGGTTCTAGGGAAGTGACTAGGGACTAGGGTTTGCACCAGCTCGCTGCGTTGTATTTTCTTCTCTGATTCTAAGTGATGTATTCACCACAGAGGTTAAGAGGCGCTGCGCTTTAGAGAGTGAATATAAAGACCGCGTCAGCAAGCTCAACGCCTACGGTAGTAAAAGGCGCTAGGTACTAGGATTTGCTCGTAGCTCGAAGCCCGTCGCTCGAAGCTAATAATTTAAAACAATAACAGCTAAAGCCAGTTCCTACGATTTCAATTCGCAAACTCACACAATGAGGCAATTAAGTTTATTACTTGCCTCACTGTGTGAGGCGAATAATGGCATGAACTTTATATATCAAACGCAAAGGTTTGCTTTAGTAACGGTTGTATATTTGTTTTTATCGCAATGGGTTTGCCATCTGCAAAGCGCTTAGGGTTTACCGTAATAAATCCCCAAAACTCTAAAAACCGCTCTATAAAACGGGATCTGATTAAAACACCTAACAAATCTTGTGGCTCTTTGTATTGCGTAGCTGGCACTTCATTTAGTAAGGCTGGGAATGCGGTGATGACTTCTTCAGTCAATTGCTCAACCGAACCGTGGGTTTGGATCCGCCATAGCATAAATACCCAAAAAGTGCGCAGATCGCAATTACTGACAAAGCTATCAAAATAGGCCCAATTATAGTGTGTGGTGGCAGCTTCAAGCATAGGTAAGAAGAATGCTTTAATTCCCTGTGATTGATACTGTTTTTGGGCGGTTTTTTTAACATGGAAACGGCCGCTCTTAAGGTAAATAATACCTGCAATATCTGCCAAAATTCGGGTGTAATGTAAGGCGTTAATTTTGTCTTCGTTACTACCTGCAAACTCACTGATACTGACTGGCTTTTCATACTCAGATACGGCAAACTCTGGGAGTAATTCACTTGCTTGCTTGGCTATTTTGGCTGGTAAATTACCTTTGGTTGTTGCTTTAAATGATCCTCCTTGTTGCATCGCTTCATCTAGTATTATCGCTAAGTAGCGCATCACAGGACTTGTTGTTAGCTCATTAGGTATACTTATTGTTACCCTTGCCAACTCATTAAATGGTGCTCTTAGCCAATTATCCATTTGATTGGCTGACAGGCCGCAAAAATCATCTAATGAACTATTGTTGATGCCTGAAATTTTATGTTGAGCTATCAGATTCATTTCATCTAGGCTTAAATCAGGGTTAGCCGCAATAGTGTGTGCTATTTCGTCAAATACTTCGCTGTGCTGCTTTGATGCGCTATCCATACAACAACGCTTATATTTTTTACCGCTATTACACGAGCATGGATCGTTTCTGCCTAACTTCATATGAAATAACTCTTAGTTTTGAAACTTTGCGTAATTCTAATCAATTTACTGACGTTGGGTCAAAGTAAGGTTTGCATTGATTTGATATTAGCAAACTTAAGTAGCTGGTTCCTACAATTGTAAAAGCGCTAGGATGTTTGCATAAACTCGCTAACTCACACAATGAGGCAATTAAGCAAGCTATTTGCCTCTACTAAATATTAGAGGCGACAACTATCCTGACACAGGGGGAGGTGAATGGTTGTCGGAAACTTCTAATTGAAAGTCTTGCTGCTAGCGTAAAAAATGCTACGCTATCCCTAATTTAACGACAGTGATGTATATATGATTAAAAGGATTTTATTGGCTATCTGCGTGATTTCAAGCAATAGCACATTGGCCGCAGAGCAGTATTCGCAATCACGGTGTGATGCTATTAAAGCCGAGCGAGAAAAAGTTCAGGATAGAATGAGGGCAGGGTATAAGGCAGCTGAAGGTGAGCGTTTACGCAGGCGCTCAACTGAGTTGTTTGAAATATTGGGTCGTCACTGCATAAGCCCAACTAATGGGAGGAGCTACAGTTCAGGTTCACGAACTTATACTCGCTCATCTGCGAATGATTTATTAAATAAAAAAGTTCATGACTCAACGGTCTATAGTAAAACATACGACAGTGATAGCAAACGACTGGCGTGGAGTAGCTTTTACCAATATCCTGAGCGCTGCCGTGCTAAAGAAATGCAACAAACTGACTTTGTTTGGTGCAGTGAAAATCGAGCTGAGCAGCGTGCAAAATTTGAAGCCCAGTGGCAAGCACCAAGCAAAGCAAGCGCGAATGTTAAACAGCCAACGGTTGTTTTATCTCAACAAAACACTACTGCAATACCCACAATTACACATTCGATGACGCTAACCCCAGTGTCAAAAGCTGATACCCGTTTGAATACAGTTGCTTTGGAAAAAGAAGGCTACAACTACAAAGTTTGGCAATTAGTGGCTGTTGGTTGTCTTGCCTTTATGGGAGTTTTTGGCGCTTACCGCTGGTTTAAAGATTAAGTGCAAACAAGTCGCTCTAAGTAAACGCCGGGTTAGGTTAGGCTTATTGTCACGTAAAGTATGAACTACGGGTTAACTCGTTACTGTAGTTTGGCTTGGGGCTGATAATCACCTTGCTCTAAACCTTTAAAGTAAGATTGGTAACGGCCGTTGTGCTTAAACTGTGATAAGTACTGATTAAAGGTGTTGAGCAGTTTTTCACTTTCGCTGTTATTTTTTGGAAATAGTAAGAAGCTTTTATTAATTAACAGGGGTTTGGGGTGGTGGCTAATAACATTAACAAGATCGGGCAGTTGGTGTTTGAGGGTAAAGTAGCCAACACTTTGCTCTTCAGCAAAGGCGTCGATACGCCCTAGTGCTAAACGGCGAAAGTTTTGCTCGGTATTACCTACCCGCGACATTTCAAAAGAGCCTTCGGCAAGGGCTTTATCAAACTCTGGGCCATAACTATAGCCAAGCCCACCACCGAGTAATAGGCCTTTTAAATCTGCAATATTTTGCCAATCAAAATGGCGCTGCTTTTGATAAAAAAACACAAATCGTTCACTGAGTACCGGTTCGCTATATAAGTAAGCAGTTGCTCTTTCGTCACTGAACATCCATACCGCAGTAGCGGCATATTTGTTATTTTCGGTATCGTGATATGCACGTGACCAAGGTAAAAATGTAAAGTTAACGGTAATGCCTGCTTCCGCAAATATATCGCGAATTAAATGCGCTACTACACCTTGGTAGGGCAGCGATTCACTGAGAAAAGGCGGCCATTCACCTGCGCTAAGTTGAATTGTCGTTGAGTCAATACTTTGCGCTGTTGGTACTGCTTTACTGGCGTTACTTACACACAACAGTAGTAACAGACTGGCGTTGCATATGTTGCGTAATCGTTTAGCTGTTCGCATTGTGTAATTTAGCATTTATGATCATGGTAAAAAAATCTGCATTGGTTATAAATTCCTCATTTATGATACTACAGTAGCGATCACGCAAAAGCGAATTAGTTAATAAACTTGTGTGCGGCTTATATGAGTTGTCTGATGAGTGAAACCTATCTGGTTGTGGTGTGAGGCGACGTTTAATTGAGTCCCATATCAAATTAGGGCAGTTAGAAGTTTACCCTAATTTTGAATATAACTGCCACTATAAATATTATTTAGTGGGCCCTAAGGAGCATTTTAATTGGCCAAAGGTAATCGCTTTTCAAGCTTGGTTATTATCTAGATTTCAGCAAGATGATGACGCACTTAAACAATGTTTAAAGTAACATTGCGTTGAGATTGACTAACTTTCTAACTTTCTAACTTTCTAACTTTCTAACTTTCTAACTTTCTAACTTCATAACTTTCTTTAACTGGCTATCTAACACATTTAAATTAAAAGGTTTTACAATAAAGCCTGACACTTTCGCGGCGATAATTTCTTTGATTGCTGTGGAGCTGTCTTCGCAGGTGATCATTAACACCGGGATTTCGGCTAACTCTTGGTCATCACGAATACGATTGAGTAAAGTTTTGCCATCCATTTTTGGCATATGCAAGTCGGTGATAACTAAATCATAGCCTTGGTTTTGTAATAAACTTAATGCTTGTATTCCATCAGTCGCTTCAACAATATCGTGATAATTTAGTTTTCTTAACATATTTATTAATACATGGCGCATCAAAGGCATATCGTCAACGACGAGGATTTTCATAAAGTTAAATTGTCCATAATATGCAAATTACCTTAAGGTTAGTTAACAAAGTCTTACTCTGCCACAAAACACTGGGCAACTAGCTGACTAAGTCGCGCTATTTTTATATTGCTAAGTTGGCGGTAATCAAAGTATGGACACACAATCAACTTGTTTACTTTATCGATAGCAAATTCTTCATCTAACCACTGTAATTGACACTTTAGGTGCCCTTGCTGAAGCAATGCTTTAGCATAGGTGCGTCCGGCAATAATATGCAAGGTATTATTGTTGTTTAAAACCGGAGGGCTAAAAAGTAAGGCTGTTTGACTATTAGGCTGTAGCAGTTGTTCATCACGATAGTGTTGCCAAGTCGGGGCGAGTTTGGCGAAGTGGTAATGCTCGCTAGGCAGTGAAAATAGCACTTTAGCATATACATTAAATACTTTACGCCAGCCATTACCACAGGCTTGGTTGATGCTGGCAATTTGTCCATCCACACATGACGTCACTGTACTTAGGTTGGTGTACTGTGGCATCGGTGGTACATTCGCTGTATACACAGCGACTGTAAAAGCTGGGTCACCAAAGCCTATATTACTTGCAGCCTTACTCATTTATTTTTAGCTAGAATGCGATCTAGATTATTAGCAAAGTTTTGACGATCACTTTGGCTAAGCGGTGGCGGTCCGCCGTTCATTTCAACGCCACTTGAACGCATAGTATCCATAAAATCGCGCACATTTAGTAACGAGCGAATATTTTCACTGGTATACAGTTCGCCGCGAGGATTTAGCGCTTGGCCGCCATTATCGATTACTTCTGATGCTAGCGGAATATCACCGGTGATCACTAGATCATTGGCTGCAATACGTTTGACGATTTCGTCATCAGCCACATCAAACCCTGATGAGACCTGCAACCGGCTAATGTATTTTGAAGGCGGAATACGCATTGCATGATTAGCGACTAAAATTGTTTCAGTTTGCGTACGCTCTGCGGCACGAAACAAAATTTCTTTGATCACCACTGGACAGGCGTCAGCATCAACCCATATCTTCATTGTTAACTTCTAATAGTTAGTAAAAAAATGATCCTAACCTAAGGCTTTTAGAACAACTAGTATTAAGTGAACTTTTTATGCTTTACTGCGTTGGTGGCCTAATTAACTATCAAGGAATCAACGATGAAAAATCAATTATTTATCACTCTTACTCTGTTTGTCAGTAGTTTACTGCTTGGCTGTACTGGCATGCCCGATAAGGTTGCACCAGTGAGTCCTTTTTCCATCGAACAGTACCAAGGTAAGTGGTATGAAATAGCCCGATTAGATCACTCTTTTGAGCGGGGTTTAGATAATATAACAGCGGATTATACAATTAACGATGATGGCTCTGTAACTGTGCTAAACCGTGGTTTTAATAGCGAGGAAAACAAATGGAGTGAGGCTCAAGGTACTGCGAAATTTGTTGATAGCAATGATGTTGGTCATTTAAAAGTATCGTTTTTTGGTCCTTTTTACAGCTCTTATATTGTATTTAAGTTAGACCAACAAAATTACCAATATGCGTACGTATCTGGCTACAATAACGATTATTTGTGGCTATTATCGCGTACCCCCACTGTGAGTGAGCAACGCTTAGCTGACTTTAAAGTGCTTGCGCAGCAAAAAGGCTTTGATACTGACAACCTGATTATGGTTAAACAGAACAGTACACCATGACTGTAAATCCCCTTTACAGTGATAGAGAATAGCTATGTAGGGCGGCTTGTGTAACTTTGACTTTGCTACGACTACACAGTAATAGGTTTTATTTTTTTATATTAAAAAGTAATTACTAGGTAATAAATATGACACATTAGAGGGATATTATGTTCCACATAGATTGATTGGCAATAGCTTCAATCAAGCTATTTGTAACATGAGTATCCCCCTACTATTTATAACCAAATCATTTGGATATAGGCAAACTAAGTTAGTTTGCCTTTTTTTTTTGCTCAGATCATATTTTTACTAACTAAGCTTAAAAAACAGTTAAAAACAGCCCACTGAGCATTACAACGGTGATATTTAAAGCAGTCATTATTTTTACCCAAGATGCTTTGAAGCTATAAAAAATCATTAATATTAAGACACTTAGCGCCATGTAACCACAAAATAGTAAAGCGCCGTAGCCGTTATGTTGTACAACACTCAGTACTAAGCTTAGTAAAATACTGATCCAAGCAGCGATCAAAAACTGTTTACTGAGTTTGTCGCTAGGGCGGGTTTTAAATACATCACGGTAATGATTAAATTTAGCCAAAGCAAAACAATTAAATGCCAGTAAACATAGGCTCAATTGCAGTAATTCATGCATTATGGTTGCTCCTGTAACTTAGTTTTTGCTGAACGGCGCGCCCGTTGTTGCGGTGTTTTAGCCGGAGTGTGAGTTGGTATTTTTTTGGCCTGAATTACAAATAAGGCTGCAAATATTAAGCACATTAAATCAAAACTAAACAACGCCCATTGGCCGTTTAGCAAGTAGCTTCTTAGATTGCCATTGGTGGTAAGAGCATTAATAACAGGCACGCTGAGACAGGCGATACCGTTTATCCACGCGAGTAAAATCCACTGCGGCCTTGCGCGTTTAAATAGCGCAAACAAAGCAACGGCTAGCCAAGTCACAAAGAATGCAAGTATTTCTTTATCAGCGCGCTCAGGGGTTGTCATAGGCAGTAACCGGTTGGCAATAAAAAATGCGCAGGTTGCAAGTGGTAAGCCCATTAATGTGGCAAGGTTTAACCCTTCTACCAACTTTAAGCCAATTGTAGCGGGTTGGTCTTTTTTCATGCGTTCGCGAATACGCTTAGCCCACATAATACAGCCAGTTGCTATCATTACACAGCCAGCTACGCCGCATAAAAAGTATAACCAGCGTAATAATGGGTTAGCTAAACGGCCTGTGTGTAGGGCTGTTAGCGAGTCATAGAACACTTCTGTATTGGTTAATTGGGCAGCAGTTTTAGCTATTAAGCTGCCATCTACACCGTTAAATAAGAAGGTGGGTGTTTGGTCGCGAACTAGGCTACCGGTGTCTGCACGGACTGTAATTGTGGCTGAGGCTTTATTTGGATCACGAATTGATATTTGTGTTAAGTCAGCATCAGGCCAGTTAGTATAAACTTGATCTAAAATAGTATCGATGGCTATTAATGGGGCGCTATCTGGGCTAGTTTTGGTGCGCACATTAGTGGGTGACACATCGTTAAATAAACCACGAATACCATCTTCGTATGCGGTCATTGCTGGATAGGGGAATAACATAAATATTAGCGTGATTAGGCCTGTATAAGTGATCATAATATGAAAAGGTAACGCCAATACAGACGATACATTATGGCCATCTAACCAACTGCGGCTGCCTTTATTGGCACGAAAGCTAAACATATCTTTAAAAATACGTTTGTGGATCACCAC
This sequence comes from Pseudoalteromonas sp. SG41-2, assembly GCF_014164535.1. Classification (NCBI taxonomy): domain Bacteria; kingdom Pseudomonadati; phylum Pseudomonadota; class Gammaproteobacteria; order Alteromonadales; family Pseudoalteromonadaceae; genus Pseudoalteromonas; species Pseudoalteromonas sp. SG41-2. The sequence goes on along the minus strand of NZ_JACJFK010000009.1, from coordinate 136,014 downwards.
CCCAGATATCAGCGCTACCAACATAAATAAGCTCGCAAAGCAGACAATCCATCGGGCTGTGCGTACATCAATATAATGTAGGTCAAAATGCAGTCGGTAAAAAAAGTTACCACCTCTGGTGTCTCTTGTTTGTGCTATTTCGTCGCCTGTTTGTGGGTTGATATTGTGCTCTTGCCAACCACCAAAACGCTTCCCTTCAGGACGAGGCTTTTCATAAGCATAGTTAAGCTGCGGTTTTCGCTCTGTGGGCAAGTAAATTCCCCAACGCGTAGACTCCGAGCCTGCATTTTGTAGGTAATTAATACCACTGATAATTTGGCTACGCTGTTGCGCTACACGCTGTTCAGGCGCTTGTACATTGTGCAGCGCTGGTTGATTCCATAGCGTTATTTCGTCCCGAAAAAAACTCACCGTACCAGCAAAAAATATTAAATAGAGTAGCCAGCATACTAATAATCCAACCCAAGTATGCATCCAGGTCATGGAGCGGAAAAAACTCTCTTTCATAGCCAACCCTTTAGTAATGATAAGATCAGAGCACACCCTGAAGTAGTTAGTAAAATAGTGATCCATATTTTAGATAGTGACTTAACTGCAAACACCCAAATAAACACGCAGCTGTACACTAAAATAGTCAGGCTGATACTAAGCAGTACAGCATCTGATTTTTTCAGCGGTAAAATAATACTCAGTAACGCGGTAAACACGGCAGTAAAGGTATAACCACCAACAATGGCGGCAAAAAAGCGTGAGATAACAGCAAAACGGTAAGCATGGGCTTGATAAGCTTGGCTTAATTTAGATCTTATAGAGAGTGTTTGGCTGTTTTTGACAGATTGAGCGTGCATGATGATCCCTCAAAGTCCCAAATGGGGGCGAATAAAGAGGGTATTATATATTCTAGATACAGAAAAGATAGTGATTCGTATTTTCTTTGTTGTTTGTTCGGGTGATAGCGCAATAATACTCAGTATATTTACTTAGTAAAATGATGATCTGCTTTTATCATTTGCTGTTTTAATTGAAAAGTTCGCAAATTTTTCAACTGCTTGTATGCTTAGTGATTGGAAGGCTATAAGCCGTTACATTAATTTTTTAGGGAGTACTATGTCAGCACACAAAAAACTTAATTATGTTGAATTTGCCGCAGCAGATTTAATCGCCACTAAGGCATTTTTTAGTGCGGTTTTTGATTGGCAGTTTATTGATTATGGCCCTGAATATACGTCATTTAGTGCTGATACTGCTGGGCTTGATGGCGGTTTTTATCAAGCACCACTTAGCTCATTAACGCAACATGGTGCAGCTTTGTTAGTATTTTATAGCGAGGATATTGCGCAAACACAGGCTAAAGTAGAGCAATATGGCGGGAGTATTATAAAACCAATTTTTGATTTTCCTGGGGGCTGTCGATTCCATTTTACCGAGCCCAGTGGCAATGAATTTGCAGTGTGGTCAGAACATAATTGAACGCAAAAATAGATCATAATTTTACTAACTCAAGGAAATGAATTGAATGACAGATTTGAGTTGCGAAGAAATTAAAGCATTTGTACCAGCAAAAGATTTTGCGCTTAGTTGTGCGTTTTATCAGCATATGGGCTTTCAAATCGCGTGGGAAACCCCAGATATGGCGTACTTTTACCACGGAGACTGTAGTTTTTTACTGCAAAATTTTTATAATCCAGAGCACGCTAAAAATTTTATGATGCACTTATTAGTTGCAGATGTGACAGCATGGCATGATAAATTAACAAGTGCAGGGTTGGCGCAAAAATATAATATAAAAATTACTGAGCCAAGCTTGCAAGCGTGGCAAATGATTGATTTTGTTATTTATGATCCAAGTGGTGTGCTGTGGCGAATAGGGCAAAGCAGTGATGATGGCTAGCACCTTGTTAAAGCAAGTTAGTCAATGCGTGATCTGTGAGCCTGAGCTGGCGCTTGGGGCACGTCCGGTGCTGCAATTTAATCCCAGTGCGCGTATTTTAATTGCAGGGCAAGCGCCGGGGCTTAAAGTACACCAAAGTGGCATTCCATTTGATGATGCCAGTGGTAAGCGGCTGCGCGAGTGGTTAGGGCTTAAGCCATGCGATTTTTATGATGCAACTAAGGTTGCTATTTTGCCGATGGGCTTTTGTTACCCAGGTAAAGGTAAGTCAGGCGATTTAGCGCCGCGTAAAGAATGCGCACCTGCATGGCGTTCCCAGTTTTTAGCGGCACTGCCCAATATTAAGTTAACCATAGTGCTGGGTAAATATGCCCAAGCGTACCATTTACCACACACAAAACATTTACCCCTCACTGAGTTAGTAAAATCATGGCGTGAGTATTGGCCAGATGTTTTGCCATTGCCACACCCGAGTCCGCGTAATAATATTTGGCTAACTAAAAACCCTTGGTTTGAGCGTGATGTGGTGCCACAGTTGGCGCAAACTATTCAAGCAATTTTGCAATGTGAGGATGATTAGTTTGATGATCAATACCCAATTTGAGCAGCATGGCTTTTTTCATGTAAAAGGTTTTTACACTGAACGTGAACTTGTGCATGAGCGCGAAGTGATCAATTGTTTTCATCAGCAATGGATCGCAGATAATCAACAGTTTTATCAAACCAAGGCGGTTAATAGTGCCTATTTAACTGCAAATACCTATTTAGATGAGGCCCAGCGCTTAGTATTATTTAAGTTTATTGCCAGCCATAAGTTAATGGCTCAAGTTGATTCGATACTTGAATCAGCGGCCTTTATGAATACCCAGTTGTTTTTTAATCCGGTTAATCCTGAGCAAGAAAATTATTGGCATCGTGATATGCAGTACCATTTAAGCTTGGCGGAGCAGCAAGCTGCGCTATCGGGTCCTGAAGTGATACATTGTCGGGTTGCGCTTGAGGATGAGCCAGGTATTGAGTTAGTACCAGGTACCCATCGACGTTGGGATACCCCTGATGAGCTGGCAACTCGGTTGGCGATTGAGCACAACAACACCAGCGATGATTTAGCCACCGGCCATGTGATAGAAATGCAAGCAGGGGATTTATTAATTTTCTCGGCAAATATGATCCACCGTGGTTTATACGGTAAAGACCGCTTAGCGCTGGATATTCTTTTTGGTGAGCCACAGCCCCATGTACTGCATTTTGTTCAGGATATCTGTTTGCCTACTCCAGCGATGCTTTCGACATTAGAAGATGCCAGTGCCTTTGCGGTTACTTTGGCACACCAAGAATAACCGCGCTACATAGACCTGCCTAAAAACCACATGGGCTGCTGTAATAATCTCGAAAGATAAACAGGTCTGAGCTACATTTCGCTGTTACTTAACAGCGCCAGTAGTTGATCTTTAGACATTTGCCCAGCATCACCACTGCCGGCGAGTACTTTATCTGCGAGTGCTTGTTTATGTTCGTGCAATTGCAGGATTTTTTCTTCAATGGTATTTTGTGCTATCAGTCGGTACACAGTAACGGGGCGTGTTTGCCCTAGGCGATGCGCGCGATCTGATGCTTGTTGTTCAACCGCAGGATTCCACCACGGATCGAGATGCAGTACATAATCAGCCGCCGTTAAATTAAGCCCCGTGCCGCCTGCTTTTAAGCTGATCAAAAACAGTGGTGCATGACCTGCTTGAAATTTATCAACTTGTTGTTTGCGTTTGTTAGTACTCATGCTGCCGTCAAGATAACAATAATCGATGCCGCGTTTTTGTAAGCGCTTTTCAACCAGTTTTAACACATCGACAAATTGGCTGAAGATCAGCGCTTGGTGGTTGTTTTCTAGTAATTCTTCAATAATCGCTTCTGCAGTGTCGAGTTTACTAGATGGCAACTTACTATTTTCTAATAACAACTGCGGGGCAATACAAGCGCGGCGTAATTTAGTTAATGACGCCAAGATAGTAATGTATTGGCTATCTTCCTGATTTGCTTGTTCAAGTGCGTTTAAACGGGTTGCTTCGTACAGTGCTTGCTCTTTTTCACTTAATGCGAAGGTTAAGTTTATTTCGGTTTTTTCTGGTAACTCGGTCAATACCGTTTGTTTGGTTCGACGCAGGATAAATGGAGCAATGAGGGTTTTCAGGGTATCGGCTTGTTGTTGGTTTTTATCGGCGTTACCAAAGCGCTTTTTAAATACTGGCAGGGTATGTAAAAAGCCTGGCATTAAAAAGTTAAACAAGCTCCACAGTTCACCTAAATGGTTTTCGATTGGTGTGCCTGATAGGGCAATTTTAAATTGACCATTGAGTGCAAATGCGGCTTTAGCTCTTAAACTCAAGGGGTTTTTAATTGCCTGTGCTTCGTCAAAGACAATATTAGCAAAAGAAAATTGCGCCAGTTGTTCACCAATTAGTGGCAGTAAACCATAACTGACGATCACTAAATCGTGTTTACCAGCCGTTGCCAGAATATCAGCGCATGCAGTGGCGTTTTCAATGATTTTTACATGCAAAGCCGGCGCGAATCGCTCGGTTTCAACTTGCCAGTTATGACACACAGATTTTGGCGCAACCACTACACTGGCACCTAAACTACTGCGCATTTGTAACACGGTTAAGGTTTGTAAGGTTTTACCCAGCCCCATGTCATCGGCTAAACAAGCATTGAGTCCCCAGTTGGCCAGTTGCATTAGCCATTTAACCCCGACTACTTGATAGTCTCGTAAAATATGGACTAAATGTGCAGGTAAGGTAGGGTCGATAGTTTGCTCAAATTTAGCTAAACGCGTTTTCCAGCTGTCACCAAATGTGACATCACCTAAGTCGGCAATGCTTTGGTGTAAAGGCAATGCACGCGCGTTGGCAATCCGTAGTTCATCACTTGGGTTGTGCTTATCAATATTTTGCATCCCTTCTAAGCGATTTAATAAGTTAGTTAAACGCTGATCCAATAATAATGAATTGCCTTCCGAAAACTCTAAAATGCTGCCACGGCGCGGGGCTTTAAGCAGGGTTTGTAATTCGTATATTTGGCCGCTAGGGAGTGAGATTTTACCACTGACGCTTAACCAATCGTTATCATCATTTAAGTTAAGAGAAAGGTGCTGGCTTTTGGCAACTCTCATGCCTTGGCTCGTTTCGTCCCAACTTAATACCAGAGACTGTGCTTTTTGCGCAGCTTCAAGTAACTCAATTGCTTGGCTAATATCTTCAGGTAAATAAAACTGCTGTTGAATTTGATTATGTTGCGGTGATTGCCGATCAGCAAATAATCCGGCCATACTTTTCAGTAATTTTCTAAACGCTTTTTGCTCTGCTTTTAAATCACGTTTAATAACAATGCTGTCGGTTTGATCATCATCAGTATGTGCCAGTGTCAAAGCACCAATGCCGGGCTCAACCCAAGGGCCATCTACGCCATTTGGCATGGCATAAAAGTTAATGTTGATACCTAATTGGGTAAGAGCGATCACTGCGGCAAATTCACACAAGCCTTGGCGTACGTTGTTGATATGAGCAAACTCGGTACGCTGGCTGCTAATATGATGCTCGTTAGCCAGTACTTGTAATGCGGCATTTAGTTGTGGCAGTTTTTCTTCGGTTAAATTATTGGGTTGTTGCTCAAATAGTTGCAGTAATTTGAGCTGTTTGTCATCAATGGCGAATACTTGGTAACAATTTGCGTGACTGTGGATAAGTAAAAAGTCACAGTCCGGATCGCTGATACTCGGTTGCATTACCAGGCGATAGCAATCATTGCTGTCTTGTGCAATTTCAATGACAAACTCGCCTTTGATCAGCGTAAGTGGCTGTCCATTGTGATCTTCAAGCCCTTTAAACCCTATTAGTGCTTGTAATACCGCGGCCGTTGCATGTATTTCGTGATAACCAAATCCGGCATGGTTGTTGAGCACTTGTACTAAGTTATGATCGGCGCTGGTTAATGCATCTTGATACTGGTTATAAGCAAGTTCTTGGGCGTTTACTTTACGACCTTTGGTCCATTCGCCTTTGGCATTGAGTTGCTGTACTTTGGCTTGTATGAGCGGTAAATCTAGATGGGTTAAATCCAGTTGCCATACAATTCGTTGCTGCGCAGTGGGCGTATCAATTTGGCTAATATCATTAAGCCAACGCTGCCATTGTGGGACGCGGGTAAAGTGCTGTAATAAACCAGTATTGGGTAATGGTGTGTCATCGCTAAGCCAATTAACTAAGTGCTGGCATTGCTCAGCTAACCAGTGTTGATGCGCACTAATTGCGCTATTGAGCTGTTCTAACAGTTCAGTATCACCCCTTAGATGATTTACCTGTTCGTCTGTGGCGTTTTTAATAATTGCCAGTAATAAGCAAAATAATGGCGCTAATGCATTCGGGTTACCAAGTAGATGACTTAAGCTGTTGCTTAAACGATGGTTTTGATAGTTAGCTAAATCCTCTTCCAGCAAATAATCAATCGCTTGGCTTGGGTGGCTTAATTCCCCAAGATTTTTTTGATACCATTTTCGACAGGTATTTAGTTGTTTAATATCTGCAGCGGTTGCACTGATAAATAGGCATATAGTGTAAAGTAATCCGGTGATCTCGGTCGGATAGATGCCTTTGCCAAAGTTTTTTCTAAACGCTGTTAAAGCGCTTTTATACTGTATCAAAGCAATATCAATAAACTCACCCTTGATGGCATTGGTATTTGCTTCATAAAAAGTGGCTAAAACACGGTCTCTTTTATCATCTAACAATTCAGCAAAATTATCTTCTTGTAATAATATGGCTAAATTCTCATTCAGATAAATGCGTTTTCTCAGCTCTGTTGTTGGGAGCGCTTTGGCAATCAGAGTCGGCCATGCACGCTCACTGGTGAGGTTGAAAAATTGACCGCGGATAAAGTTATCCAAGCAAAGCTGTTGCCATTGCTCAGGAAGGCATTGCCACAGTTGCTCGCTGTATGGTGATTGCGCGAGCAAATTAACAAAAGCGCTATCAAGCTCAAGTGATAAATCACTAGGGAGCGGTTTTTTTCCGCTTTTTGCGCGGTCAAGATCATTAAATAGCAGGTGCAGAAAGTGCACGGCTTGATCGTGGTAATAATAGCTTTTTGTAGCTTCGGTTAAAAAAGCATGCAATAAAACTGGCTGATGTTTTATAGCATTAATAGCTACATAAGCAACTGCGCTAACTGATATACGAAAGTTTGGTCCGTAGGGGAGCTTCCAAATTAAATCTTTAGATTCGAGTTGTTTAGTGTATTTAGCGACTTCAGCTTGAGAAAACGAATAGCCATTTTTAATGTGACTATAAAGACGTTTAGTGAGCTGCTGGACAGAGTTCTCATAGCCATGCGATGAGCCACTTATTATCAGTGCAAGTAATACACACAGTTGTTTTTGGTCGTTATCAGTTGTGGCGGGCGAAAAAGTACTTAATGGCATAAAATCAATAATTAAAGTCGCTAATGATTGCAGCCAGTATAAGTTTCAGCTGGGGGAGTTACAACTATAAAAAAGCGACCCTAAGGTCGCTTTTTTATAAAAACCTATTGCACTCTGGCAAATAGTTTTTGTAGTTGCGGCATATATTCTTTAATTAGTTTTAAATTACTTTCGCTAACAACCGGCGCATCTGTATTAGCAGCATTAGCTGAGTTACCAAGTGTGCCCATCATTGAACTAGCGCTGTTATGCTTCGAGCCGCCCATACTTTGCAAACCACCCATTAGCTGATTTACTTTATCTTTGTTTTCTGGCGATAAATTACCTTTGATGTTTTCAAGGTAAGCCATCGAGACTTCAGAACCCACAGTAATTAGTTGTTCAGGCGTGAAACCATATTTATTGGTAAGGGCTGCAAACTCTTTGTATAAATCATTATCTTTGATTGTACCAAGGGCGCCTAATGCCATTGCCGTCGAGCCCCCTTCAGAGCCACCTAACATACTACCCAAATCCATGCTTTTTAATGAATCTTGATTTTGTGACCAATCAGCAACCGCGGGTAATGCTTTCATATAACCTTGTAAATCTTTTTCTGTGATATCTGCCGCAAGGCTTGAAAAACTCATTGCTAACAAACTAAGAGATAAAATTATTTTTTTCATGTTGAGCACCTTTTTATTCAATTGTTAGTTGCATTAAAGACTATTAATTAGATAACCGCTATAAATTAAAGAGGGTTTTAGTCTGTTAACATCAGATGATATACTACATTTTTGCCTGATGTAGCTGAACCACATGTTAATTATTTCAAATACCGTAACAATCGATGAATGGGAAGTCGAGCTGTCAGCTATTCGTTCACAAGGAGCGGGTGGTCAAAATGTTAATAAAGTGGCCAGTGCGATCCACCTTCGCTTTGATATTAATCGCTCAAAGTTACCAGAGTTTTATAAAGAGCGGTTGTTGGCGTTCAATGATAGTCGTATCACTAAAGAAGGTGTGATTGTTCTCAAAGCGCAAAGTCATCGAACTCAAGAGCTAAACAGGGAAGATGCGTTAAAGCGACTAAAACAGCTTATTTTATCAGCCACTAAGGTCGAACGTGCTCGTCGTGCTACAAAGCCAACACGTAATTCACAGCGCAGACGCATGGATAAGAAAACCAAACATGGTAATACCAAAGCGCTGCGCGGCAGTGTTAAAGTTTAATTTATAAGTTTGGTTTAAGCACCTCAAATAACGCGTTAATATGATCGTCTCTATCATTAAGCGCAGCTATATAACGGTATTTTTCACCGCCAGCTTGTTCAAAAATCTCTCGGTTTTCACCTTCTAATTCTTCAAGTGTTTCAAGGCAATCAGCGCTAAATGCAGGGCTGATAATAGCCACGTCTTTAATCCCTTCGTTTGGTAAGCTCTCAAGGGTTGCATCTGTGTAAGGTTTTAACCACTCGGCTTTACCAAAACGGCTCTGAAAGGTGCTGATAACTAAATCTTTATCGAGTCCGAGCTTTTCGACCACTAAGCGAGTGGTTTGTAAACATAAGCAATGATATGGGTCGCCATTATCTAAAAACTGTTTAGGCATACCGTGGTACGAAAACACTAATTTTTGTGGCATACCGTGTTTTTCTAAATCTTCGCTAATGCTGTTAGCGAGTGACTCTAGGTAGGTTGGGTTTTTGTGATACCCATTTATAAAGTGAAGCTCTGGCACCCAGCGCCATTTTTTTAATACATTCGCCACGGCATCAAATGTTGAGCCTGTGGTTGGGCTTGAATATTGTGGGTAAAGTGGCAACACAATAATGCGGGTTAAGCCTTTATCTCTAAGCTCTTCAAGGCCGGCTTCGATTGATGGATTACCGTAGCGCATCGCCATAACCACTTCGGTATTGGTATAGCCATGCTGTTTTAATAAGGCATTTAATTTAAGGCTTTGCTGGCGTGTAATATGGGTCAGTGGCGAGCCATTTTCAGTCCAAATACTTTTATATAGTTTAGCTGAGCGTTTTGGGCGAATACGCAAAATGATGCCATGCAGGATGATCATCCACACAATACGCGGTATTTCTACGATACGAGGATCTGACAAAAACTCACGTAAGTAAATGCGCAATGCACTTGCTGTTGGGGCATCGGGGCTGCCTAAGTTGGTCAGTAAAATCCCTGTTTTTTGATTAAAACGCTGATCATGAGGGTTATCGGTAACGGCTGAAAATCGCGACACGCAATGCTCCTAAAGCAAAATAGACGGTTATGGAATATAGGCTATTAATATTAATAGCCTATTGTAACGAATGAAAGGGTTAATAGGATCACTGATTTACAATGATTTGATCATGATCCTAAATGGAGTCGGTTTTTTAGCTTCTAGTTGCTGTAACTTTTCAATGGATTTAGCACTAAATATATGCCCCTTTGGCAGCAACATAATCCCCGTGTGACTATGCAGTGCATGGCTAAGTACCATATTGATGGCTAGCTCTTTGGCCGTTATTATTTTCATCGAGCCTACTTTTGCTTGCTGCTTAATGCATTTAACTCGGCAAGCCTCCAAAGCTTGCACTAATTTAGGATGGTAAAAGTTACCGCTGTACATTTTTACTGTTTCGAGTGCATGTTGGTGCTTTTCTTCATCTTTTAAATTACTTTGTTCAAATGCATCCCAATAGTCACGTGCAAGCGCGAGTATCATTGCACTAAGAGGAATATCATTACCTTTTAATCCTTTAGGTAGGCCATTTCCGTTATAGCGTTCGTACTGGTGATAAATGGCGTCAGATACTTCATGCAGATGAGTCGCAGGCATTAACATCAATTGTGCTGTACTTGGATGCGTATAATAACTTTTGCGTTGCTGTTCATTAAGCGCATGCACGGGTTTTTCATAAAGTGCGGGATCCATTGCTAACAGCCCTATCTGAGCTAAGTAACCAGCCATTGCCGCCATTTCTATATTTTTTGGTGGTAGCTGCAACTGTTTTGCTATTTGCGTACAGGTATTGGCAATGTTCTGCGCTTTGGTGCCATCTAAATATGGATTGGCATTAATGAAGTTATAGAGCAACTCAACTGTTGAACTATGTTCGTGTTTTTCATGGGCGTTGGCAATTTCGAGTTTTTTAAGTACTTGTTTTATTTGTTTGGTTCTTTTTTCAACGCGCTGTTCAAGAGAGCTATTAAGTTCTTTGAGGACTTCATTATGGCGATTAATTTGTTGTTGGAGTTTCAGGTTTTGTTTTTTAAGTTGATATTTTTCAATACTGTCGGTGATGGAACGTAGTAATAAGTCATTTTGCCATGGTTTTTGGATATAGCCATGGATCTTGCCTTGATTAACAGCTGCTAAGGTGATTTCGATATCTGCATAACCAGTAAGTAAAATACGCTGAGTATCAGGTGCTAATTTTTGCGCTTGTTGAAAAAGTTCAGCGCCATTCATTTTTGGCATCCGCATATCGCTAATAATTACATCAAATTCATACTGTTTGATTAATTTTAGTGCATCTATAGGTGAATCACTGGTAAGTACCGTAAGTTGCTGCGTTTTGAACAGCCGCGATAAAGAACGTAGCACAATCTCATCATCGTCAACGCATAATACTTGCATGGTTGGTAGGTCTGCTGATTGACTCACGATTTTACCTATGGATAAACAATATTATTAACCATAGCCTGTCTGCTATAGTTTTTCTAATTAAACCGTGTCATTGGCATCAATTGTGCTAATTTTAATGACAAGATAATCGTTTTTAATTGCTGGTTAATTAAGATGGATGCGATAGATGAAGACTACAAGCAAGCTTATTTTCGTGAACGTACCGCGCGTATAAAGGCTGAGCAGCTGATTGAAGATAAAAGTCGCGTTTTATATGCACTAAATGAAGAGTTAATAAAAAAAGTAGCTGATCTTGAGTATCAACAGCAGTTATTTATTCAAGCAGAAAAAATGGCCACTTTAGGTACCTTATGTGCTGGGGTTGCCCATGAAATTAATAATCCCTTAGCTTATGCAATGAGCAATGTAGAAAGTTTGCAACAGAGCATGCATGGCTTTTGTGAGTTACTTGATTTAAACCAGCAATATTTAGCTAAGAGGATTAGTGAAACAAATTTTCAACAACAGTTAGCATCACTTAGTGAGCAGCAATCATTTGCTGAACTGCAGCAAGATATTCATCAACTAGTGGCTGATAGTGCTGAAGGCTTAAGGCGCATTAATCAAATCGTGGGCAATTTGCTTAATTTTGCGCGACCAACAACTAACAAGAAACAATTGGCTGATATGACAGATGCTGTGAAAAATGCGCTTAAATTGCTTAAAAATCAATTAAAAGGTTGTCAGTTAACCACATCAATAACGACATTGCCGCTGAGTTATTGTGATTTGGCAACCATCAATCAAATAATGGTTAACATACTTATTAATGCTTCACATAGTTGCGAAGCATTAATTGATAGACAAGCACATATTCACGTGCAAGTTGATAGCGACGACCAGCAAATAATTATTAGTGTTAATGACAATGGTTGTGGCATGAGTGAGCAAGTGCTTGCAAAAGTTTTTGATCCATTTTTTACTACTAAACCAGTTGGCAGGGGGACCGGTATGGGCATGCCATTAGTGTACACTATGGTTAATGATCATCAGGGAAAAATTGAAATTGAGAGCACCGTAAATATAGGTACATGTGTGCGATGTATATTTCCAGTGTTGAGTGAGCGACCTTAACTCAGGCAAAAACCATTTAACCAGAGTTAGGTTAAGTAATAATTTGCTTTTAAATTAGCCAATTGTTGGTTAGTGTAGGTATGAATTTTATAATAACTTGAGGGTGAATAATGCTTAATGAAAAAAGTGAATTGGTTCTTAGGGATTATCTAAGTCAGCACCCTGAACTAAAAGTGGTGAGTTCTGACAGCGTGATTGGTTTTATCAGTGGGTTATTGGCGTGCTCGGAATTTTATGGCGAGTCAGAAATTGCCAATTATATTGCTGATAAAAATGACCCTATTTATACCCAATTAATGACAAGCTCAGCGGAGCATGACGCAATGATCACGCTGCTGGATAATGTAACCGAAGCTCAGGTAGCGCAGCAGCATATACTGGCAAGTATTTATCCTCATGGTAAAGATGCTAAAGCGCCGAGTGAGCAACTACAACAATGGTGTGTAGGCTATTTAGCTGCTTATATGGTGAATCAAGAAGTATGGCAGCATGACTTTAACTTTTTACTCAGTGCCGATAAACAGGTCGTTGAGAATCAGGCGGATGGACAGTTATTTATTGATAACTTTGAAGCGACGCTTAATTTACTAGCCACTTTTGCGATGTGGCCAGATTCGCTCAAAGAGCATCCAGAACCTGCGGTACTTAGTGAAGGCTTTGCGCTACTGTATACCGGATTAGATGAAAGTCTTACTGGCATTGCATCCATGGCATTGATGCTAGAAGATGAAAAACTGGCTTTGTGGGAAGAAGAAGGCTAGAAAACATAGTTTTAACAACCAGCATGATTTGAATAATCATGCTTTTTTTTGTTTAAAATTCAATCAAAAACATGAAATAGGAGAAAATTTAGCTAACTTTTGCATATATCGACCATTGTCGCAGTTAAATATGTTTCTTTTTATATGTGTATGTTGCTAGGATGTTTGCCAAAGCGCAATTTTGTAAATGACGCTTGATCACACTAATTATAACTTTTATTAATTTACCTGTTTACTACTGCAATTGAGTAAACAGGTGAAGAGTCAACAGGGTCGAACAACACACATGACAACACTTCGTTTAAATACATTGGCTATCGCCGTAGGACTTGCATTTAGCACCTCTTCAGTTATTGCTGAAGAAGCAACAGTTCAAGCAGAAAAAAATATAGAACAAATTTCCGTTTTAGGTTCACGGGTTTCTAACCGCACAGCAACTGAATCTTCGTCACCCATTGATTTAATTGACGCTGATGATTTAAACAAAGGTGGCTTTACCGAGCTTGGCCAAAGCTTACAAGCTACAGCGCCATCGTTTAATTTTTCGCGTACTCAAGTATCAGACGGCTCTGATTTATTCCGCCCAGCAACATTACGCGGCTTACAGCCAGACCAAACGCTGGTTTTAGTAAATGGTAAGCGCCGTCATAATCAATCTATTTTTGGCCTTAATGGAACAGTTGGTGCAGGTGCTGCGGGTACCGATATGAATGCTATTCCACTGACTGCACTTAAAGGGGTTGAAGTATTACGTGATGGTGCAGCAGCGCAGTATGGCTCTGATGCTATTGCTGGGGTCATTAACTTATCACTGAATAACTCAACAGGTATAACAACTGGTTATGTACAATATAGTGAAACAGCTGAAGGTGATGGCGAGACTATTTCAGCGGGTTTAAATCGCGGTTTTGATTTGGGCACTGAAGGCGGTTTTATTAATTTATCTCTTGAGTATCGTGATGCCGATGGTACTAACCGTGCAGAGCGCGATACCGGTGGTTCGCTTGATGTAGAGCCAGGTACGTTATCTGACAACGTTCGTTGGGGCCAAGGTAATTCGGAAAGTGAATTTACCTCGTTATTTTATAATATGGCATTGCCAATGAGCGACGGTGAGCTTTACTCGTTTGGTGGTTACTCTGAGCGCACTGCACTGGGTAACGGCTTTTACCGTAACTTTGACGAAGCATCTAAAAATGTTACTCAAGTATACAGTGATGGTTTTTTACCGCGCATTTATAACGAAGCACAGGATATTTCTATTGCGCTAGGTTTTAAAGGTGATATTAATCCAGATTGGAATTACGATGTATCGGCAGTTTATGGTGAAAACCAATATGACTTTACATCACGCAATACATTAAACGCTTCTTACGCGGCGGAGTATTTATTTAATAACCCAACGGCAAGTGATGCTGAGATAGCAGCAAATGCAGGCCCAACTGCTGGTTACTCGGGTGGTTTTAGATTTGATCAAACCACAATAAATGTAGATATTAATGGTATTATTGATATCGGTCGCAATGAGCCTATTTATCTGTCATTTGGTGGCGAATATCGAAAAGAAAATTACCAGATAGTACCTGGTGATGAAGCATCGTACGCTTGTGGTTTAGCTAATAATAGTACTTTGTACCCTTCAGTAAACAATCCTAATTTTGTTGCTGAGTGCGGTTTTCAAGCTTATAACGGTTTAAGGCCAGAAGCATCAAACAAACAAGGTCGTGACAGTTATGCATTTTATGTGGATGCAGAAACCATGCTCACTGATGACTGGAATATCAGTGGTGCACTTCGCTATGAAGACTTCTCTGATGCTGGAGATGATTTAATTGGTAAGTTAGCTACGCGTTATGAATTTAACGATGACTTCGCAGTTCGTGGCGCGTTATCAACTGGTTTTAGAGCGCCATCACTTCAGCAAAGCGCATACACTGCGTTTACCACTAATTTGAATAATGTTGGTGAACTTGAGCAATCATTTATTGCTAAAGCAGGTTCAGATCTTCCTGTTGCTTTAGGTGTTGAAAGTTTAGAATTAGAAAGCTCCAGAAATACTAGTTTTGGTTTTGTTTATGATGTAAGCAGTGAGTTGTCATTAACAGTAGACTTTTATCATATAACAATAAAAGATCGAATTACTTTGGGTAACTTTATTAAAGCTGAAGATCTTGCATTTAACCCCACTGCTGTTGCTGCTCTTCAGGCAACAGGATCTGACCAAGCTGCTTATTTTTCAAACTCAGTCGATACAACAACAGAAGGTGTCGATATTATTGCGTCATATCGCACCGATTTATATGACGGTAATTTCTCTGCTACGTTTGCCGGTAATTTAAACGAAACCAAAATTGACCGTGTCAATGCAGCACCTGGTATTCCTGAAAACCTAGCACTTGATGATATTCAAAGTAGCTTTTTAACTGATGGGCAGCCGGGCGAACGTGCAACGCTAACGTTTGATTATGAGCGTGACGCGTATAGCTCAATGATCCGCTTTAATTACTTTGGAGAAACCGATGTGAAGTACTTTGGTAATGACCATATTGAACTTGCAACAGATGGCTCATTTAAAGCAACCAGTACGGTAGAATCAGCTGTATTAGTGGATTTAAATGTAAGTTATCAAATTAACGATATGTTTGCGTTATCTGTTGGTGCAGACAACGTATTTGACGAAACACCGGATGAATTAGGCGATGATGAAGTATTAAACGCTATTTCAAATGGGGCATTTAAATACCCTTTACGAGCATTGCCTTATGGCTTTGATGGCAGAAGTTATTACGCAAAAGTAAGTTTTAGTTTCTAAATTTATAGTTGTTTATTAAGCCCGCAAATAAGCGGGCTTTTTGATTTAAAATACTTGTATTTTTTTATATCAAGCATACAATCGCAAAACTTTTAAAGAGGAAAAATAAATGAGTAAACGTCGTTCTAAAGTGACTAAATCTACAACATCAGTAGATACAGGTCGGGGTGTTATTCGCGATAATGCATTAGCGGCATTAGTGACATCGAAAATTTTTAAGCCACAAATTGTAGCTGCTAAAAAAGGCAAAGGCGCTTACAAACGCAACAAAAAACACGCAGGACAAGAGTCCTATTTAATCGCCGCTTAATGACGTTGTGATCAAATAGGGCTTTTATTTAAATGCTATTTTTTACAAAAAATAGCAAGCTCCGACATTTTTTTAAAAACCTCGCTTAGATAATTTTTTTCTAAGCGAGGTTTTTTGGTTATATAGTCTACCACCTTATTGTTTATATCTATTCCCACTCTCATTTACGTTTTCGTAAAACTTGCTAGAGCCCGCGAAGATACTCGCAAATAAAACTTAACCATAAATTAACCTTGTATTCATATTCTGTATGCGAAATTACCCTTTCTTTAAACGGGATGGCTCTAATTTAGTTCTAAATAACGATAAAAAATATATTTTATGGTCTTTTTTTATTAATAAAGCGGCTGTTTTATATACATCATATATCCAAATTAAGTTGACGTATGAGTTAACTGTGGTAGTTTTTAAACTGAGTTGTAAATTTAATGTTATATTTAACCCTGGGCGGAGGAGCTATGAGCTCACAAATGACAATAAAAAATGCTTTTAAGCTAAGTGCGGTATCGCTTAGTTTTGTAGGCTTAAGTACGCATGCAGCAGTTGACTGTAGTGTATTAACACAATGGCAAACGGGTCAAACTCACAGCGGTGGCAGCCAAGTACACGCACAAGATAATGCGTATGAGGCAAAATGGTGGACACAGTCAAATCCAGTTGAAAATGCTGGTGACTGGCAAGATTGGAAACTTTTGGGTTTGTGTGACAGCGCTGTCACAGAAAGTCAGGCGCCAAATATTACAGTATTAACCCCCGCAAACAATTCTCAATTTGCTGATAAAGACAGCGTTGTCATGACTGCGCAAGCAACCGATGACGATGGCTCTGTGACAAAAGTTGAGTTTTTTGTTGATGGTGCATTAATCGCAACTGATAGTAGCGCACCGTTTAGTACTAATTGGCCTGCAGTTGTCGGCACACATCAAGTGAGTGCTGTGGCAACCGATGACGATGGCGCGCAATCTACGCAAGTGATCAATACGATCAGTGTTACTGAGATCGTGGAGCCGGTTAATCAAGCACCGGTGGCAACAATTAGTTTCAGCAGTTTACCAACAGAATTAACGGTTGGCTCACAAGTGGTGTTTGCGCTTGCTGGTACTGACAGTGATGGTCAAGTAACGGCACTTAACTTTGCGGTTAATGGTGCTGATGTGCACCAAGCAAGTACGGCATCAAGCAGTTATGCTTGGCAAGCAACAGCGCTTGGTCAGGCAACCTTTACGTTAACGGTAACTGATAACGAAGGCGCAACAGCCCAAGTAACAAAGCTGCTTACTGTTGTTGAAGAAAATACCGGACCAGTGACTGGAACTGATTGTCATCCGCAGGGGTTATATCAAACACCAGGTGTAAATACGCCGTATTGTACTGTGTATGATGCAGATGGTCGTGAGATAATGGGTGTTGATCATCCGCGTCGTGTAATTGGTTACTTTACCAGTTGGCGCAATGGCGCAAATGGCCAACCGAGCTATTTAGTAAATGATATTCCATGGGATAAGATAACTCATATCAACTATGCGTTTGCCCATGTTGATGCCAATAATAAAGTATCGATTGGCGATCCAAATGCTGCAGGTAATCCAGCTACAAATATGGAATGGCCAGGAGTGGTAGGTGCCGAAATGGACCCAAGCTTCTCGTATAAAGGTCACTTTAATCTTTTAAACAAATTCAAAAAACAACACCCACACGTTAAAACATTAGTATCTGTAGGTGGTTGGGCTGAAACGGGTGGTTTCTTTGATGAAACGGGCCGCGTTGAAAGTGGTGGTTTTTATACCATGACGACCAATGCAGATGGTTCAGTTAATCAAGCGGGTATTGATGCCTTTGCAAAAAGCTCAGTCGAGTTCATTGAAAAATATGGTTTTGATGGTGTTGATATTGATTATGAATACCCATCATCAATGAAAGATTCAGGTCATCCTGATGATTTCCCAATTTCAAATGCATGTCGTGCAGGTTTAAATGCATCTTACCAAGTACTAATGAAAAAGCTGCGCGAAGAGCTAGACCGTGCTGGTGAAAAAGCGGGTAAACATTATTTACTAACAATTGCATCGCCTTCTTCAGGTTATTTACTACGTGGTATGGAAACATTCCAAGCGGTTAAATACCTCGATTACGTTAACATCATGTCTTATGACCTTCACGGTGCATGGAACTCGCATGTTGGCCACAATGCGGCCTTGTTTGATACCGGTATTGATTCTGAACTAGCGCAATGGGGGGTTTACTCAACAGCTGAGTTTGAAGGGATTGGTTATTTAAATACTGATTGGGCGGTACGTTATTTTCGTGGTGCAGTATCGGCAGGACGTATCAATATTGGTATTCCTTACTACACCCGAGGTTTTAAAGATGTCAGCGGGGGTACTAATGGGCTGTGGGGGCAATCTGCACTACCTAATCAAGCAGATTGCGCAACAGGTACCGGCGTTGGTGAAAAGAACAAGTGTGGTAATGGCGCATTAGGCATTGATAATCTTTGGCATGATAAGAACGATGCAGGACAAGAAATGCCAGCAGGTTCTAACCCGTTGTGGCATGTTAAAAATCTTGAGAACGGCATTGTTGGTTCGTACTTAGGTGTGTATGGCTTAACACCAGAGACTGATGTTGATGATCAATTAACGGGTACTTATACACGTCACTATGACAGCGTTGCTGTTGCACCTTGGTTATGGAACTCAGAGAAAAAAGTATTCCTATCTATTGAAGATGAGCAGTCTATGGCAGCTAAAGTTGATTACGTAATTAACAATGGCCTTGGCGGTATCATGTTCTGGGAACTTGCTGGTGATTATGATTTTGACTCAGCAAAAGGTGAATACTTCATGGGTTCTACCTTAACAACTTTGGCTTATGACAAGTTTAACCAAAGTGGTGTGGCGTACGACACTCATCCAGGTAATCCAAACTTTGTTGTACCAACTGAAGCGGTAGATGTAACGTTTGCAGCAAAAGACTTCCCAATTGGTGATGATAACTACCCAATTAGCCCAACATTTGCGTTCACTAATAACTCCAATATTGATCTAAGCGGTGCGAAAATTTCGTTTGATGTACCTGTATCAACATCGGCTATTTTTAAATCTAACTGGAACGCACAAGAAAAATTGGGCATGGCAGTTGAAGTAAATGGCTCAAATGCCGCAGGTAACAACATTGGTGGGTATGAAAATGAATTCCACCGTTTTTCAATCACTCTGAACAATGAATGGGGCGGTCAACCGAAAGACTTCAGTGGTGGCAAAACAGTCAATGCGCAAGTTATGTATTACATGCCAATTACCGGTCCTAGTAACTTTACTATAGAAAAAGATGGCAAAGTTTACGCGTTCAAATTTGAATTCCCACAATTGCCTGATGGGACTACCGGTGGCGGCGACACCACGGATCCTGGTAATGGTGGTGGCGATACATCTGGTATGTGTGAAGGTGTGGCTGTGAGCTCAATCCCTGTATATCCAAACTTCCCTCAAAAAGACTGGGCAGGCAATCCAAGCCATGCCGCAGGCGGTGACTTAATGGTTCATAACAGTGCCGTTTATAAAGCGAAGTGGTGGACAAGTTCTGAACCAGGAGCAACAGCTGACTGGACTAAAAGTTGTAGTCTGTAAGTAAATAATAGGGGCAAGTTTGCTTGTCCCAAAATTTCAGCTTTTCAAGGACAAAACAATGAAAGCTATTAAATTTAAAACTTTATCACTCTCGGCAGTGGCAAGCAGCGTATTACTAACAATTATGCCAGCGCAAGTGAACGCCCATGGTTATATGGATAGCCCAAAAGCGCGGCAAGCTTTTTGCCAAGCCGATGGTGGGTATTGGTGGCCAGAAGATGGCACTAATATTCCAAACCTTGCTTGTCGTGCCGCATTTTTAGAGTCGGGTACAGTGCAATTTGTACAAGATATTGAGTTTTCAGTTAATACACCGGACTACTTAAATCAAGCTGCGGTAGAGGCTAAGGTACCAAATGGGTCGTTATGTGCCGGTGGTGACAACGCAAAGCGTGGTATGGATTTACCTTCGCCGCATTGGCAACGCAGTGATGTGGTGCCTAATGCCAATGGTGAAATTCAAATTCGTTACTTAGCAGCAACGCCGCATAATCCCAGTTTTTGGCAGTTTTATTTAACTAAACCAAGCTTTAATGCAGCAACAGATGTATTGACGTGGGCTGACTTAGAGCTAGTTCAACAACATGAAAATATTGACGTTATCAAAGATACCGATGGAAAGCGTTATTACGAAATGAATGTTGCTATTCCACAAGGGCGCAGCGGCGATGCTATTTTATATAGCCGTTGGCAACGTATTGATGTGGTGGGGGAAGGTTTCTATAACTGTAGCGATATCAATATTGTGACAGACGCAGGGCCGACGGATCCGAGTGTTTGGTCAAGTGTTGGTTACTTTGTTCGTCAAGGACAAAGTGCCATTGCTGGTGACACTGTTTGGGCACGTTTATTTGATGAAAATGGCCAAGAGGTTATCAATCAGCAATTAAAAGTGACCGCTGCGAATCAAGTGAGTTGGCAGCAAGCACTGGCACAACAACTGAACTTAGATTATGCCCACTTAGTACAAATTGGCGTGCAAAATCAAGCCGGTGACGTGGTTTATAACAGTACTGATGTACTGACTAATCAAGTGTATAGCAGTAATGAAAATTACACTTATAGCTTAAGCGTGCAAAGCGCTCCCACTAATACTGCGCCAATTGTACATACGCCAGATGATTTAGTTGTCGATGAAAACACCAGCACAGCCTTACACCTTCATGCTTTTGATGATGAACAAACGCAATTGAGCTACAGCTGGTTAGTGCCAGCACCACTGAGCTTTACCGGTGGTGACGCAAACGTGGTGATTAGTGCGCCAGAGGTATCAACAAGCACAGATTATACCGTGTCAGTGTCGGTTTCGGATGGTCAATTAAGTACTCAAACTAGTTTTAAAGTCACCGTAAATGACAGCGTTATCACTGATCCTGATGTTGTAGCTTGGAGTAGTAGTGCAGTTTATCAAGCCGGTGACAAAGCCAGTTTTCAAGGAGTTGTTTATACCGCGAAATGGTGGAGTCAGGGTCAGCAACCTGATAGCTCTAATGCATGGCAAAGCGATTCACAATCGGATGTGAATAACGATTGGAATGCAAGTAAAGCCTATCAAAGTGGCGCTGAAGTAACCTATCAAGGACAGCGCTATAGCGCTAAGTGGTGGACTCAAGGTGATACACCTGGACAAGCCAATGTATGGACCAAACTTTAATAAGAAGCCTAAGTTTTGTAGTTCAAACTTATTAAATAATTAAATTAATAATGGATAAGAGAGAAATATGAATATTAAACAGTTAACAGCAGCCATTGGCGTTGCTCTATTTGCAAGTACAGCCTTTGCAGCACCGTCTACACCAAGTATTAATTGGGAACCGCAACAATATTCGTTTGTTGAAGTGAACTTAGAAGGTAACGGTTCTTATAAGCAACTTGTTACCCGTGTGGAGCAGGTGAGCATCAATATTCAATGGAGTGCATGGAGCGGTGACGGTGGTGACAGCTACAAAGTTTACTTTGATGATATGTTGGTAAATGAAGGCACACTTTCTGCAGGTTCTAAGAGCGGAACTATTTCTTTCCCTTATGACAAAGCTGGTCGCCATACATTGTATGTAGAACTATGCGAAGTCGGTACTACTTGCGCACGCAGTGCCGGTAAGCCAATCGTAATTGCAGATACCGACGGCGGGCACTTAGCGCCATTGCCGATGGATGTTGATCCTAATAATCGTGATATTGGTACCAAAGCAGGGTTAGTGACCGGTGCGTATTTTGTTGAGTGGGGTATTTACGGTCGTGATTATGATGTAACAAATATTCCAGCACAAAACTTAAGTCACATTTTATATGGCTTCATTCCAATTTGTGGTGAAAATGCATCACTAACTGGCAGTCCTAAACAAGCACTTGAAACAGCCTGTGCTGGCTCTGCTGATTATGAAGTGGTTATCCACGATCCATGGGCTGCTGTACAAAAAGCATTACCAGGTGTGGATGCAAAAGATCCAATCCGTGGTACGTATTCACAGTTAATGGCACTTAAGCAACGTTACCCCGATCTTAAAATCTTACCATCAGTAGGTGGCTGGACGCTTTCTGATCCATTTGGTGGTTTTACTAATAAAGCTAACCGCGACACCTTTGTAACATCAATGGAAGAGTTTTTAAGAACCTGGAAGTTTTACGATGGTGTTGATATTGACTGGGAATTTCCTGGTGGTGACGGCCCTAACCCAGATATTGGCGATCCGATAAATGATGGTCCTGCATACGTTGCGTTAATGCAAGAGCTGCGCGCTATGCTTGATAAGCTTGAAGCTGAAACAGGCCGTACTTATGAGCTTACGTCAGCAATTGGCGCTGGTTACGATAAAATTGAAGACGTTGACTACCAAGCCGCTAGCCAATACATGGATTATATCTTCGCTATGACTTATGACTTTTATGGGGCATGGAGTGGCGTAACTGGCCATCAAACTGCGCTTTATTGTGGTGAGCATATGAGCGTAGGGCAATGTAATGGTACGGGCGTAGATGAAAACGGTGAGCCACGTAAAGGCCCTGCTTATACAACAGATAACGCAGTACAGTTATTATTAGCACAAAATGTAAACTCGAAAAAAATTGTTGTTGGTACTGCTATGTATGGCCGTGGTTGGGAAGGTGTTTATCCAACAGGCACCACTATTGATGGTAACCCTATGACAGCAACAGGCTCCGGTCCATTAAAAGGCTCAACAGCACAAGGCGTGTGGGAAGATGGCGTTATTGATTATAAAGGCATCAAAACTCATATGATTGGTGCTGCAGGTACTGGTGTTAATGGCTTTGAAGTAGGCTACGATGACCAAGCGCAAGCGGCGTATGTGTGGAATCGCGCCACAGGTAAACTAATCACTTATGATAGCCGTGAGTCAGTGATAGCTAAAGGTGCTTATGTTAATCAATATAACTTAGGTGGGTTATTTGCATGGGAAATTGATGCAGATAATGGCGATATTCTCAATGCTATGCACGATGGCTTAGGCGGAGTTGTTACACCACCAAGTAATAAAAAACCAGTGTTATCAGTATCAAGCACTTTAACCGTGAACGCTGGCGAAAGTGTTTCTGTCAGTGCTTCAGCAACAGATGCCGATAATGATCCACTGACGTTTAGTTGGACTGCATCACCTGAGTTAACAGTATCTGGCAGTGCAACAAGCACATTGGCAATTACTGCACCTAACGTAACCCAAGACAGCCAGTTTACCGCAACCGTCAGTGTAACTGATGGCAAAGCAACGGTAAGCCAAAGTGTTTTGGTTAATGTCATCGCGCCAACAACTGGTGACAACACTGCACCGACAGTTGATGCGATTGCTGATATCACTATTGAAGAAGGCGCTTCTGCAGCAGTAACGGTTGTTGCCTCTGATCCGCAAAACGACGCACTGACTTATACATGGTATGTCCCTGCAGGTCTTACATTAGTTGGCAGTGGTGCCAGTGTTAATCTTACGGCCGGCGCAGTAGCTGCAGATACAAACTTAACAGTATCTGTGGCAGTAAGTGACGGCCAAGTTGCTACCACTCAAAGCTTTACTGTAACGGTAACTAACACCGATACAACGCCTCCTACAGGTGATACGTGGGATGCCAGTAAGGTATATGTTGGTGGCGATACTGTTGTTTATAACGGCGTAACATACAAAGCTAAATGGTGGACTCAAGGTAATCGTCCTGACTTAGGTGGCGTTTGGGAAGCAATTACGCAACCAACAGATGATACAGGTGCTCTGATTTGGCAGTCATCAGCAACTTACAATAGCGGTGACCAAGTTTCTTATGGTGGTAACAAATACCAAGCGAAGTGGTGGACTCAAGGAAATGAGCCCGGCGTAGCAGACGTATGGAAATTACTTTAATTAGCCTATTAATCAAGCCTACTTTTAGGTAATAAATTAAAGTGTAATTTACTCACATAAAGCAGCTTTCGGGCTGCTTTTTTTGTATTTCGAGTCAGATGCACCATACTGTACAAAGCGTCTATAATTTTACTAGGCTGTAGTTATTAAATACATTTACTTATTTTTGATATTGTTGAGTCCAATTAGTAGCGGCTGCGAAAAAACTCTGCAAGTAGGGGTGGTGTTACCTTGGCCACCGTTTGTCTTTGATGGTGAGCAGGCTCTTACAGGAATAGATGTAGAGATCAGCCGTTTGGTGTTAACGCATGCTGGATTCTGTAGTCAGTTTGTGTCTTTACCGTCATCAAAGCGCGGTTTGGTCGAGCTTGAAAAAGGCCGCGTGGATATATTAACTGCTGCGAGTTTCAATCAACAACGTGCCCAATATAGTCACTTTTCAACCCCATATAGACGTGAGAAAATGCGGCTGTTCTGGTATGAAGATGCTAAGTACCTAACACACGATTTAGCCAGCCTGTTGGCGCAACAAAAAACAATAGCCGTAAATAATGGTGGTTATTATGGTAAAGAATTTGAGCAGCTAAGCAAAGTCACAAACAATAAAGATTTACTTGTACGAGTACCTTTGCTCAAGCACCGGCTATATATGTTAAAAGCTAAACGCGTCGATTTTATGATCGATGATGAAATATCTGGGTTATACCTCATAAGCCAAGAAAAAATCCCCGGTATTACACTGCATCCTTATGTTATTCATGATAATCCAATCCATTTTATGCTCAGTAAAAAAACGGTCACGATGGACAATGTGCGCTCAATTAATGCAGCGATCATTGATATGCAATCGAATATCAAGCAAATAATTGCCAGCTATACCTATTAATTAACTGGCTATAATTGATACCACTAAAGCTGCGCACGTTTTACTGTGTCTGAAGGGTTTTCACCAAATAGTTGTTTATAGTCTTTAGCAAACTGGCCCGGATGCCAAAAGCCCCAATTGGCGGCAATCATTGAAATGTGTTTATTTTGTTGCGGATCACTGAGTTCACGGCGTATTTGGTTAAGCCGGGTCATGCGTAAAAAACGCAGCGGATTGATGCCTAAAATACTTTCAAAGCTGTATTGTAAAGTCCGTCGACAAACGTAGGTAAACTCACATAATTGGGTGATAGTCACTATGTTGTCTGGGTGATCGTGAATAAATTCTTTCGCTTTATCAACAACGTTTTTACGGTGTTTATAACTTGGGGTTACTTTTTGCTGGGGGAGTTGTGATTGCAGTAAGTGCAGCACTAAATTTAATAAAATATCGTGTTGTAAAGCCGCACTTGCTCCACCGCCATTAGCATAAATGATTTGTTCAATGCATTCACGAGCACGTTGCAGTGCTTGTGGTGATGTTGTAATACGCGGTGATCCATGCTCACAAATGCCCTGAAGCGACAACCCTTGTTGCTGAGCAATTTGATGAAGGGTATCTTGATTGATCACCATGCCATAAATATTAAATTGCGCAGGGGTGATCAGCTCAAAGTTGCAATCACTTGGGCGGCACATTAATTGATTATCAGCGATGGTGAGACCGTTAATTTTACTGTTTAGTGCGTTTACCGGAATGCCAAGCCATAACGCATTTGGCCATACTTTACACTGTTGTCGTAATGCGCACTGTGTATACTCTTTAAACACTTGCAAACCATCATAAGCCACTTCATCAATACAGCCATAAAAGCGGCCATCACTGACTTGATCATATTTTTGTTGCCAGTTTGTTAGGTTTCCCGCCTGCTGGTCCACATCGGTTGTAGCTAAAGTGCACTTACTTGGTGCATTTGTCGGTAAATTATGTTGCATAGTTGCGTATTACACCTCAGGCTAATTATTACAAGTAAACAGTAGTTGTCCGATTTTTAATTTTAACTATATGATTTTTATTGTTTAAGTAACATTTGCCAAAACTTGATAGTTGCTTGGTACGCTATAAGCTACCTTAAAAGAATCGTTGTACTGTTTATTGCTTTATTTATTGTTTTTTATTGTAGTAAAAGCAATAGCTGTGCCTATCCTTTTTAACACACATTTTGTCAGCAAGGTAAGTTTATGAGTAAATCGTATCGATACACGTTAGGAAGTAAAACCTACCAGTTTAACAATCTCGCACAGTTAATGGCTAAAGCGACCCCGCAGCGCTCTGGTGATAGCTTGGCAGGTGTTATTGCCAGTTCTGCCGAAGAGCGAGCCGTGGCACAAATGACGCTGGCAGAAGTCCCTTTAAAAACATTCTTGAACGATGCCTTGATCCCTTATGAAGACGATGAAATTACTCGGCTAATAATAGATGAACATGACACTAACGCATTTGCAGCAATCGCACATTTAACGGTAGGTGATTTTCGTAATTGGCTGCTGAGTGATCACGCAACAAGCCATGTTTTAGCGACAATCAGAGCGGGTATTACCCCCGAAATGGCTGCTGCTGTTAGTAAAATAATGCGTAATCAAGATCTGATCTTAGTTGCCAAAAAGTGCCATGTTACGACTGCATTTAGAAATACCATTGGCTTACCTGGCCACTTATCAACACGCTTACAGCCTAATCATCCAACAGATAATGTAAATGGCATTGCCGCGAGTATTTTAGATGGGCTGCTGTATGGCAGTGGCGATGCCGTAATTGGTATTAACCCCGCCACTGATAATGTTGCACAAGCGATTAAATTAATGCGGTTAATGGATGATGTGATTGAAAAATACCAGATCCCGACTCAAAGCTGTGTTCTCACGCATGTAACTAACACCATTGAATGTATTGAGGCCGGTGCGCCGGTTGACTTAGTGTTTCAGTCTATAGGGGGGACTGAGGCGACTAACTCAAGTTTTGGTTTTAATTTAAATACACTTGCTGAGGCGCAAGATGCAGCACAAAGTTTAAAACGCGGAACAGTAGGCAATAATGTGATGTATTTTGAAACGGGGCAGGGCAGCTCGCTATCAGCAAATGCCCACCATGGGCTTGATCAACAAACGTGTGAAACCCGTGCTTATGCCGTAGCGCGAAAATTCAAACCGTTACTGGTCAATACCGTAGTGGGTTTTATTGGCCCGGAATATCTATTTGATGGCAAAGAAATTACTCGAGCAGGGCTTGAAGACCATTTTTGTGCCAAATTACTGGGTGTGCCTATGGGCTGTGATGTGTGCTACACCAACCATGCTGAGGCAGATCAAAATGATATGGACAACTTACTGACCTTACTCGGTGTAGCGGGGTGTTCGTTTGTAATGGGGATCCCCGGATCTGACGATATTATGCTTAACTATCAAACCACCTCATTTCATGATGCTCTGTATGCAAGGCGGGTATTAGGTTTGCGTCCAGCACCTGAATTCGAACTTTGGCTGGCAAAAATGAACATTATGACAGATACCCAGCAGCATATTTTGTCTGACACGTTACCGTCACAATTTGCGCGTTCTTTGAAAGCTTTAGGTGGTGGACAGCCATGAAAAACTCATCTCCCAAAACGGCACAGCAAATACAGCAACAACATCAAGATAATGGCAAAGTGGTGCATAACCCTTGGCGGCAACTACGCAGCTTTACCGATGCACGCATTGGTTTAGGGCGCGCTGGGATCAGTCTTCCGACGGCTGAAATGTTGGCGTTTCAACTCTCCCATGCGCAAGCACGAGATGCGGTTAATTTTCCATTGGATTTAGCTGCGTTAAGTGAACAGCTAGAGGATTTTTGCGCATCACCACTGCATTTACATAGTCAAGCCGTGGATCGCAATCATTATTTACAACGCCCTGATTTAGGTCGAAAACTAGATCAAGCATCGCGCGATCAGCTAAGCAACTATATGAGGAAAGCGGCTATAGCCACTGAGTTACACCATGATATCGCAATCGTTATTGTTGATGGTTTATCGTCTTTAGCAGTACAAAAAAATGCCCATCCTTTTCTTGTTCAGTTACTGACGATACTGCGTGAACAACCAGAGCCATGGCGTTTGGCACCGATCAGCTTAGTTGAGCAAGGTAGAGTGGCGATAGGCGACGACATAGGTGAGCTCCTTAATGCCAAGGTGGTGCTGGTATTAATTGGTGAACGGCCAGGGCTAAGTTCTCCAGATAGTTTAGGGCTGTATTTAACTTGGCAGCCAAAAACAGGGCTGAATGATGCTTGTCGTAATTGTATCTCTAATATTCGTCCTGCTGGGCTGTCATATCAGGATGCAGCACAACGAACTTTATATCTTTTACAAGAAGCGAAACGTTTAAACCTGTCAGGGGTGGGGTTAAAAGATCGCAGTCAAGACGATGTGATAGAGCATCAAACGCAAACAACAAACTTTTTACTATCAGAATAATCAACAACGAAAACATAATGTAATTACAACAATAAATAGCAGGAGAAGATAATGTCAGATAATAAAGAGTACCTTGCAAAAAGACAGTTAAAACGAGGCTCCGCGGGATGGATTTTATTGGCGGGATTAGGAGTGTCGTATGTTATTTCTGGGGATTTTGCGGGTTGGAACTTTGGTATTGCAGAAGCTGGTTGGGGCGGCTTTGCTGTCGCCACAGTATTAATGGCGGTGATGTATTTAACTTTGGTTTTGTCATTAGCAGAAATGTCGGCGGCCATTCCGGCATCGGGTGGTGGCTATAGTTTTGCGCGTCAGGCAATGGGCCCTGCTGGTGGTTATTTGACCGGCTTGGCCGTGTTAATCGAGTATGCATTAGCACCCGCTGCGATTGTTATTTTTATTGGCTCGGCGGTCGAAGCGCTACTGGGTTTTAATGGTCCTTGGGTGTATGCGCTGTTCTATATTGTGTTTATCAGTATTCATTTAGCGGGAGTGGGTGAAGCATTAAAAGTGATGATGGTGATAAGTGGCTTAGCGGTTTTTGCCATTATAGCCACTGCGATCGCATTATTTACACATTTTGATGTGTCGCGATTGTTTGATATTGCCATCACCGATGCTGCTGGAGCCTCCGAGTTTTTGCCCTTTGGTTGGTATGGCGTGTGGGCTGCATTGCCGTTTGCAATGTGGTTATTTTTAGCCGTTGAAGGCGTACCATTAGCGGCAGAAGAAGCCAAAGATCCAGCTAAAGACGTGCCAAAAGGAATTATAGGTGCAATGTTGTTTTTATTGTTTACTGCTTTGTTAGTCGTAGTATTGATCCCTGGTGCCGGTGGTGCCAGCGCAATGGGGTCTAGTGCCGTGCCGTTAGTTGATGCGCTAAACGTAACAGGGAATGCAAGCTTAGCAACACTCGTTAATATATTAGGTTTAGCGGGTTTAGTGGCGTCGTTTTTCTCGATTATCTATGGGTATAGTCGGTTAGTGTTTGCGCTCTCTAGAGCGGGCTACTTTCCAAAAAGTTTGTCGGTTACAACTTCACGAAAAGTGCCGGCACGTGCCTTAATCGTGCCGGGTATTTTTGGCTTCTTAGCATCATTAAGTGGTGAAGGTGATTTAATGCTGGCGATGGCCGTGGTAGGCGCTACGGTTTCGTATGCATTGATGGCATTGAGCCATATTTTACTGCGTATTAAACAGCCTGAACTCGCACGACCTTATAAAACGCCAGGTGGCATGATAACCTCAGCAATTGCGCTGGTCTTATCTTTGGTGGCTTTAACTGGGGTATACGCGTTTGATCCTCGTGCATTCTTGTTTACTGTGGTGCTATTTGTGATCGGAGCGATTTATTACTTTGCATACAGTAGTAAGCACTTAGTCGCACACAGTGCCGATGAAGAGTTTGCTATGTTGGCTGAAGCTGAAGCCGCTTTAAGTGCAAAATAGTGATAGTTTAATGTTACCAATAGGCCGTTAGCACGGCCTATTAATAATGCAATTAACCAAGGCGGGTCACGTTTATTTTTATACGCCCAGCATTAGCGCCATAAAAACGCACCAAATCATTTGCAAAAGGCGTAAATTCTCCTGAGTGAGTCATTTTAAATTCACCCCCATCGGCAATCTCAAAAGCATCATTATCGCTATGGGCAATAGCACCAATTAAGGCAAACCAGTTTGCATGTGGTAAACGACGAAAGGGTTCGAGCAATGCCATGGGGATCTCTTTTACACCCAACTGTAGGTTATCTCGGTGCCAACCTTGTGGCCCACATTTTACGCCATCGTCATACCAAAGTTGTTCTGGGTAAGGGCTAAAGCGATAAGTAGCTCCTTGTTCAAGCATTAGTCCTGTTGCATTGTATTGCTCTGCGGCATAAACCAACACATCTTGGCTTTGGCCAATTTGTAACACTGACATGTTTTGATTTTTTAAAGCTATATGGGCAGACAAACCGTTAAAACTAAACGTAGTTTGATCTGCATACAGCAGTTGATAACTAAGGTTTTTTAAAGACTCGGGACGATAACTGGTTAATTGATTGATACGTGTAGCAACACTGTGGTGGATAATGGGTAACAGCTTACTTTGTTCGTCATCAACCAGCACGGTACATTCACGATCAATCAGTTTAAATAAAGGATTAAACCAAAAATAATTCTGTTGATGGCTTAACGCGAGAGGATCTGGGGTGATGGTCATATCATCTTGGGCGATAAAACTGTTTTGATCCGCAGGAAATAACGATGAATACTCGATTGCTTGACTAGTTAAAAAGGATAAAGCCACAGGCAGTTCAAGTAACCACTCCATTGCAAAGCGTAAGCAAATATCCGCCAGCCCATCTCGATAATAGCCACCACCGATATCGGAATGTGCGCCTGCAAACCATATTTCATGTACATTGTTTTGATGATTTATAAGGGTAGGCTCAAAAGCTCGACGCTTTTCATCCAGTGCCACACAATGCAGAGCCTGATTTATGTTGGTCGCTAAAGTATGGTTTTCAAAAATAACATGCTCAGCGCCTCGGGTGGCCTTGGTGACTTTGGATAAACCAATGGATGCCACAGTATCAAATACGCATAAATAAACGTTATTATCTATGAGCGGCTCTAAGCACTTTGCAAAACGTCGTGCTAACGCAGCGCCGCGACTAAAGCCAGTGAGTAACAATGTATCGCCAGTTTTGTAGTAGCGCTTAAAATCATTTATAGCATGATTTAAAATACTGGCAACATCGTCATCGCGTGGTGCGAAAGATTGATTGAGGAATCGCTTTAAACGACTTCCTTGAGTTCCAATACCTTGGTAATAGAAGCTAAGTTGATTAGTAAAAGGAGTAACGGGCTCGTTATTTAATTGGCCACCCATTAATAAATGAAGTTTGAGAATATTCGAAATGCTTGCATCTTCCTTAAAATGCGCAGAGCTGAACTGCTCAGCATCACGTGGCTCACTACCTGTGCCATCAAAGTTGAAAATCAGCGTTTTCGCGGTCATAGCATCATTCCTTTATGTGGTTTTTTATAACTTACAGGTAAATTATTTAAATTTGAAGACAATCCACTCAAATATGCTATAAGGATTTTTTGTTATTTATTTTAGGCAATACTTTTTTATAGATTGAAAATAATATAGTCAAATGTAGTCTAAGCTTAAACAGTTGAAGCTCTGGTTTAGTAACAAAGTTCAAGTTGCCATTAAGCCTTAGGTTAAATAGTTAAGTTACGCAGATTTGCCTAGAGCAAATGTATTATTGTGTATCTTTAGATAGGCATGATAAAAGGTATCGTGTTGCTATGACTAAATTTTTTATTATTTTGCTGTTATGCATACAAAGTACTGCTGCGCTTTCTAATTCAATAACACAGCCTTTAGTAGGATCTCATAATGAATGGCCTCCCTACATATTTGCTGATGGAACGGGTATGACTACTGAGCTTGTACGTGCTGCATTTTTTAGCCAGAATATTGCATTCGATATTAAAATAGCGCCATTTAGTCGTGCAATGCGAATGTTAAAATAATGAAATAGATTTGATCCCTGCATTATGGTGGACAGAAAATCGTGCTAAAACAATTTTATTTAGCCAGCCCTACTTTACTAATGAACTTAGCATAATTAGTAATACTAAGTCGCAGCTTGATTATCAAGGCCCTCACAGCCTAGAAAGCTTAACAATCAGTACAATTAGAGGTTACGGATATCATGAGTATTTACAGTCTATTGATAGGCTTACAATCGTTCCTTTACTTAATGTCCATAGTTGTCTTGAGCATGTAAAAAAGCATCGCGCTGATATTGCTCTGGTTGATAAATACGCAGCATGGTTCGAAATGAAAAAAAATGGTTACTCAACAGAGCTAACAATTTGGCAACCAGCTTTAATTAAGCACCCTCTTCATATAGGGATCAGTAAAGAGCATCCCGATGCTGAATATATAATAACCTCCTTCAACAAAGGGCTAGAGCAAATAAAGCGCTCAGGTGAATATGATGAAATATTAGCCCGTTACGAACATCTAGCCTCAGCACAGCCAGAGTAACTAATAAAAAAATAAAGACACCCACCTAATAAATGGCGATTGTAGTAATTCAAACTTAAATGACACCCATAATAATGACTATATTTGCAGTTTTACCATGAGGAACTAGTATTTTATAAGGAACGTGATATCTGAGATATTTATGGCTACTGCAAGAAATCGACAAATCAGTTTAACGGACACTCGTTACTATCATTGTATATCACGATGTGTAAGACGTGCCTATTTGTGTGGTGTGGATGAATATACGGGTCAATGTTATGAACACCGCAGAAAATGGGTTGAAGATAAGCTAATGAGTTTGGCATCTCTCTTTTTTATAGATGTGTGCGCTTATGCAGTAATGAGTAATCATACTCATATTGTAGTGTACGTAGATAGTAAAAAGGCGGAAAGAGTAAATGATAGAGCAGTTGCAATTCGCTGGCATAAAGCCTTTAAAGGTTCTGAATTAACACGACGTTTTGCTAAAGGTGAAAAGCTAGCATCTTTTGAGATGAAAATAGTTACAGATAGTATTGCGCAATATCGTTCAAGGTTAATGGATATTAGCTGGTTCATGCGCTCTTTAAATGAATATATAGCGCGAAAAGCAAATAAAGAAGATGACTGTAAGGGGCGATTTTGGGAGGGACGGTTCAAATCCCAAGCGTTACTTGATGAAGCCGCATTATTAGCATGTATGGCGTATGTTGATTTAAACCCAGTTCGTGCAGGTATTGCTGACAAACCAGAAAATTCAGATTTCACGAGTGTCAAAAAGCGTATTATTTCGGTCGCAGCAGGGAAACAGCCCAAATCATTACAACGTTTTTCAGGGATGGCAACACAGCATATGGTGAAAGGTTTACCTTTTGAGCTAACTTCCTACCTTTCTCTTGTTGATGCGACAGGGCGCTGTATTCGTCCTGATAAAATAGGTTATATAGCCGCCGATCTAACCCCTTTGCTTGAAAGGTTGCAAATAACCCCCGAAAACTGGTTGAAAGTTACCAGCAAATTTACCACCGTTTTTCACGGTGCTGTTGGAAGACCTGAGTCGTTAAATATGTTTTGTGAACATCAACACTTTAAGCGACGAACGAATCTAACGAATTGCGAAAAATTACTAGCGTGATAACGTAGCCAACCAATAATACATAACTTATTAATTCAGATTTTTTTGACGCCTAAAAATGCAAACGCCTGATATTTATCTGCCATTTGTATAAAAGTCCTTTTTGAAAATAACTACGGTTTTTAATTGTTTCGTTTATTGCCCTAACCTGGATGTTTGCAATTTCATTCTTATTTTGAATGGGTGTCATTGCAATTTTTAGATGGGTGTCTTTTTTATTTACCTTCAATCCATTGCTTTAAAATGTAAGTTTGCATTTTTTTAGATATATATGGATGGGTGTATGGATGGGTGTCAATTTTAATTTTAATGGGTATCATTATAATTTCTAGATGGGTGTCATTTTTTATTTTATTTCTAGGTGTGTAAGTGAAGCGGCGGCTCCACTTACTCTTGTTAGTTGCTTAATGTAATTTCATCTTTGGCCTAACGACCCGGAGCACTTTTTCGCTGATCCATAATGCAAAGGTTTTGGCGCTGCCGTGGATAGCGCGTTGATGCATGCGATAGAGCGAAATATACATAAAGCGGGCTATCTTGCCTTCAATAAAAAAGCTATTACTAGTGAGGTTGCCCATTAAGCTCCCCACGGTACTGTAGCGTGACAAATTGACGAGCGAACCATGATCGCTGTATTCAAAGCCAGTTAACGGCTGTTGGCGCAGTGTCGCAATTAGGTTTTTTTCAACACATTGTGCCATTTGATGGGCTGATTGCGCACGGGGCGGTACTAATTTGCCATCTTTTTGTGTAAACGCGCAACAGTCACCTAATACAAAAATGGTGTCATCGCTATTACTTTGCAAATAGTCGTTCACCATGATTTGGTTATTACGAGTTAGTTCAAAAACCCCGAGATCTTTTATAAAATCGGGGGCTTTTACACCCGCTGCCCATACCATAATGTCGGCATCGATCTGTTCATCATCTTTAGTGATGAATCCTTGATTTGTTGCCTGCTTTACTTGGGTGTTTTCTCGAACGTTAACACCAAGCTTTAGTAGCTCTCTTTTCGCTGAGTTTGCTATACGCTCTGGTAGGGCGGGTAAAATACGCGGGCCTGCTTCGATTAAGTGAATGTGTAAGCGCTTTGCCGACATATTTGTCAAACCATAAAGTTTTAATAAGTCAGAAACATGATACAGCTCAGCTGAGAGTTCAACGCCTGTTGCGCCACCGCCAACAATGGCAATATTTAATGCATGCTGTGGGTCGTCGTCTTGATGTAGCCGAGTAAAGTTATCGAGTAGCGCGTGCTGAAAGCGTTCCGCTTGTTGGTTTGAATCAAGATAAAAACAATGTTCTTTAATACCGGGTGTATTGAAGTCGTTACTGACGCTGCCGATGGCAATCACCAAGTAGTCATAATGAACGGTGCGTTGTGGTAAAATTTGATGGCCAAGTTCGTCATTAAAGGCACTGAGTGTGATGGTTTTATTAGCGTTATCAAGGTTGCAAAAAGTGCCAAGTTGAAAGTTATAATGATGTTTTGCTGCGTGTGCTGAGTAAACTACCCCATCTAAATCGGCATCTATAGAACCCGTTGCCACTTCGTGCAGCAAAGGTTTCCAAATATGGGTGCGATTTTTATCAATTAATAGAATGTCGGCGTGTTTTTTCTTCCCTAGTTTATGCCCTAATTGCGTTGCGAGCTCAAGGCCGCCGGCACCGCCACCGATGATCACGATTTTAGGATGTGTGGTTATCATTTCATTGCCCTCAAAAGAATTATACCTAAATGCTCTTATGATGATGAAACGTATAGAACACTTAGGTATTGAGCTGAACAAAAATGTTCAAAATACCTTTTCAAGCAACGCATTTATAATGCGCCTTTTCTCACGATTTGTCAGTAAAATTTAATAGGAACAAATAGATAAGCCAAGAAAATAAAGCAAAAAAAAGTTACCATGGCAAACATTGCATTTTCAAACTATGATTTCCTTTATTAGGGAATATGAATAAAGGGAAATATTATGAGCGGATCGATACTTTCTTCACTTGAGCAACACTTTGGGTTTAGTCAATTTCGCCAAGGTCAGCAGCAAACCATAGAGCAACTGCTAAATAACCAATCATCATTGGCAATGTTCCCCACTGGATCTGGTAAGTCATTGTGTTATCAGTTAACTGCATTGCATTTACCTAATCTAACGCTGGTTGTTTCGCCATTACTTGCGCTGATGAAAGACCAAATTGGTTTTTTAAATAACAAGGGAATTTATGCCGCAAGCCTTGATTCAAGCCAAACTACAGAGCAAAGCCACACTGTAATGAGCGATGTGCGTGCCGGTAAAGTGAAAATCTTAATGGTGTCGGTAGAACGTTTTAAAAACGAGCGATTTCGTGAATTTATTAATC
Organism: Pseudoalteromonas sp. SG41-2; assembly: GCF_014164535.1. NCBI lineage: Bacteria > Pseudomonadati > Pseudomonadota > Gammaproteobacteria > Alteromonadales > Pseudoalteromonadaceae > Pseudoalteromonas > Pseudoalteromonas sp. SG41-2. The sequence continues at coordinate 100,140 of NZ_JACJFK010000009.1, read as the reverse complement.
AAGTGGCTATTTCAATGCTGGTGGTTGACGAAGCTCACTGTATTTCCGAATGGGGCCATAATTTTAGGCCTGATTATTTAAAACTGCCGCGCTATCGTGATGAGCTCAATATTCCCTTGGTATTATTATTAACGGCCACCGCCACTAAAAAAGTAAAGCGTGATATGAGTGAACGTTTTGCAATTACCCCAGAATGCATTGTACAAACTGGGTTTTATCGGGCTAATTTAGACTTATCGATACTCAGCGTGAAAAGCGCTGATAAAGCAAGTACATTGGCTAATATTGTGCGCGAGCAAACGGGCCCAGGGATTGTTTATGTGACCTTACAACATAGTGCAGAGCAAGTCGCTGAAGCGCTTAGCCGCCAGGGCTTACACGCTGTGGCTTATCATGCTGGGCTTGAAGATACCCTGCGTTATGGTATCCAAGATGATTTTATGGCGGGTAAAATTAATGTCGTAGTGGCCACGATTGCGTTTGGTATGGGGGTTGATAAATCAGATATCCGTTTTGTTATTCATTATGATTTACCAAAGTCGATTGAAAACTACAGCCAAGAAATTGGTCGTGCAGGGAGAGACGGACAACTATCGCAGTGTTTTACATTGGCTAATTTAGATGGCTTAAACACGGTTGAAAACTTTGTTTATGGCGATACCCCAGAGCTTAGCGGTATTGAGCATGTGATCAACGATATTCGCCAACACCAAAGCGATCACTCAAAAGAAAGTCAACAGTGGGAAATGCAAGAATACAGCCTTTCAAGTGATAGTAATATTCGCCAATTAGCGCTTAAAACCTTGTTAGTACAATTGGAAATGCAAGGTGCAATAACACCACTTTATGCTTATTACGCCGACTTTAAATATAAGTTTTTGGTTGATAAAGCCGCTTTACTTGGTCACTTTGATGCTGATAGACAAGCATTTTTACAGTTAATATTTAACCATACCCAGTTTAAAAAAATCTGGGGCACACTAAATTTTGACACGCTTACCCAAGCCGCTCAGGTGGATCGCAAACGCGTTGTTGCAGCGCTTGATTATTTAGCAGAGAAGAATTTAATAGCACTTGAAACAAAGCGAATCACCCAAGTCTATCAAGTACATAATGAGGTAATTAATAACCCTGAGCTGGCTAAGCAATTACACAGCTATTTTGTTGATAAAGAGCAAGCTGAAATTAAGCGTATTGCGGCACTTATTCGCTTTTTCGAGCTTAAAACATGTTTGAGCTATAACCTTGCTCGTTATTTTGACGACCATCAAGCGCCACAGCAATGCGGCCATTGCTCAGTATGTAGAGGCCAAGCTGTAACACTTGAATATTCACTCGCTCATAGCTTTGCTAACGATGCTGTAATTTATCAAAAGGTTGATGAGTTACTTAGTCACCTCGCCAGTAAAGGTATACATAATATAGGTATTGAAACCCAATGCCGCTTTTTAGCGGGAATGAGCGTACCGTTATTTGCGCGTAACAAAGTGCGTCAACTCAGTGGTTTTGGTTTGTGTGAGCAGCAGCGTTACAGCGAAATAAAAGCGAAACTACTGGCGCGTTAGTTTTGCTCGTGTATGCTAAGCGGCTAACATTATTTTAGTAAGCCGCTATGCCTCAAACCGTTATCCCCATCGACAATATAATTCCTATTGAAACAGTTACTAACGCCCCTGAGCCGGTTACCTGTGCTAACTGCCAAGCATGTTGTTGTCAGTTAGAAGTGCGTATTGTGACCGACACCGGTGTGCCATTTCATTATATTGAGTATGATAAATGGGGCAGCGAAGTGATGAAACGCGCCGATGATGGTTGGTGCCAAGCACTCGACCGCAATACCTTAATGTGTTCAATCTACGAAAACCGCCCGTTAGTATGCCGCGAATTTGAAATGGCATCGGACGAGTGCATCACCGAGCGTGACCTTGCAGGGATCTGATGGTTGCTTTAGCAGTGGAACACTAAGTGATTGAATTATAGTCACTATTCGGCTATGGTTGGTAACTCAACAATAACATTAAACAATCATGCATAAATTAATCACTATTGTGTCAGTTACTTTTCTTAGCTTTATTATATGGGTCATATATCAAGCTAATACGGGGCAACATAGTATTTTCTTTGAGCTTGTTAGAAGTATCCCTTATGGCGATAAAGTAGGGCACTTTTGTTTATTTGGTTTGCTTACTCTAGGTGCTAATTTTGCGTTTAAGCTAAAATCATATTCAGTATTGTCATGCAATTTGTATATTGGTTCGAGCGTCGTGTTTCTATTCGTTTTATTGGAAGAGCTAAGCCAATACTTCATACCTAGTAGAACCTTAGACATCGCTGATCTACTTGCTGATGCTTTTGGTATCCTCACTTTTAGTTTGATAACCAAGCTGATAAATAAAGGTTCGCGATGACGAGTTTTATTAGCTTACATTAGTTGATTACTGCAAATGAACAGCTTTTTCTCCTGCATAGCAAGCGCTGGTTTGAAGGTTTTTTTGTCGTTAGTTTATTAATGTATCGATAGTTAAATTTTATTCAATTCAATTCAGAACCATTAACCAACCTCATATTCGTTATGCAAGCTCTTAAATCATCATGGTTAATTTTTGGCTGTATTCCATAAATTAACAATGGGTGTCTTTGTTATTTTCCAATCAATTTTTAGTTTACACATTACGAAATTAAGATTGGTGTCTGTGTTATTATCTTTATGCAAGCTCTTAAACCATCATGGTTAATTTTTGGCTGTATTCCATAAATTAACAGTGGATGTCTTTGTTATTTTCCAATCAATTTTTAGTTTACACATTACGAAATTAAGATAGGTGTCTGCGTTATTATCTGTGTTTTTAACCTATGAAAATCGTCTGTTAGTATGTGGCGAATTTTAAATGGCATCAAGCTAGTACGTCACTGAGCGAGTATTAGCTGGGATTTAGTTTGAGATTCTCCCAGCTCTGCTATTTAGCCAATCGATAATTGTGCGCTTGGATATCTTAGTTTCCTACTGCGAGGACTCGCTAAAAAGTAGGCAATGATTAAGGGGCCAATCCTTCCCATAAACATTAAAAACATAATGATAAATTCGCCCAGCGGAGAAAGAGAAGCAGTTAAACCCCGAGACAATCCTACAGTGCCAAGTGCAGACACAGCCTCAAAGGCGACATCTAAAAAAGGCGCATCTTCAACAATCAGTAAAGTAAAAATAGCCAGCCATGTTATACCCGCTGAAACAAGGGTTAAAGCCAGTGCTTTATATACAGATTCTTTGTCGATTTCTCGGCGTAACACAGTAACGCCTTTATCGCGGCGTAAGTAGCTGTAAGTTGCTAAAATCAACACCACAAAAGTCACTACTTTTATACCACTTGCGGTACTGAGTGAGCCTCCACCAATAAACATTAACATCATTGTTAATGCGGTACTGGCATTTCTCAGCTCTTCTATAGCAATGGTATTAAATCCAGCCGTACGCGGTGTTACGGCTTGAAACCAAGCAGCTAGCCATTTACCGACTTCTGACAAGGGTTGCAGTGTTTTTGGATTGTCATATTCAATAACGTAAATCAGTACCAGCGCTACAATATTGATGATAACCGTGCTGATCAGCATTAACTTACTATAGGTGCTAAGGGCTGCCCAACGTTTTGATTTATACACATCCATGAGTACGGTAAAACCTAGGCCACCGATAATAAACAAACCAGTAACGGTAAGATTGATCACAGGATCGTCAACATACTGCATTAGGCTGTTGGGGCTAAGCGCAAATCCCGCATTATTAAATGCACTAATGGTATAAAACAACGCATGGAAAAAGCTGGTTTGTAAGCCCAGCTCAGGGAGCCAGTACAGCGTTAAAATAACAACACCGAGTGACTCAACAATGATGGCAAAAAGCAACACTGATTTTGCCGTACTCAAAAGTGTTGATGTATCTGTTTGATTAAAAGCTGCTTTAGTTACTGTTTTTTGAATAAAGCCAACTTTGTTACCCAATGCCAGCAAGGTTACCACTGCAAATGTCATCAAACCCAAGCCACCAAGTTGAATTAATAGCGCGATCACCCCTTGGCCAAAAGGGGTAAATGCGGAGCCTGTGTCTACCACAACTAATCCGGTGACGGTTACCGCCGATGTTGCAGTAAAGGCACTTTGTATCCACGAAATAGGTTCATTGGTGGCAAAAGGCAGCTTTAATGCTAAAGCCCCTAGTGCGATTAATATCAAAAAGCTGCAGCATAAAATAAGCGGCGGTGCAGCATTGATTTTTTTATGCCCACTGACTTTGCGCTCAATAGGCGTTTTGAGAGGGTGCCATAAAACCATGGTTATAACAGCCTTGGAGCTAGATAGTTTAATTCGACTCGGCTACCTGATAGCAGTAAGGTGTCGTGGGTATGTAACTCAAAGTCGTCATCAAGCTTGACAAACGTTTGCTTGGCGCGCTTTACCAATAGAGGGTCTACAGTGCCTTTTATTTCTCTGAGTAGATGCCCTAGTTTTGTTTTATGTAGGTGAGCTTTTATACTTACTTCAACAACGTATAAGCCATTGCCTAATGAAATATAGTCGTTCACTATCGGGTAATTAAGCGCTTGTGCAACGCGCACTCCCATTTCTTCTTCTGGGTGAATAATACGCGAGACACCCAACTTTGATATAATCGTATGATGCGCTTTGGTGCTGGCTTTAACCCATATTTGTTTAACCGCTAAATTTTTTAGTGCTAAGGTACACAATATGCTGGACTGCATATCTTCACCGATCGCGACTAAGACCGCTTCACTATTTGCTAAATCGAGCTCCTTTAACGCCGCTTCATCTGTTGAATCGCATACCACTGTCTCTGATAAGTGCTCAACATACTTTTCGGCGAGTTTTGGGTTGCTATCAACGCCAGTCACTGTGTGTCCTAAATGGATCAACTCCAAGCTTGCTGCAATGCCAAAGCGGCCTAAACCGATAACTGTAAAATGTGCCATAGTATTCCTTCGTTATTTTTTCCAAAAGCTATGAGTAAAAAGTGTAAAAACAGTAAAATATTCTAACCGACCCACGATCATAGCGACCGAGAGTATCCAAATACCGGTGTCTGAAACGGGTTGAAAGTTAGCGCCAACTTCACCAAATCCAGGGCCAAGTACATTGACGCATGCAGCTACTGCAGTAAATGCGCTCCAAAAATCCAGACCCGTTGCCATAAGCAACATTGTAAACAGTAAGCTTGAACCAACAGCAAAGGTCATAAATGCCATAATTGCATGGCGTACATCTTCTTTAACGGGCGATCCTTGATACTTCAGTGTAAATATCGCTCTTGGGTGAAGCAGCTGTTTAATATTGTTATTAATCATTTTGCCAACAATAATGTTACGAATTATTTTATTTCCGCCAGCCGTTGAACCTGCGCAACCACCAAGATAGCCGGCAATAACCAGTAAAAACCCAGCCTCAGCTGGCCAGTCAGTAAAGCTTGCTGCGCCATAACCGGTGCTGGTAATAAAAGAAATAATATGAAATGTAGAGAAACTAAATGCTTCAAGTACATTTGAGTAGCTGTCTTTAAGCAGTAGCATGGTGGTTAAAAGAACCGATAAAAGCACCACTATATAAATAAAATAACGCGTCTCTTCATCATGATAATAACTAGTAATGGCTCTTTTGTGCGCTACTTTGAAGTGCAAGGCAAAGTTAATCGCTCCTGCAAGCATAAATACATTAGCTATCCACACCAGTAAGTGGCTGTGGTAATACCACATACTGGCATCATGGGTTGAAAAGCCCCCAGTTGAAACCGTGGTAAAGGCATGTGCGATCGCATCGTAAAAACTCATTCCGCCAGCATAATAGGCTAAACTACAAAGTACGGTGATTGCTAAATAAACGCCCCATAAATAATGAGCGGTACTGGCAACGCGCGGAGTCAATTTTTCGTCTTTAATGGGGCCTGGTGTTTCTGCTTTTAATAATTTCATGCCACCAATATTCAACATAGGTAAAATAGCCACTACAAAAATTACAATGCCTAAACCGCCCATCCATTGTAAGAATTGTCGATACAATAAAAAGCTAGCAGGCATGTTATCGAGCCCTGATAACACCGTTGCGCCAGTGGTGGTTAAGGCGCTGATTGACTCAAATACCGCGTCGCTAAAGTTAACGCCAGTGACGACTAGAATAGGAATGGCGCCTAACACACCGGCTATAATCCACGTTACTGTGGCGTAAATAAGTGCATCTCTGAATGTTGCGGCGGTTAGATCAGTTTTACGTAAATTGATAAGTAGCACTAAAGCGACAGAGATCATCGTTGCGCCAGGAATAAGAAATGCGCTAATAACTCGGTCTTTAAAAATAAATAATGAAAGCGCTGCAAAGACCAGTTGTACCACTCCCATCCAAATAATAGGAAAGGCGAGTAGTCTTAAGGTGATTTTCCAATTTATCATCAATACGCCTTATCAAATACCTATAGCAGGTAACACGCAATCACTAAAGTTGAGTTGAATATACGGGATCAAATAGTAAAGTCAGCGCTGCACTGCAAAGCTTTATAAAGATTTTATAAATGAGATAAAAAACTTTATAAAAACTTTATAGAGGCAATATTGAAAAGGCAGTAACCTATGTAGTTAATTGTCAGAGGAATCGTTAATGAATCAAGTGCAGGGCAAACCAAGCAAATATAAAGCATTTTTTTTGGCGGTGATAATGCCGATCATTGTAGTTATGGCGATTTATCCGTTACGAGATTGGTTTTCGACCACCGACATTGTGATGTTACAGCTGTTATGGGTCGCCTGGGTTGCAGTTCGCAGTAACCGACGCGTTGCAGCCATTACCACCTTGGTCAGTGTAGCGTGTACCGATTGGTTTTATGTTACCCCGTATTTTACTTTTCATATTGAAAATATTGAGTATCTAGTTACTTTTATCGTGATGCTCATTGTGGGACTGATGATCAGCCAGTTAGCGGGCGAATTAAACACTAAGGTGCGAGATGTACAATTACACGCGAGTAATAGTCGAACACTGTATGAGCTGGCTAAAGGATTAAATAGTTTAGACGCACTGGATGAGCAAAAGCAGTACTTTCAGCAGCTTATTAGCGAGCATTTGGCCATTACTTGCCAATTTCAACAAATGCGTCAGCAAGTGGCAGGTGAATTTATGCTATTAAGTGATAAAGAGCAAAGTATGGGGGGGTTTGCTTTTGCAACGTTACTGTCTGAAGGACAAAGGAGCTTCGTAAATACCGCAATTTCATTGTTGTATCAGGTACATGAGAAAACCTTACTGAGGCAGCAGTCGGCGGCAATTTCAGTTCAAGCTGAACTCGAGCGTGCTAAAAATGCATTATTACGCAGTTTATCTCATGACTTGCGCACGCCACTGGCAACTATTATGGGCGCCTCAAGCATGTTGGCCGATGATGAGATCACACTCAGTGAAGCGATAATAAAAGAGCAGGCCGGTAATATTTATGAGCAAAGTAAAATTCTTAATCAGCATTTTGACAAGGTGATGGAGCTTAGCCGAGTAAATAAAATGGGCGAAAACCTGTGCTGGCAAACAATTAACTTGCAAGCTTTGCTAAGCGAAGCAAAAGCACGTAGGCAGCAGCAATTAGCGCATTTTGTGGTAACAACAAATATTGATGCCAATTCGAGCTGCCAAGGCGATGTGACACTGTTAGAAATAGCACTGGCAAATATGCTCGAAAATGCATGGCGTTATGGTGATGGTGAGGTGGTTGTTGAATTTACCCAAAGCCGTTACGAGTCAGCGGTGAGTTATCAATTACTATTGAGCAATAAATTAATTAGCAAGCCACAGGCAAGTGCTGATGAAGGTGTAGGGCTTGGCAGTGTAATTTGTGATGTGGTTGCTAAGTTTCATCAAGGCACATTTTCACTGACGATAGATAACGATACAGAAATGGCCTTGGCAAAATTAATCTGGATAAAAAATAATGACTAAAATCTTAATACTTGAAGATTCTCCGCCGTTGCAAAGCTTTTTAAAAACCTTACTGCAAGCCAGTGGCTATGAGCTGAGTATTTGTGATAAAGGGCTGGATGGTTTTGCACTTTTAAGTGAGCAAAGTTATGACCTTGTATTATTAGATTTAGGGCTTTTGGATATGGATGGTCAAGACTGGCTAGTGGAGTTTAGGCAATGGAGCCAGTTACCGGTATTAGTGCTTTCAGCTCGTGATGGTGAAGTGGAAAAAGTCACTGCGCTTGATAATGGGGCCAATGATTTCCTTACTAAACCTTTTAGCGCCAATGAACTATTAGCGCGTATTCGGGTGTTACTGCGTACTAATAATCAAGTCAGTTTTGCGTTGCAATGTGGCGACATTTGTATTGACCCAAATAAGCATATTGTGCGTGTTGGTGACAATGAGGTTAAGCTGACTAAAAAGGAATATGCAATCTTACTGTTATTATTTCAAAATAAAGATAAGGTACTGACTCATAATGCAATATTAAGCCATATATGGGGAGAGCAATATATAAATCGTCCTGAATATGTGCGTGTGCATGTAGCGCAGCTAAGGCAAAAATTAGAGGCAAATCCCGCAAGCCCAAAGTATTTACTTACTGAGCCTGCGGTAGGATATAGATTAGTAGATTAAAGTATTAAAGCGCTCTTTAGTTCACTTTGAAATAGCTAATGTACTGCTTCAGTGTTTTTGATAACTCAGCCATTGCGACTGCTTCTTGTGCATTGTTTTTTAAGGATAAACTGGTTTCCTTGGACATGTTAGCTATTTATTCTACACCGATATGCCAGGTATCTCAGCTGCAATTTAATGCACTGATTGGCTGCTATGGCTCATGTTTTAAATTACTTACCGCAGAATTTGGTAAAGTTACTTGATTATTAGCAGCATGCTTTATTTTGATAGACCGAACCGCAATGAGTGCATCGCTTGGCTGTAAAACCACCTTAAACAGCCAAAACGAAAACTAACTTAGTCGTACTTTGCCTCTAACTCGTTAGCGGAATGAAATTTCTCGTGAGTTTGTAATTGCTCATCGTATTTAACGAGATTTTTAAAATGCGTAAGTTGACCTGCATTTTTAACAATTTCAACAATAAACGACATCATAAAATCAGCACCGGTTAGAGAGTCTCCCACTAAGTAACGTTTACCTTCTAAGCGGTCATTAAAGTAACTAATAACTTTGGCGGTTTCTGCATCGGCATAGCCTTCTAAAAATTGCGTTTTAGCGCCATCTTTTTTCACAAACATTTTTAATAATAGCGGTAAAATTGCTGAGCTTTCAGCGAAGTGCAGCCATTGCTGGTAGTCAATATAGTCTTTACTGTCACGGCTTGGCGCAAACTTACCGTTACCGTATTTACTGATCAAATAGTCGGTGATCGCACCTGATTCAGCAATGATTTGGCCATTGTCCTCAATGACTGGTGATTTGCCCAGTGGATGAATCGCTTTAAGCTCATCAGGAGCTAAAAAGGTTTCACTGTTGCGTTGATAAGCCACAATTTCGTAGTCAACGTCTAGCTCTTCGAGTAACCAAATAATACGTTTAGAGCGGGATTTATTTAAATGGTGTAACTTGATCATAGTTATCCTTAAAAGCGCAGCCGTTGCTGCGCAGGGTAAATTTAAAGCGGTTTATTTACTTGTACTACCGTTTTGCCAAAGTTCTTGCCGTCAATCATATCGTTAAACGCTGATACGGTATTTTCAAAACCTGTTACTAAATGTTCACGGTAATGAATTTTTCCTTCGCTAAGCCATTTTTGCATATCAGTGGCGAACTCATCATAACGATGGCCATAATCATCAAAGATAATAAAGCCTTGCATACGAATGCGCTTAGAGAGAATTTGACCCATTAGAGCCCCCATGCGATCAGGTCCTTGTGGTAACTCAGTCGCATTATATTGCGACACTAAACCACATAATGGTACGCGCGCAGCGGTGTTTAATAGTGGTAATACGGCATCGAAGACTTTTCCGCCCACATTTTCATAATAAACATCAATACCTGCATCACATGCGTCAGCTAACTGTTTGGCAAAGTCATCGCTGCGGTGGTCAATACAAGCATCAAAACCAAGCTTTTCGACTGCGTATTGGCATTTTTCATTGCCGCCTGCCACACCGACTACTTTACAACCTTTGAGTTTAGCAATTTGCCCAACAGTTGCACCTACTGGGCCTGTTGCTGCTGCAACCACCACGGTTTCACCTTCTTTCGGTGCACCAATATCAAGTAGCCCCATATAAGCGGTAAAGCCAGGCATACCCATAATACCTAATGCATACGATGGATTACTTGGCTCTTTGCCTAATGGCATTAATCCTTCGCCATTTGAAATCGCATATTCCTGCCAGCCTGTATAGGCTAGTACCCAATCGCCTTTTGCAAACTTGTCGTTATTTGATTGCTCAATTTGACATACGGTTGCGCCAACCATGACATCGCCAATCTCAACAGGGTCTGCATATGATTTTGCATCACTCATGCGGCCACGCATGTATGGGTCTAATGATAAATAAATAGTGCGTAGTAATACTTCACCTTGTTGTAGTTCAGGCATTTGTACGCTTTTAAATTCAAAGTTATCAAGCGTTGGCGCACCATGAGGACGAGACTTTAGAGTAAATTGTTTATTTGAAATAGCTTGCATAATTTTTTCCTTGTCTGATTAAAAGAAGGCTGCATAACGGCTGTAAATCTAAATGCTCAGTCGTTATAGTCTCTGCAGCGAATTAAATGCTTAACTAATGAAATTAGGGCTATGCTTGATAAATTCAACAGCCAGCCTAGATAAGTTTATCGCTATACGGAGAATCACTTTTGTAGCTGTGCAACAGCTACTCTGCTTACTGCTATTTGGCAGAATTTTTGTTTTTTCTTACAACTTTGAGAGCGCATGTTGAGTGGTTAACTTGGGTGTTTAACATTACGATAAACATTATTTAAGCTTTAAATCATTTGAAGGTAGTTATGAGCGCCACACAGTCAGCACATCTAAAACAAAGAGCTGCCTAACTCTTTTTTATTACGAGAATATAAAAAGCAGGCACCGCAATCAGTGTCTGCTCTTACATTTTAAACCCCCACAATTAAGAAGGGGGTTTTTTATGCTTAATTACGCTTGCGGTTTAATTAAGTATTTTTCACCTGTGGCATGTTTCGAGTAAGCCTCAATTGATTGTAATTGTAAGGCCTCTGGCAATGACACATCATGGGTGTAATTACTTGCAAAGGTTGTGGTAATTTCATCTGCAATACGTTTACGCATTGCAATTACTGTATTAGTACCAAGTTTGCCTAACGCATTGAATAGTAAGAACCCATTAACACCCCACGCAAAGCCAAAGTTGCGATTTAGCGTAATTGGGCCGCGGTTTAAGGCACCATAAATATAAACTTGCTTGAAAGTGTCAGAGCCATAAACGCTGTATTCTGTAATGTCACGAGTTGCAGCGACTTCCATACAGTTAAGAATGTCACTCGTTAGTTGGCCACCACCAATTGGATCAAACGCAATCGTTGCACCGGTTTCGATAATTGCGGCTGTTAAATCAGCAAGGAAAGTATCATTACTTGAGTTAACAACATACTTTGCCCCCATATCACGTAGTAACTTTTCTTGCTCTGGCTTACGTACAATATTGATTAAATCAACACCATCGGCAATACAAATTCGATTTAGGATTTGACCAAGATTAGAGGCCGCTGCGGCATGAATAATTGCTTTATGGCCTTCAGCACGCATTGTTTCAACCATTGCTAATGCAGTAAGTGGGTTAACAAAAGCCGACGCACCTTCTTTAGCCGTCGTTCCTTCTTTTAATTCTAAGCAGCTTTGCACATTTGCGCATATAAATTTGCGATACGTACCACCACCAATTACAGCAACAGTTTTACCCATTAATGCTTGTGCAGCTGGCGATGAGCCTGCGGCCACAACCGTACCTGCGCCTTCATTGCCAACGGGTGTGGCTTTACCAACACGTGTTTTAAGTGATGGCATAAATTGAGCAGGAACATCAGCGGTAATAACTGGGTTTTGCTCAGTACCAGTTTGCTTTGCACTGGACATATCAGCGGCGCTGAATAAAACGCCTAAGTCAGATGGATTTAATGGCGTAGCCTCAATACGAATCACTACTTCATCGGCACCAGGTTGTGGCATATCGATATTTCTTAGGGCAAGCGTTAGTTTATTATCTTCACTGATAGTTGAAGTAAGTTGGATATTTTTATCTGTCATTATGTCCGCTCCTAAAAATTTGTATGAATTTGTGCAAACGCTAAGTATTACTTAGCATTTACTACCTGAATGTGAGCTTTTACTTTTTGCAAAGCCGACAAGGGCTAACAACGCTAGTAAATGAAATAAAAACACATACGTTTAAGCTGAATACATTATTACTTGTTTTAATCTGATTATATATAGGAGAAAATACCAATAACTTTTGTCTTTAAGACAATAATACTGCTCATTAGAAGGAGAAGTTAGATGGATCAACTACGTGCAATACGGTACTTCATTAAAGTTGTCGAAACGGGTAGCTTTACTAAAGCGGCGAGCACGTTTAATGTGCCGCCTTCTTCTTTATCAAGACGAGTGGTTGATCTAGAAAAAAGCTTAGGAGCAACGCTTTTAAAACGCACAACCCGGCTTGTGAAGCTGACAGAAGTGGGGCAAATTTACTATAACGACGTTCAGCAAATAGTAAACCAGTTAGAGCAAAGCCACGAAACTGTGCGCAGTTATCAAACAACACCAATGGGGCGCTTATCAATAAGTTCGATGGTAAGTTTTGGTGATAAAATATTACTACCGTTGTTAGATGAATTTAATGCGTTATACCCTGAAATTATACTCGATGTTAGCTTCAGTGATGAACTATCGACATTGGGCCGTGACGATGTTGATATTGCTATTCGCGGTGGTTATGCACCCAATGAGCGCGTGTTAGCCATAAAATTGATGGACAATGAGTTTATTCCTGTAGCGTCACCAGGTTATTTACAGCAGCACGGTGTGCCTAGTCATGCTATGGCGTTAAAGCATCACAATGGCCTTTATTTTAAAACGCCACTAGGGCCAACCCCTTGGCTATGCAAAGTAGATGAGCAATGGCATGACGTGTCAGGGCCTGCTGTGGTTATTTCGAATAACGGAGCATGGCTTAGTAAAAAAGCCTGTAATGGGGAGGGCATTTTAATGTCAACTCGCTGGGCACTTGCTCCATACCTTGAGTCGGGCGAGTTGCAAGAACTTAAGTTTGAACATCAGCTTGCGGTAACGCAAAACTCTAATATGGCTATTTATTTGTTATATCAAAAACAGCGATATTTAGTACCAAAAGTGAAAGCCGCCGTAGATTTTTTGGTACAAAAAATAAAGGTAGAAGCCGATTGAGCACAAAGTTATAGAGCTTTCTATTAGCGTCACAGCACTGTTAATAAAATCTTTTTAGTTATTAAAGAAATTGAAAAATTAAATGAGAAAGCACACAAGTTGTGTTAAAAATAACCTTTAGATAGATGTTGTTAGCGAGGGAATGAAATGAAAATACAACTGTTGGTTTTACTGCCACTGCTAGTCAGTGCTTTTGTGAGCGGTTTGGTAAAGGCAAATGATGAAGTATTGTCGGTCGATCAAGTTGCGTTACAGGGAATGCAGTTTAGTTTTGAAAATGATGCGAAAGTAAGGCCTAAAAACAGTGATTTCAGTGTGGTTAACTCTGTGCTGATGAGCAGTGAGCAAGGCCGGCGAGTCGCAGTGGTGACAATTCGTAATGACGCGTCAGGTTCACGCATTTTACAGGCTGAACATATTATGGCGTTATTTGCCGATGGCAGACGAATATCGCCTATGGCTCTGGCTGACAATATTAAACTAGACGATGGTGAGCAGCGCACATTAACGCTGTCGTTTGGCGAAGACAATTTCCCGATTTTGAGCATCTTCACCAGTAATAATTTAAATTAGGAATAATAATAAAATGAAAGCGATGATCTGTGGATTGAGCTGTGCAGCACTTTTTAGTGCCACCAGTATTGCGCAGCACAGTAAGGAGTTTGTGCCTGATAATGTGTTTACTCAAGGCGTTGAAGGACCTGTTTTTTATAAGCAGCATTTATACGCAGTTAATTTTGCTGATCAGGGCACCATTGGTAAGGTAGATAACAATGGTAAAGCCAGCTTATTTTTAAAGCTGCCAAATGACAGCGTTGGTAATGGTTTGCAATTTGATGGCCAAGGTAATCTCTATATTGCGGATTATGTAAATCATAATATTTTAAAAGTGCCTGCTAATAGTAAAAGCGTTGAGGTTTTTGCTCATAATAAAACCATGAATCAACCAAATGATATTGCCATAACTAAACGCGGTGTGTTGTTTGCCAGCGACCCTAATTGGGCTGATGCTACCGGCAAATTATGGCGTATAAATACAGATGGCAGTACTCAATTATTAGAAGAGAATATGGGCACCACCAATGGTGTGGCGGTTAATAACAGCAATAGTAAACTCTACGTAAACGAAAGCGTGCAGCGGATTATTTGGCAATATGATCTTGATAGTGAGCTAAACATCAGCAATAAGCAGCCGCTGATCACATTTGACGATCATGGTATGGACGGCATGCGTGTTGATAACCAAGGTAACCTGTATGTAGCCCGTTATGGCGCAGGTGTTATTTTAAAAATTAGTCCCGCAGGTAAGATATTGCAAACCTATACTTTAACAGGGCAGCATCCAACCAATGTGGCATTTAATGACCAGCAAACCAAGCTGTTTGTAACTATGCAAAAACGCGGTGCGATTGAAGTGATTGAGTTTTAAGTAAATTGGAAAATTTGAACCATTTAATATCAATTCTTTTGCATCAACAGAGAGTTTTATGCTTTTTTTGAAGAAAATCATTTTGATTGCGCAGAGCTAAGGATTGATGGCATTAAAAAATCCTTAGATGGTGATTCGTACTTACCATGTTTTACTCTTCGCAGAGCTAACAGTGTTTGGTCAAAACTAAAACTATGTGGCACAGTTAATTAAATCGGGCTTAATGTAATAAGCCCAAATGATCCCAGTGTTTGGCAAAATCTTATGGGCGCTGGATACAGCATATTCGATATCAAACGAAATGCAGTTCCCTGATGATTTTTTATTAGCGTTAGATGCAAAACCCCAAGCTAAAATGTTTTGTGGGGTTGAGCAAAGCAACTAAACATATTATTTATCATGCGCTGCAATTAGCCAAAAAACCAGCAAAAACCTCAGTAGCTACAATAACAGATCAGTACTACTTGCTTACAAGGCCCCCTAAGTTATCGACAAAGTAGTCCAATTTGCCAATTCTGCGCCAACCTAATTTAAATTACGGTATCTTACTACTGCGTAATTTAAATTAACCTCGAAGTTCACTATATCGTTAATCTTTTGTTTTAATTGCACTTATTTATAAGGCTCTCATTTTTCATAAATTTAAGTGCTTTATTTAGATAGCGACTAAAGGACATTTTGTGTATTTTTGGAATTATAAATTGCAAATGTTTATTAATTTTGGAATAAATTATATTGACCTTGTGTGTTTTTTTGACTAAGTTAACAGCAGGTAACAAAACTATAAAATATGTCTTGATTTAGCTATTTTAAATTAGCTGAAGCCGTACAAGTACTTTGCAATATAAAAAGGTTAAATGCTTATACTATGAATAATAAATTCCACACAATTACAGCTCAATTCAAAAAATCATTACTCGCCACTTTGGTTATTTCAGCTTCTAGTACGGCTTTTGCTAATGATGCAGAGCAATTAGACAAAGAAAACTTAACAAAAGAAGATATCGAACGTATAGAGGTAAAAGGCTACGCTGCGTCTGTCGAGAAGAGCCTCAATATGAAACGGTTTGCTAACAGTGTTGTTGATGCGGTATCTGCAGAAGATATCGGTAAATTCCCTGACCAA
Organism: Pseudoalteromonas sp. SG41-2; assembly: GCF_014164535.1. Taxonomy (NCBI): domain Bacteria; kingdom Pseudomonadati; phylum Pseudomonadota; class Gammaproteobacteria; order Alteromonadales; family Pseudoalteromonadaceae; genus Pseudoalteromonas; species Pseudoalteromonas sp. SG41-2. The sequence continues at coordinate 84,163 of NZ_JACJFK010000009.1, read as the reverse complement.
ACGGTAGCAGATGCCCTGCAACGTATTCCGGGTGTGCAAGTTGAAAAAGACTTAGGCGGAGAAAGTGACCGAGTAAGTATTCGTGGTACAGCACCCCATCTAAACATTACCTTATTAAATGGTCAGAGTGTTGCTTCAGCGACGGCATCAGCGTCTATCACTCGTCCATCACGTGGTTTTAACTATTCACTTTTGCCTGCAGAGTTAGTCGATACTTTAGAAGTGTTTAAGTCAGCTGAGGCTGATGTTGATGAAGGTTCAATTGGCGGCACTGTGGTGGTTAGAACACGCAAGCCACTGGACAGTGAATCTAACTATGCGGCACTGTCAGTGAAAGCATTTCATTTTGAAAATGCCGATGAAACTAAACCTTATATTTCAGGTTTATACTCTTGGAAAAATGAAGATGAAGACTTTGGTTTTAATGTGGGCTTTGTGCGCAAAGAACTCGCAACCCAAAGAGACAGTAAAGAAGTAAGATTTGGTTACCGCAGTGTTGATGCCAACGGTGATGGCAATAATGAGTATTACCCTGGTGCGGTAGGTTATAATCGCTATGCCAGTGACTCGGATTTAAATACCATTACGGCTACCTTACAATACGCACCTTCAGCAAATTTAGATATTTTATTTAATAACTTGTATTCAAAATCTGAGCATGAGTCATACGGTACTTATTCGAGTGGTTTTATATTACAAAACATCGGCAATATTGAGCAGGCCGATATTGTCGATGGGACTGTGATTGCTGGGACTTTACCTGCCCATAATAATTTAGGCTATTACGGAAATGCCGGATACCAAGGTGAATTTAAAACTCAAGCTCACGATATTAAAGTTACCTATGCAAAAGATAACTACACTCTGACAACACAGTTTGGCTATAGTAAAGCTGAAGGCGCAGTAAGTGACGTATATTCAGAGTACTACGCAAACACTGACGCTTCGTACAGCATAGAAAATGGCATGCCAGAAGTTGAATTATCAGATTCTCTTACGCCTGCCGATTATCGCTTAGACTACAATCATAAAAATGATATCGCGAATGATTCCGATGAGAAATATGTGCAATTTGATTTTGAGTATCGACTCGATAATGATTACTTTACGGCGATAAAAACTGGGGTCAAATACCGAGAACACAGTAAAGCCGCAAACTTAATTAAAGCAAATTATCCTAAAAAGGGGGCTGATGGCAGTACGAATAATTTAGGCCAGTTTGCAACTACCACAGTTAATGATTTTATGGGGGGTGAGAATGCCATTTTATGGCAATTTGATAATGCCGCTTATAGTCATTGGATTGCTTCTACCGAACCATCAACAGCGCCTTATGAACATCTAGATTATACATATGACTTGCAAGAAAGCATTACTGCAGGTTACGTTAAAGCATTGTTTTCATTTAGTGATTTTCGCGGTAACTTAGGTGTTCGAGCTGTCAAAACCGATGTTGACTCGCAGTCACTACAATATACGGGCCGCAGTTTTGATCCGCAAAATATCGAAGAAGTTGGTTTTTCTACTAGTTATGACGACTTTTTACCGAGTTTAAATATCGCTTATGATTACAGTGATGAGATCATCCTGCGTTTTGCTGCAGCAAAAGTTATGTCTCGTCCTGATTATGATTTTTTATCCGCTCGTAAAAGTGGTTATTGCACTGCAGCAACAGGCTGTAAGGGTAATGAAGGTAATCCTGATTTAAAACCATATCGTGCTTCGCAATATGACTTATCAGCTGAATGGTATTTTAATGAGTCATCTATCTTATCATTAGCTTACTTTTATAAAGATATCGATTCATACATTACAAATAGCACTGTTGATAAAGAGTGGATGTGGACTGATCCAGATACCGGTGCTGAAGAACTGCGTACTTTCTTGATCACTCAACCATTAAATGGTTTAGGCGGCGAAAACTCAGGCTTTGAAGTTAATTATACGCAAAAGCTAGGTTATGGTTTTGGTATTCAAACTAACTATACTTACTCAGATGCAGAGCTTGAGCAAACAGCTGAGCAGGTCGCTGCAGGAGAAGAAGCCGTTCTGCCTAATAATTCAGAAGATACCTTCAATGCCACAGTGTATTACGAGAATATGGGTTTTAGTGCAAGGGTTTCATATACTTATCGTTCTGAATACTTTTATACAACTTATTTAGGACTCAACCAGTACATTGATGACTTTGGTCAATATGATTTGAACCTTAGCTACAATGTGACTGATAATCTGAATGTGGTATTTCAAGCCATTAATTTAACCGATGAAGACCAGCGTTCAATGTCAAGTAACAGCACTGGTATGTCAGATAGCAATCGTCCACTTGCTATTCATAATTATGGTCGTAGATTCTTACTCGGCGCCCAGTATAAATTTTAATTCCCCCCATATACGATATAAATAGCCGATAGTCCTCACTATCGGCTATATTTTTTCACTTGTCAGGAAATCAATGATGATCCGAGTAATTTTCTCTGTGCTCATATCTGTTACTTTAATCGCTTGTCAGTCCGCTCCTTTAACACCTAATACTAAACAACAACCTAACCCACTGCTTGCAACTATTCATACCGAAGATGTTGTTCGTGAATTTCGCGCCGCATGGGTTGCGACTGTTGCGAATATTAACTGGCCGCAGCAACCAGGCTTGCCTGTTGATGAGCAAAAACGTCAAGCAATAAAAATATTAGATACGCTGCAAACGAATAATTTTAATACAGTTATCTTTCAAGTTCGGCCACAAGCTGATGCACTTTACCAAAGCTCAACTGAGCCATGGTCTTACTATTTAACCGGTGAGCAGGGGAAAGCCACAGAACCATTTTATGATCCTTTGCAGTTTTGGATTGAACAAGCGCATCAGCGAGGTTTAAAGCTACATGCGTGGTTCAATCCTTATCGCGTTCATCACCCATCAGGTGGAATTGTCAGCGAACAATCAATTAGTATGCAAATGGCTGAAGATGTCGTGCAGCTTAAAAATGGTATGCATTGGTTCATTCCAACTAATCAGTCAGTGATCGATTATAGTATTGCGACGTTACTAGAGTTGGTAGAAAACTATGATATTGACGGCCTTCACTATGATGATTATTTTTACCCTTATCCTTCCTATAATGAAGGTGAAGATTTTCCTGATCAAAGCCAATATTTAGATTATCAAAAACAAGGAGGTAAATTAAGTAAAGGTGATTGGCGTCGAGCTGCCGTGAATCAATTTACAAAAACGCTCTATGAGCAAATAAAGCAGCTGAAGCCACATGTACAAGTAGGTATTAGTCCATTTGGGATATATCGTCCAAAGCAACCGGCCACGATCCGTGGTTTAGATCAGTATGAAAAGCTTTATGCCGATGCCAAACTATGGCTAAATGAAGGTTGGCTTGATTATTTTACTCCGCAATTATATTGGCCTATCAACCAATACTCGCAAAGCTATCCATTGTTAATTGCGTGGTGGCAATTGCAAAATACTCAAAATCGTCATTTATGGCCAGGTATCAACACACTGATAGCAAATACGGATGCAGGAATCGACGAAGTCGTTAACCAAATTATGATCAATCGGGCGATGCTTAATAACTCGCCAGGCTTTGTATTTTGGAATGTAAAATCATTAGAAAACGCTGACTTTTCTCAGGTGATAGAAAAGGGCGTGTTTCAACATCAAGCATTACTGCCACTATCAAATTGGTTACCAGTTCAGGAGGTCAGTAAACCTGCAGTGAGCTATAACCAATATGCACAGGTGACAAAACTGAGTTGGCATCATACGCAACCTGAGCATGTATTTAAAACGCTTGTTTATCTTAAATATGGCGATAATTGGCAATATAAAATTTACCCATCAATAATACGCTCAATCACAGTTGAGAATAACAACAATGGACTTGCACTTTCACATATCCGAGTTGTTGCTGTAAGCCGTGATGAAATGCTTAGCGAGCCGATAGAAATACAGTTTGAGTAATGCCTTGTTTAGCAAGCAAAGTGTAATGCAACAATCACTATTAGCAAATCTTACGCGAGCACTGAGCAACTATGCCGCACCTTTACTTAACCGTTAAACTTACGGTTTCTATCGCTGCATAGGTTTGATTAAAATTGAACCAAGAAAAAGCGCACCGGGCAGGGTGCGCTTTAAGGGTTTAATCCTGTGTTGCTATAGGCAATTGGGGATTAACTAAAAACTCGGTGAGTAACGTACTGCAACGCCCACTGTACGGCCAATCACACTGTAATCACTCACAGTATTAAAGTGGTTAGCGCCAATGTCAGGTGTTGGTGGTGCTTTGTCAAATAGATTATCGATACCAAAGTTAACCGCGATAGTGTCGGTTGCTTGCCACGATGCAGCAAAGTCCATGTAGTCTTGTGCTGAAATTGTTTCTGTTCTATCTACAGCGTAGTCTACTTCACCGATTCTGCGCCAGCCTAATTGGAAGTTCATGGTATCTAGCTGCCAATCAAAGGTGGCGCGGTGTTTATAATCGGCTTGTAAGATACTCGCAAAATCGCCTGAACACGCGCTACCGTAAGTACCTTTACAATCAACTTCGGCTACGGTGCTATTATTTTGGCGAGTTTGTTTTGTTACAAAGTTACCTTGGTATGAGAGCCTAAAGCGACCGCCTAAATCCATTGGTGCATCAAATACATAGTTGGCTGCTAAATCGATACCAGCTTGTTCAATCGCTGCAAGGTTAAAGTCATTTACGATCGCGGTGCTAATAAAGCCTGTATTAGGATCGCGAAGTACTGCGCCACACAATGGGTTGTTCGGATTTGGATCGTCGATATAGCAGCTTTGTAATGCTGCAGCAGGTTGAATTTGACTTACCGCATCGGTTACACGAATGCTATAGTAATCAAGTGATAGGTCAAAGCCCTCAATGTAACTTGGAGTATAAACTACACCTAAAGTATCTGATTCTGCTTGCTCAGGCTTGATGTTCGGATTACCGCCGTAAGTATACTCGGCTGTTGTTGAGTCATACTCAGTGCCTACTGGCGGTGCGCCAAAAGCGGCACATTGCGCTGCGTCCCCCGTACCTAGCAAACATGGATCGCCATTAAAGCGACCAGCAAAGCGTGGTACAAATTGGTCACTATTTTGGTCAAATAAAGCTAATGATAACCCCGTGATCGGACTTGCGAATTCGCCTAAGTTTGGTGCTCTAAATGCAGTGAGCTTATTAGCACGAATACGAATGTCATCGTTAATTGCCCAGTTTATGCCAAGCTTATAAGTGTCTTCGGCTTCGGTGTTTGAATAATCAGAAATACGGTAAGCACCTTCAAAACTAAGTTCTTTTGCAAATGGCATATCAATTAAGATCGGCACTAAAATTTCTGCATAAAACTCACTACTGTCGAAGCTGGCGTCCATATCAAATGCGCTAACTGAGGCAAAGCTAGTGCCATTTCTAAATGCATCTCCCGGTGTTTGCTTGCCCGTTTCTTTGCGGTACTCATAACCAATTGCAAAATCGACATAACCGGCAGGTAATTCAAATAAGGCACTAGAATCGCCAGAGAGAGTTGCAGCAAATACACTTTGAGTACGTTCACGGGTGGTATATAACAGTGGATCGCTAAATTCATTTAGATCTAAATTAGGATCAAAAATATCGCTGCTATTGGAAATATTGCCAAAGCGGCTGTTGCCACTGTTATCATTTTTATAGCCATTGTTGTAAATTGTAGCGACTTCGTCAGTTTGACCGTATTGACCATAAATGTCGTAACGTAAATAATCGTTAATATCGCCTTTTAAACCCAGTTGAAATTGTAATGAATCACGCACGGCTTCAGTATGTTGAACGCCAAGGCCTAAATTACGCTCAACATTGACTAGCGCATTTCCATCAGCATCAAAGGTGAGTTGTTGGCGTAGTTCATCAGGAATATATTGGTTATCTTGTGTGAGGGTTACTTGTTCATTAACAAGAATAGGTGTTTGGCCGCTAGCACCGGCGCCATTAACGGTTACTTTTGAATACATAGCACGGCCGTAAATGATTGCGCTGTCACTGGCATCTACATCAAATAATAACCCAGCAGAAAATCTATCCATTGGCTGAGTTAAATAACGGTCGCCGGTAAAGTCACTGGTTTGACGGTCGCTCACGACTTGCCCTGCATCATTAATCGCTAAACTGTTGCCGCTGGCAACATCGGTGTAAAACCCGCCGCTATTAATCATAGTTGCGCCATTATCTAAGGCATAATCACGTTCACCAGCAAGTAATTCTTTACGTTCAGAATAACCAAGGTAGCCAGTAATATGGCCACTACCATCAGCTATATCGCCACCAAAAATGGCTTCAAAATTAAGTTTTTCATTGCCACCATCAGCTGTTTCATAACTACTTGAAAACTCAGCGCCGGTAAAGTCATCATCAAGCACAAAGTTAACCACGCCAGCTACTGCATCGGCACCATAAACAGCAGCCGCACCGCCAGTTAAAACATCAACACGTTTGATCAAACCGGCAGGAATTGTATTGACGTCAACTGAGTTACGAAAACTAAATGGCACAGCGCGCGTACCGTCAATTAATACCAAAGTTCGGTTTTGACCAAGACCACGTAAATCAATAGTCGATGAGCCAAATGAGTCACCTACCGTTGCACCTGTACTATTAGCGCCCGCTGCGGCTTGTGGTAATTTTGCGGTAATATCTTCTACATTCACCGCGCGATCTAGGTGTATTTGTGCTTCGTCAACACTCACTACTGGGCTACTTGAAACTAATTCTGTTCGCTGAATTCGCGAGCCAGTAACCGTAATTACTTCAGGTTTTTTTTGCTGCACTTGTTGCTGTTCAGCGGCCAATAAAGCAGGGCTAGTAGTGGCAATAACTGCCAGTGCAATTGGTGATAGCAGGTGGAGTGGGCGCATTGAGTTAGGTTTGCAGTGTTTCATGGTCTGTTCCCGTGGTTATGTATTTTTTGCTATTATGAATTTTATCGTTGTCGGTACACTCAGTGTGTTGGTAAGTTTTAAAGCATTTTTAACGTATTTGCAATAATTATTCTTTCAATGTTTAAAGTTAAGGTATAAAGTATTCTTTAGTTTGAAGTGAATGTACATTCATTAGTATTTTGATTTTTAAGGGTAAAAAGAATGCATCAGCATATATTACAACTGTATAACAGTGCTAAAAAACAACAAAGATTAATAATTGGTCTGATGAGTGGGACTTCATTAGATGGGCTAGATGTTGCATTGTGCAAAGTCTCAGGGCATGGCATGGACACCCAAATTGATGTGTTAGCCTTTGACACCGTTGGTTATGATGATGACTATAAACAGAAAATAAAAACAGTATTTGCCAAGCGCGAATGTGATTTGGAGTTAGTTACTTTACTTCACCCTTGGGTGGGGCAATTACATGGCAAAATGGTATTGCAGTGTTTAGCTAAATGGAAAGTTGCTGCAGCTGATATTGATGTGATTGCAAGTCACGGGCAAACTATTTATCACTGCCCTAAAAGTCAGCATAGCCAGAGCGATTTTAATCATGGCACTTTGCAAATAGGTGATAGCGACCATTTAGCGGTTACGACAGGTATTACCACGATTGGCGATTTTAGACAAAAGCACATTGCAGCGGGCGGAGAAGGCGCACCACTTGCGGTATATGGCGACTATTTATTTTTTAGCAGCTTAACTGAAAATCGTATATTACTGAATATGGGTGGCATTGCTAACCTGACTTTTTTACCACAATCTGCTGATGCGAGCGCTGTATTTAGCTCTGATATTGGCCCAGGTAATACCATTATGGACGCTTATATACAGCGTTATTTTGCGCCGCTTCATTATGACAAAGATAGTTTAATTGCCAACCAAGGCCAGATAAATCAGCCGCTGTTGGATGAGTTATGCCAAGATGAATTTTTTAATTTAGACTTTCCTAAGACGACAGGCCCTGAAGTTTTCAATTTGGCTTATTTACACCAAGCACAAACGACAACCAACACCCTACAGCTAAGCCACGAAGATGTGATGGCAACACTAAATCGATTTTCGGCGATGATGATTGCACAGGCTATTAATCAATGCAGTGAAAAATTAGCCGATGTTACAGTTTATGCCAGTGGCGGGGGAATACATAATCCACTGTTGATGAAGCATATTTTATCTTTGTGCCCACAGTTACATGAGATTAAAAATACCCATGCTCTAGGTATCGACCCAGATGCGAAAGAAGCAGTTTTGTTTGCGATTTTAGCGAACGAATGCTTAGCGGGTGGCCAGCAACGTTTTGGTAATCAAGCGCAGGGCATACCCACCATTACTATGGGTAAAGTCAGCTTTGCGGATTAAAATAATGATAAAAATGAACTACTAAAACTTGTCATATATTGGCGCAGTGAATGACTTTTAGAAACTAGAGCCGGCTCGTATTGTGGTATATAACCTGCGCCATATTCCTTGATTGCGACATCAAATTCAGCACTGTCTTTGAGGGTGGCATGTAAACCATGCAACATTAATTGCAGCACATATTCGTCGCTTTCATCACTGAGAGTTATTTTTTCAAGTGTCAGCTTTACCGTACCGGCTTCTATATCGCTCAGACGCAGTGTGTATTGCATAAAGTAACGTGCATCACGCGCTGCTATATGTGTTGCACTTAACGAAATAGTGTCGCCTTCATGCGCATCTTCTGGTAATACACAAAGCAGTGTAATTTCATGCTGCGCGTTTGCATTTAGATGCAGCGTATCGTACTCCATAGTATGTGCCATGGCAGCTGATAGCGGATCTTCAAAAGATTGCAGTGCAAAGTTCAAGCGCACTAAAGGAGTGGTCATTGAGGTCAGTCGTCTTTTCTAGGTTAATTAAATCGAATGGAAATTATCCTATAGTTTAATTGCAGATTTATGACTAATTGAACGTATTTTCATCATTTTTAACTTAGCGTGCTAAAACAATGCAGCAGCAGTTGTTTATAGGTAATATCAAGCTTATAAATTTTATAATAATAAATTTAAAATCCATTTTTAAATGTTTACTTAATAGCAGCAAGATTGGCTAATTTACAAACGGGTAATAGCACTCGCAATAAACTGTGATTTGGGTATAGTCAACTTAATATAAATAGCCGAGAATTATCATGTTTAAACGAATAGCGCTCTTTTTATCAGTATGTTTAGTGCCGCTACTGTCTTTTGCTGTAGATAATAAGCCGTTTGTAGGGCAGATAAGTGCGGCTGATTTACTTAACGATTATCAGCAATTTTCCAATGAATATAATAACTTTGTGCCAACTGTTGCCGATACACAAGCCATGCAAACACTCAGAGGTAAAGATATTTTGGTGTTATTTGGCACTTGGTGTCACGATAGTCAGCGTGAAGTACCACGGTTACTTAAATTACTTGATAGCTCCAAGGTGGCATTGGCCAGCTTAAAGTTGGTCGCTGTCGGTTATGATAAACGCGATCCTGAAGGGATTGCAGCACGCTACCAATTAAAGTATTCACCAACGATTATAGTATTAACAGCAGGCGAAGAGCTTGGGCGGTTAGTTGAAAAACCAAAGGCGTCTATTGCTTCAGATTTAAGTCAATTTAATCCAGTAACAGAGTAAAAGTATGAGTGATCAAATTATTGCTGCTATTTTGGTATTTGTTGGCTGTATTGTTTTAAGTTTAGTTTTTCACTTTGCACTGAAGAAGGTTGAACGTCGTTTTGATGGCCATGCCGCGGAATCGTTTCGTTTAATTTCAAACTCACAAAAAGCGATTTTGATTTTTATTGGCACTATATTAGCGCTCTCTAAGCTTGATTTTGATGTAACTGGTTTAGTCGCTGGCTTGGGTTTAACAGGGTTTGCGTTAGGGTTTGCGCTTAAAGATGCAATTTCAAATCTCGTTGCAGGGATAATGGTTGTGCTTTATAGACCTATTAAGTTGGGTGATAACATCGAGGTCGCGAGCTGTAAAGGTGTCGTGGTCGATTTAAACCTCAGATATATTACTTTACAGACCGATGGCTGTCGTCATTTAGTTCCCAATTCATTGATGCTCAGTAATAAAGTAACAATAAATAACTCGTAATATTTTCAACTAGCTAATTACAAATGAGCTGATTAAAATAGCCTATAAATCTAAGAGTGATGACTAAACTAATGTTTGAGCAAGTAATCGCGTTAATTGATGAAGCAAATAGTCAGGATCCAAATCAAGAACACTATGCAGGTAAAGTGTGGCCTAAAGAGCGTTTATATTCAGAGCGTATGACGCAGATGTTAAACCGTTTTAAACCTGATGCTGATGAGCTAATGCATATTGCTGTGAGAGCACAGCACATAAAGCGTTGGTGTTCGCCGCGAAGTCACTTTCCTATGGATAAACAAGGCTATCATCAGTGGCGCAGTGCGTTGTATGTTTTTCATGCCAGTACTGTGGTTGAATTAATGCAGCAAGCTGGTTGTTCTGATGTTGATCAGCAACGAGTATATGCAGCGGTTGCGAAAAAACAAATCAAGCGTAATCCTGATAGTCAATTGGTGGAAGATATCGCAAGTTTAGTGTTTATTGAGTATTACATGTTGGCATTTGTGCAAACAAAACCAGACTACGATGAGCAAAAGTGGATTGGGATTTTGCAACGTACGTGGCAAAAAATGTCTAATGAGGCACATGACTTTGTGTTGGCGGGTAATATTACTTTACCAGCGCCGTTAGTACCGCTAATTGAAAAGGCGCTTGCACCGAGTTAATATCTCACTGCGATGAGTAATAAAATGCAAAGGAACTGGATATGCGCTGCCCAAGGACAAATATAGAACTCACTAAACTAATGGTCGGGGGGATCGAGGTTTTCTCATCCGCCAATGGTGGGGTATTTTTTGATAATCGCCAGATTTTTAATTTTAGTGATCCATCTTTAAAAAGAGCGCTGGTGCTTGCTGAGCACTTGGCTGCTTTACCTGACACAGACGTTGATTTAACGGCACGAATTAATTGCCCTAAGTGCCCGAGTGTCGTGATGATGCGGCGCTTTTTTACACCTCTTCATGTGGTCGAAATTGATGAGTGCCCAAGTTGTGCGGGTATTTGGCTAGATCCAAAAGAACTTAATAAAATTCACGACAATCACTTAACAGTGAAAGAAAAACAATTACTAGTGAACCAGCAAGCCAATAATCATGGTTTTATACCAATCGTGTTAAGTTACTGACCATTTATAGCGACAGATAAATGGAGTGATAACAAGGCGTAAATTTTGACATGTAGTTGTTCTACTTGAAAAAATTATAACGCAGTTAGCGCTTTATTTAGCTCGCTAGAATGGTTAAATATTTAAGTCGATTGGTATTATACATTTTGAAATACCGACTAATCGATTTAGCCAGCGAGGTATTAAGAAAAACCACAACAAAAATACCGAGAGTTTAGTTGAAATCGCTTTAGCTTCGTTTTTGGACTAACTCTGCAGAGCAACTTAGTCTTGGTTAAGTTGCTGTTTTACGTTTTGTACTTTCGCTAAAGTTTGCTTATCAACAACCACAGGCAATACCAATTCTATATTTTCTAATGTGGCGATGACTTGTGTTTTCAACTGTGTCTGCTGTTCAATTTGCATAACTTTAAGTGTTTCAGCGGTTTGTAATTTTACTTGTTCAGTCACTAGCGCTTCAGTTGGGCTTAGTAGCATCAATGTTAGTAGTAATGTATTCATATTAATCTCCTTATTTAAATTACCGCTAAGATAAGGAAATTAGATGACAGTTACGTGTGGCTTATATTGCTACAAAGTTAAACTTTAATGCTGTTTTGATGAAGAGCTAGGCTTGTACTAAGCAGATCAAAGTACCTTCAATGGCTCTTACGTAGGCATAATATTGAGTTCCTCTACAGCTAGGGGGGCAAAGAGGCTCTGCGCCAGCAAGCACCGCTTTATCGTAACTTTCACTGAGATTAGTACAGCTAAAGCGCAGCTCAAAACCTAGCGCTGGTTGCTTTGGGTGAGCGCGGATATAACCTTGTTTAAAATGGGCTTGAGCATACGGGTGATTCGCAAAAGCAATTTTTACATCGCCAGTAGCAAGCTCTCCATATTCGGCATCATCGCTGAGGGCATGAGTGGCAAAACCAAACGCTTGAAAATAAAAGTCTAAGGTTTCTTCAACGTTATCAACATAGATAACCTGATTGATTAATTCCATTGATGACTCTATTTAAGTTTACATCTTTTAAATAAAGCACAGTTTCCTGAGATTTGCGACATCAGGTAAAACTAAACACTTAAATTTGTTTATAAAAAAACCTTGTAAGGGTGTGCCCAACAAGGTTCAATTTTTCAGCTTTCAGCTTTCAGCTTTCAGCTTTCAGCTTTCAGCTTTCAGCTCTATCATTTATTGCGGTTTTCTTTACTAAACGCGCGGATCTTACGTTTTTGCGAAAGCGTCACTTTATTAGTACGTCCTGCAAATGGGTTATCACCTTCTCTAAATTCGATTTTGATAGGCGTGCCCATAATTTTTAATGCTTTACGGTAGTAGTTCATTAGGTAGCGTTTATAGCTATCTGGTAAATCATGTACTTGGTTACCGTGAATCACGATACGTGGTGGGTTATAACCACCCGCATGCGCGTATTTAAGCTTAACACGGCGACCACGAACCAGTGGCGGCTGGTGATCAGCTTGTGCCATATCCATGATACGGCGCAGCATAGCAGTGCTAATACGCTTAGTTGCTGATTCATAAGCTTCGTCAATTGACTCAAACAAATGACCAACACCTGTACCATGTAAAGCTGAGATAAAGTGTAAGCGTGCAAAGTCAATAAAGCCTAAGCGACGGTCAAGCTCCGATTTAATACGATCTTTCACGTAATCATCAAGGCCATCCCATTTATTCACAGCAATAACCAGTGAGCGGCCAGAATTTAAGGCAAAACCAAGTAAGCTTAAATCTTGATCCGAAATGCCAGCGCGGGCATCTACAACCAATAGCACCACGTTACAATCTTCGATTGCTTGGAGGGTTTTGATCACTGAGAATTTCTCAACCACATCGCTGACTTTTTTGCGTTTACGTACACCAGCGGTGTCGATCAACACGTATTCTTTTTCGTTACGAGTCATTGGAATATAAATAGAATCGCGGGTTGTGCCCGGCATATCATAAACAATAACGCGTTCTTCACCTAATATACGGTTAGTCAGTGTTGACTTACCTACGTTAGGACGACCGATAATAGCAAGTTTTACTGGCTTATCTGCAAATGCTTCATGCGCTGTAGAATCTTCATCATCTTCAGAGTATAAATCGATTAACTCGTCGTCATCGCCTTTACCATCATCATTTTGCGCACTCAGCTCTGCAAGCAAAGGCTGTAAGGTGTGTTCAAGTAACAAGGTAATACCACGGCCATGAGCGGCTGCAATATGATGTACTTCGCCCAGTGACAATTGGTAAAACTCAGCACAATTTGAGTCAGCATCAATACCATCAGTTTTATTGGCAACAACAAAGCTTTTCTTTTCTTGTTTACGTAAATGGTTGGCAATAGCTTGATCAGCTACTGTCATACCTACGCGTGCATCAACTAAGAATAATACGATGTCGGCTTCTTCAATCGCCAGTAGCGATTGATCAGCCATTTCGATTTCGATGCCTTCTTCAGAGCCATCAATACCGCCCGTGTCTACCACGATAAATTCATAGCCATCGTAATTAGCTTGGCCATATTTTCGATCTCGCGTTAAGCCCGGAAAATCGGCAACGAGTGCATCACGCGTACGTGTTAAACGGTTAAATAATGTGGATTTGCCCACATTGGGTCGCCCAACTAGAGCGATCACGGGAAGCATAAACTACCTCTTAAAAAAACAACAAAAGGCTTCGCATAGCGAAGCCTTAAAAAAATAAATTAACTATTAATAACTTATAGTTATTTAGCAAATTAGTCCGGTATTTTTACCGCACTAACTTCACCATCTCGGGTGTATAAAATCAGTTTGTCGTCAGCAACAATTGGCTCAATAAAAAAGCCTGAACTGTCGAAGTCTTCACGCGATACAAGTTCGCCTGATTCTTTATTCAGCCAATGTAGATTACCTTCTTGGTCACCCATGGCTAAGTAATTTCCTGCTACCGCAGGCCCTGTTAAGTACCAACCACGAAGGGCTGGCTGACTCCAGCGTTCAATGCCAGAGGTTTTATCTAATCCATAAACAACACCATTACTATCTACTACGTAAATAGTTTGGGTATCCATGGCAATTTCACGGTAACTGCTGTATTCGCGTTTCCAGACAACATTACCAGAGCGAATATCTACAGCTGCTAAGTTACCATTATAGGCAATAGCATACGCATAAGGACCACTGATCAGAGGTTGTGTATCAACATCGACTAAACGTTCGAATTCTGATGCGCCTTTTGCTGTAGCAATTTCAGCACTCCACGCAGAGTAACCACTGTCAGAGATAAGTACGCTTAACTTGCCTGTTTCAAGGCCAACTAATACACCGCCGTTAGCAACGGTCGGAGAGCTTTGTCCGCGTAGTGTTAATGCGGGGACTTCTTGCTCATGGCTCCAACGCTCTTCACCGGTATCAGGGTGAAGGGCTAATAATTTACCTGAGCCTAGGTTAACATATATAAGGCCATCACCGGCAGCTGGTTTTGCTAACACTTCACCGGGTACTTTTTTGCGCCAAACAACATCACCCGTTTCACGGTCAAGGGCAACTAAATAACCATGCTCAGAGCCGATAAAAATTTTACCATAAGCTTGTAAAATACCACCTGATAATTTTGCACTAATGTCGCTTTGCCATGGCCAAAAGGTCAAATTTTCGCGAACATCAGTCTCCCAAAGAGTATTACCGTTTTCAAGCGATAGCGCTTCGACTTTACCAGCGCGGCTTGCTACAAAAACACGGTCTTTATATACCGCCGGTGTTAGCCGAGAAAAGTAATGTTCAACACCGTCACCAATGCTTTCTTGCCAAATTACTTTGGTTTCAAACTGATTAACGATTTCAGGCAACACCAGTTCGTCTTCGTCATCGCTTGATGAACAACCGACTAAGGTTGCCATACATAGCGCTATGGTTGCCGCTGTTAATTTTTTCATGGTAACCCCTTACGCCGTTGGGCTAGTTACTGCTAAGTCATCAAGTTTGATTTGCAATAATGGGTTATTCTCCAGACCGCCCGCATCAGCAGCAGTCTGATAAGCACTGCGAGCTTGATTTGCATCGCCTTGAGCTGTGTATATATCACCTTTAAGCTCAGCGACTGTTGCAGTGAATGAATCTGCAAGTTTAGCGTTAAGCGTTGTTAAAGCTTGGTCGTATTGCTGCTGTGCTATTTGCACGCGAGCTAAACGGGTGGTCGCCGTTGCTTTTAAATCTGCATTGGTAACATTAGTCATTATCCAGCTGAGTTTTTCACTGGCTACATCAAGTTGACCTTTTTCTACGGCTTCTTTAGCAGCAACAAAGGCTGCAAGTGCGCTGTAGTTAGTATCTTTGTGCTCTGCGATAAATGTATCTGCCGAACCTAATACTTCACCACCTTCAACCAGCTGAGTATATGCATCAGAGGCACTTTCAGCAGTTGTAATTTGATTTTGGTTATATGCTTTCCAGCCATACAAGCCACCTAAACCAAGCACTACACCTAGCGCCAGTGATACACCATTTTCACGAAAAAAACGTTTGATCGCTTCAGCTTGTTGTTCTTCTGTTGAATAAATATCCATTACTACCTCGTCTTTTTTAGCTGTTTATTAGCTCAGCTAAAAGCGTTTTAATTTGTTCTAATTCTAAGGTGACCTGTTCTTTACGCTCACGTAAATACTTAACTGTCACTACGCCTTGTTCTAATTCATCTTCGCCGATAATCAGTGCAACGAGTGCATCGCTTTTATCTGCGCGTTTAAGTTGTTTCTTAAAGTTACCGCCACCGGCATGGACCATGATACGTAAGCCAGGTACTTCAGCACGTAATTTAGCTGCGATAATAGGGGCTTGAATGCTGGCTTTGTCCCCCATCGCTGCCAAATATACATCAGCGTTGCGACGAATGTCACCAACACATTCCAATGCTTGTAACATTAACACTAAACGTTCCAGACCCATAGCAAAGCCCACAGCTGGCGTTGCTTTGCCACCTAATTGCTCAACTAAGCCATCATAGCGGCCACCTGCACATACAGTACCTTGTGAGCCGAGGCTATCTGTAACCCACTCAAAAACAGTACGGTTATAGTAATCAAGACCACGAACTAACTTTTCATTAACCGTGTATATGACGCCTGCGGCGTCTAAACGTTCACATAAATTTTCAAAATGTTCTTTTGATTCAGCATCTAAGTGTTCAGACAGTTTTGGTGCATCAACTAAAACCGCTTGTACATCAGGGTTTTTGCTATCTAGCACGCGCAGTGGGTTGCTGTACATACGACGTTTTGAGTCTTCGTCTAGTGCATCAATATGTTGCTCAAGATAAGCCACAAGTGCATCACGGTATTGCGCGCGAGCTTCGTTTGAACCTAAAGAATTAAGCTCTAAACGAACATGTTCGCTGATGCCAAATTGTTGCCATAATTGCGCCGTCAGTAAAATCACTTCAGCGTCAATATCAGCGCTGGCAATACCAAAGGTTTCTAAACCAAATTGGTGAAACTGACGATAGCGACCTTTTTGCGGACGTTCATGACGAAACATTGGGCCCATATACCAAAGGCGTTGCTCTTGGTTATACAGTAAGCCGTTTTGATTACCAGCACGTACACACACAGCAGTACCTTCAGGACGAAGTGTTAAGCTGTCGCCATTATTATCGGCAAAGGTGTACATTTCTTTTTCAACGATATCGGTGACTTCACCAATTGAGCGTTTAAAAAGATCGGTTGATTCTACAATTGGAAAACGAATTTCTTGATAACCGAACGATGCTACTGTCTCGCGTAAGATGTTTTCTACTTTCTGCCAAACTTGGGTATCGCCCGGCAGACAATCGTTCATTCCACGTATTGCCTGAATTTGTTTTGCCACTGCTAAATCCTAAAAACTGTTTTTTGCGTAATAAAAGATGACTACACAACAAGAATGCTAAAAATTGACCCGTCATTATAGCGTTCTAGCTATAAAGGTAAACGGCAAACGGCTTTGTTTGCCGACTATATTGTATTTATTCGACGATTTTGATGTCGATAGGGGTCTGTTTTTCTTTTTGTGCGATAAAGTCGCGTACATAACCTTCGAGTTGATCAACAATATTGTTGTTATCAATTCGGGCTTTTTGACGTTCGCCATTAATATAAAGGCCCGAGCGACGGTTTGCACCAGCTAAGCCAATATCACTCACTAACGCTTCGCCAGGGCCATTGACCACACAACCAATAACCGATACTGATACCGGTTCGATGATATCTTCCAAACGCTCTTCAAGTTGGTTCATGGTACTAACCACATCAAACTCTTGACGTGAACAGCTCGGACAGGCAATAAAGTTAATCCCGCGAGAGCGAATGCGCAGTGATTTTAAAATATCAAAACCGACTTTGATCTCTTGTACTGGATCAGCCGCCAACGATACTCGCAGCGTATCGCCGATACCTTCGGCAAGTAACATACCTAAGCCTACAGCTGATTTCACTGAGCCTGAACGCATACCGCCTGCTTCTGTGATCCCTAAGTGCAGAGGTTGGTCAATTTCTTTAGCAAGTAAGCGATATGCTCCCACAGCTAAAAACACATCAGAAGCTTTTACTGATATTTTAAATTGATCAAAATCTAAACGGCGCAAAATATTCACATGGCGCATGGCTGATTCAAGTAACGCTTCAGGCGTTGGTTCGCCGTACTTTTCTTGTAAATCACGCTCTAATGAGCCGCCATTAACACCAATACGAATTGGAATGTTGTGCTCACGGGCAGCATCGACTACCGCGCGAATACGTTCTTCACTGCCAATGTTGCCAGGATTAATACGTAAACAATCAACACCATACTTTGCGACTTGCAAAGCAATACGATAATCAAAGTGAATATCTGCAACCAGTGGAATGGTGACTTGTTCTTTTATGCTTCTAAATGCTTCGGCGGCGTCCATAGTCGGCACGGAAACACGCACTATATCGGCGCCGGCATCTTGAATAGCTTGAATTTGTGCAACAGTTGCATCAACATCCATGGTATCGGTGTTGGTCATTGATTGCACGGCAATAGGGGCGCCATCACCGATCGGTACGTTACCCACGTTGATGCGGGTAGATTTTCTGCGTTTAATGGGAGATTCTGAAAACATAGTGACTACTCTGTTAACGGTAAATTAAATTTGGCTAAACGATTTTTTGGGAAACTGGAAATATCAATCTTTTCACCGTCAAGAGTGATATCAACAGCTTGATGCTTACCAAGCACGATAGAAAAAGGCAGATGACCTGATAAAGTCATATCATAACCCGCTTTTTTAACACCAAACGCCACTTTATCACCTTTGCCGTCATGAATTTCAACCCAACTTTCTTCATTGAAATGCATAACTATGGTGCCAAGGCCATCATTTTGTGGCTCGCTTGACGCTTCGCTCTGGGCAACGTCTAGTTCGGTGGTATCGGCTTGTTGCTCCATAATTTGCGCCGCAGTGGGGTCATCAATCGATTCATCAGGGCCCGCTTGTTCTAACAGACTGTTCGACGCCACGTCAGGCTCTGCTTGTGCGACTGCAACAGTCTCTTTGGCAAAGCTATTTAAAGATTGCGTTACAACTTGTTCGTCAAGAGGGGTTGAATTTTGCCACCACCATAATGCGGATGAACCAATAACAATTGCCAGAATAACGTAACTTACCAGCATCAACCGACTATCATGAGCTTCTTTTTCTGTTCGTCTAGAAAAGCTTTGCATATTGGTTTTTTTAACGGTTTCCTGTGGTTCAGGGAACAGCGCTAAAACGGCCGCAGTATCTAAATTAAAGGCGCGACAATAACTTTTTGCATAACCTTTAACAAAGGTAGCTGGGCCGATTAATTGGTGTTCGTCATTCTCAAGACGTTGTAATTGCAACACCGATAATTTTAAATTTTTTGCCAACTCTTCTAAGCTGACATTCGCTTGCTCGCGGCTACTTTTTAAAGTTTGGCCAAGAGTGAGCGTTGTTGATTCTGTATTTTCATCATTCATAATGAGTATGATTCAGGGTCCACTAGTAACAGTCTATGCCCAGGTTTAAGTGCAACATCCGGGCTTAATTTATTCCATCGCATTAACTGATCAATTAACAAGCGACGCTTGGTGGCAATACTATACAAAGTATCACCGACGTTAATTTCGTAATAAATGTTGGGATCGTTAAGATAAATTTTCGTCCCATTGACCACCCGATCAGATTCTTTCAGACCATTCCATTGGAGTAATTTCTGTAGTTTAACATTGTATCGTACTGAAATGCTAAATAGGTTTTCACCATCTTGCAAAACATGGTAAGGCGTCGTTAATTGTGGGATCCGCGAATTTAGCAACGGTGCGTGAGTATTTTGTTGCGGATCTTGAAAACGGATCTCAGGTGTAGAGCTATAACTTGACTCTGCGAAGACGGCAGCGTTGCGTTTTGGCTGGTAAAAAACCACCTTTTCTTCATCCGTTAATTCATCACTAAATTGTGCTTGGCTTGAAGCCTGGCTGTTATTTGCAACGGCTTGGCTATCAGTGGGCGCACCAAAAGAAACAATTGTTACACCATCTTGTGCTTTGCTACTACGAGCAAGCGTTTGGGGAGGCGTTGCGGCAGTCGCTGTGGGCGCTGTTGCTAAATGCACAGTTGGTATTGCTAATGCTTTAGCAACTGCCTCCTCAGAGGCTAGTGATGCAATGTCCGTCGCTTGAGTTGAAGTTACAGCTGGATTGTTTGGTGTTTGTGCGACCACCAGAGCAGACATTACTGCCACAGGATCATTATTGTTTGCTGGAGCACTGATCTGTACAGCGGTAGTATCAACGTTTGTTTGCACTGGCGTTGTTATTGCTGTGGTACTTAAAGCCGCCAAAATACCACTCGTATCGACAGGTGTTGATACTGTTGCTTGGCTTTGCTGGCTACTTTGTGATGCGGTGCTTTGCGTTGGCGCAACCGGTGAGGTTAGCAACGCGGCAGTTAATTCATTGCTGCTTGCATTGTTATTTTTAACGGCCATTGTTGGCGTTGTGATACTTTGCGCCGACGTACTAGTTGCTGGCGCTTTTTTCTTTTTTACAATGCGTATTTTGGGTGCCGAGATCACCTCTCCCGCAGGGCTATTTGCTTGTAGCTCATCTAATTTTGCTTGGCGGTATTGCGAGCGTAGTATTTCAAACTCACTACGTTTGATTTTTTGTTCGCGAATGATCCCCGCTTCACTTGAGGTTGGGTAGGTTTGCAATATCATTGCCGCAGTGGTTTCGGCTTTTTCAATGTGGCCCATACGCTGCTCAACTAAATAGCTTAATAGCAATGAGCGAGACGATACTTGACCACTATTCTCATAACGCTCGAGTATTTCTTTTGCTCTATGTAAATCACTTTTAGCGTAATACAAAGCGGCTAAACTGATCAGTGATGAGGCACGCATTGAACTGTGATTAATGGCCGATTTGAAATATTTTTCAGCGTTATCAAAATCATCAAACTCAATGGCGCACAGAGCTAAATTTTCATAACTTTCTGCTACTCGTATATAACTTGGGATGGCAATGGCTTTGAGTAGTTGTTCTGTGGCGCGGTCGTACTCGTCAATACCGCATAAAAATACCCCGTAGTTATTTCGGGTATTAGGATCATTGGGATCAATTTTTATTGCTTTTTGATAGGCTTTATCGGCTTGTACGTTTTCGCCGACTTGTTGGTAATAATAAGCAAATGAATAATGGACTTCAGGAAGATCAGGAGAGAAAGACGCGGCGCGTTCGAGGTTATACTTTGCTTGCGAGCTATTACCAGTGCTTAAATATTCTAATGCTAAGGCTATTCGGGTACGTGCTGCGCCGGTATTATTGATTTTATTTTCAACGACTGGTTTGTCATTGCCATCATAACTATTTTCAGTTACACACCCTGTTAAAGCGAGTGCACTGATAGTTAAAGCAAGTAAAGATCGCATTACTTCATCTCTTTATTATTGTCCATGCACCTATATTACCGAAAAGCCCTTATCTTGCATCATTTATTTAAAAATAAAGCAGCGCTAAGGGCTTTTGATTCACGACAACAGATTATGCTTGGTGGATATTAACCGCAATCGCATTATCGTCGCGCATTTTCTTTTTCGCTAAACGTTTTGTACGGTCAACTACATCACCAACTAACTGGCCGCAGGCTGCATCAATATCATCACCGCGAGTACGACGCACAATACAGGTAATACCTGCTGCTTGTAGCACTTTTGAAAAGCGGTCAATACGGCTGTTACTAGAGCGTGTATATTCGTTACCCGGGAATGGGTTAAACGGGATAAGGTTCACTTTAGATGGTGTGCCTTTGAGTGTTTTAACTAATTCATGGGCTTGATCTGTGCTGTCGTTAATACCATTTAGCATCACATACTCAATGGTCACATCTTTATTGGCTTTAGAGCCATCAATGTAACGACGACACGCCGCTAAAAACTCTTCAATTGGGTATTTTTTATTGATTGGCACTAAAATATCACGTAATGCGTTATCAGGTGCGTGTAGAGAAATAGCCAATGCAACGTCGATTTTTTCTTTCAATAAATCAAGTGCAGGCACCACACCAGAGGTACTTAAAGTAACGCGGCGTTTAGATAAACCAAAACCCCAATCGTCCATCATTAATTCCATTGCCGGAACTACGTTTTTAAGATTAAGCAATGGCTCGCCCATGCCCATCATAACGACGTTGGTGACCGGACGCTTTTCACTGTTGCCATCAAGACCTATGTCTTTGGCCACACGCCAAACTTGGCCGATAATTTCAGATACTTTTAAGTTACGGTTAAACCCTTGCTGCGCTGTTGAGCAAAATGTACATTCAAGCGCACAACCAACTTGCGATGATACACACAAGGTGGCACGTTCTTTTTCTGGGATCCACACCGCTTCAACTTCTTGGCCGCCTTCAAGTATCAGCGCGTACTTGATTGTACCATCACTGGCTTGTTGGCGTACGGTGATTTCAGGCGCGACAATTTCACATTCCGCTTTAAGTTTTTCTTTCAGCTTTTTGTTAACGTTGCTCATTTCGTCAAAGTTATCAACGCCAAAATGATAAATCCATTTCATCACCTGATCGCCACGGAATGGCTTTTCACCGAACGATACAAATAACTCGCGCATTGCATCTCGGTTTAAATCTAATAAGTTAATCTTTTTTTGCTCAGTGGTCATGAAACAACCTTAATCAGTGACGGTGGTGATAAAAATTTACAAAGGCGAATTGTACACAATTCACTCACTTTAATCATTAAGTAAAACATCATAAATTAGATAATTAATACTTTAACTAATGACTAAAAAAGGGCTCGAAAGCCCTTTTTACTTTTGCTTAGCGCATTCGAATTAACGAGTACGTGGGCAAAGCTCTTCGTCTGCGAAGAAGTACGCGATTTCGCGAGCAGCAGATTCAACAGCGTCTGAACCGTGAACAGCATTTTCGTCGATGCTATCAGCGTAGTCAGCACGTAAAGTACCAGCTAGTGCTTCAGCAGGGTTAGTAGCACCCATGATTTCGCGGTTTTTAAGAACAGCGTTTTCGCCTTCAAGAACTGTAACCATTACTGGACCAGATGTCATGAAAGATACTAAAGCACCAAAGAAAGGACGCTCGCTGTGTTCTGCGTAGAAACCTTCCGCTTTCTCTTGTGAAAGGTGAACCATTTTAGCTGCAACGATTTTAAGGCCAGCAGTTTCGAAACGGTTGTAGATAGCGCCGATGTGGTTTTTAGCAACTGCATCAGGTTTTACGATTGAGAAAGTACGCTCTAAAGCCATCTTTATGCTCCAATAATTTTTAAGTAAAAGTGTGAATATTAACGGGCGCGAATTATACGCGTTTTAGTAGGCAATGCCTAGTTTTATTAAAAACTAGCTTGATGACAATTGTGCGATTTTTAAATGTTAGGCAATCACCACGCATAGAAAAGCATGATGCTGTGAATTAATTAATGATCTAACATTGCATGGGACTACGTATTACTTAATTTAGCTAATAATAAGTTGAAATATTTTTCGAAGGTTATTTTTAGTACAAAATGGTGCTCAGTGACTATAACGTTTAGGCCCTTATCTGTAACTGCACTATTAAAAATTACCTTAAATTTTATTAACCTTATGTTTTAATTATTTATTTTAAAATTATTGATAGGCGCTTTTGTATCATTCGAGCTTTTGCCATTTAAACTGCTATAAGATGCACAATAGAAAATCCACTTTTAGCTTAAAATGATTATTTTAGTTAAATTCTACTAAATTTGGGGACTTGGTTTACACTCAAGTTATAACCATGAAATAAATTAAAGGTTTTAATATCTTCGTGCTTCATTTCATCCATTTCATTGATAGTAGGTTGCTATGTTTTTTAATAACACTATAAAAAGTGAGAATGCTAAATTAAAAAGTCAGCTTTTTGTGCAGAATCAAGTAAGAAAAAGCTTAGACGAAGAAATGCTAGTTTTAATCATTGATAAGACTGGGCTTATTACAGCGCAAAATAAAAACTTTGCAAACGAGCTTGGTTATCCTGAACAGCAACTTATTGGAAAGAGGCTACTAGATTTTGTGCCAAGTAACGCCAGACAGACAGGGCATTTTAAAAGTTTAAAAAAAGCATTAGAGAAGCATGAACATTGGGCTGGTGCATTGCAGTTTGTTCATGTTAATGGTGAACAAGACTGGCTAAGAAGTATTTTACAGCCGATTATTGATGAGCAAGGTAAGCTAGTTGAGTTTACTCTGCATTCAAATGTGTTAACGCGTACGATTGAAACCTCCCGTGAGCATCAAGATTTAATTAAGGCATTACATCGTGCCATGGCCGTTATTGAATTTGATACTAATGGCATTGTATTGACGGCAAACGAAAACTTTTTGGCGGGAATGGGATATTCACTTAAAGAGATTGTTGGCCAACATCATCGTATTTTTTGTGAACCAGAAGAGGCAAATTCACCTGAATATGAAGCCTTTTGGAAACAGCTCAAAAGAGGCGAATACGTTTCAAGCCGTTTTAAACGCATAGACAGTTATGGGCGAGTGGTTTGGCTTGAAGCTTCTTATAACCCGATTTTCAATGAGCAAAACGAACTGTATAAAGTGGTTAAATTCGCTACTGTTATTACTGAGCAAGTTGAGCGGGAGCTCGCAATCGCAGAGGCGGCAGATATTGCCTATAGCACTTCAACTGAAACTGACCACCTTGCAGATCAAGGTGCTGCTGTCATTGAGCAAGCGGTTAAAGTAATGAATGAGCTGGCGGTGCAAATGTCGCAAGCAGGGGATGAAATATCAGCATTGGATAAACAATCACAGTTAATTGCCAGCATAGTGCAAAGTATTAGCAGCATTGCTGATCAAACTAATTTGCTAGCCTTAAATGCGGCGATTGAAGCAGCAAGAGCTGGTGAGCAAGGGCGAGGTTTTGCGGTAGTCGCCGATGAAGTGCGTCAATTAGCATCTCGAACCAGTAAAGCCACAGAAGAAATTGTTGAAGTGGTACAAAAAAATCAAAGCTTAACGCAGTCAAGCGTAAAAGCCATTAAGCAAGGTGAAGATAAAGCACAAGAAGGGTTAGAGCTGTCAAACGAGTCTGGCATTGTGATGAGCAATATTAAAAAAGGTGCCCAGCAAGTCGTTGATGCAGTGAGCCAGTTTGCCAATCAATTAAAGTGAGTTTTATGATTTCGATCAAAACATCTTAATTTAACGTACCATATACTGCCGCGCTTTATTACTTGATCTGATTTTCAGGTTATTTTCATGCCACTGGCTTGATCCCAGTTTTATGTATGGAGCGCGCATGTCGTCAATTATTACCTCGTTTACCCCAGAGTTACTTTCACCAGCTGGCAGTTTAAAAAACATGCGTTATGCCTTTGCTTATGGGGCTGATGCGGTGTATGCCGGACAACCTCGTTATAGCTTGCGAGTACGTAATAATGAATTTGATCTGGAAACGTTAAAAATAGGCATTGATGAAGCGCATGCGCTGAATAAAAAGTTTTATGTGGTATCAAACATTGCCCCGCACAATGCCAAAGTGAAATCGTATTTACGCGACATTGAACCAGTAATTGCGATGGGGCCAGATGCGCTGATCATGTCAGATCCGGGTTTAATCATGTTAGTGCGTGAAAAATGGCCTGATATGGCTATTCATTTATCAGTACAAGCAAACGCTGTAAATTATGCCAGTGTACAGTTTTGGGCTAAACAAGGCATAGAGCGGGTGATTTTATCCCGCGAGCTATCACTTGAAGAAATAAGTGAAATTCGCACGCTTTGCCCAGCAACCGAGCTAGAGGTATTTGTACATGGCGCATTATGTATGGCGTATTCTGGCCGTTGTTTGTTATCAGGCTATATAAACAAACGCGATCCAAACCAAGGCACCTGTACCAATGCATGTCGCTGGGAATACGATGTAAAACCGGGCGTTGAAAACGAAACCGGTGAAATGGTGCACAAATTTGATCCTCAGCAGGTTATTCCTACTCTTGGCGACGGCGCACCAAGTAATGATATTGTTATGCTTGAAGAGCAAGGCCGCCCGGGTGAATACATGCCAGCGTTTGAAGACGAACACGGCACTTATATCATGAACTCAAAAGATTTACGCGCCGTGCAATACGTAGAGCAGCTTACAAAAATGGGCGTGCATAGCTTAAAAATAGAAGGCCGGACTAAATCGTTTTATTATGTTGCGCGTACAGCACAGGTTTATCGTAAAGCAATCGACGATGCCGCAGCAGGAAAACCATTCGACGCTGATTTATTTAAAACATTAGAAAACCTAGCCCATCGCGGTTACACCGAAGGCTTTTTAAAGCGCCACGCCCATCAAGATTATCAAAACTACGAATACGGCCATTCGGTATCGACTAAGCAGCAATTTGTCGGCGAAGTATTAGGGCGAAATAGCAATGGCTTGGTAGAGATTGATGTTAAAAACAAATTTTGTGTGGGTCATTCATTAGAGCTAATGACTCCAAAAGGTAATATTAGCTTTACCCTTGAATGCATGGAAAACAAAAAAGGCGAGGCAATTACCGATGCCAAAGGCTCAGGGCATATAGTAAAAATTCCACTGCCCGACAATATCGATTTAGAACACGCCATATTAATGCGCAACCTAGATGAAAACCAAGACACCCGCAATCCGTTTAAACAAATCGCGGGTTAGCTTGTAGTTAACAACAGGTGTTAATGCTTTCAACACCTTTAATTATCTATCATCCAAGTTTTGGGTTGATTATTACCTATAAAAAGTGATGCCGAAAAACAAAGCCGCGGTATCACTTTCAATAGACATTAGCGTAATTGAAAGTGCTGGAAAACAGCTTGTCTAACTTCAATATACTCAATGTGGCCATTACTAGGTATGATCATATCTTGAAATTCATACTGGTATCCGTTGAAATTAACAAAGACATCACAGGTATAAAAAGGCGTACCCTGTGCGCCAGATTTACTGACAGGAACCACACGTTGATGATCGCTGGTTGTGAAATTTTCGCGATCAATACGCCCATACGAAAACCCCTGTGATGATTCAAACCAAGTAAATGCAACAATTGAAAGAATTACGGGCATACACAAGTAAGCGTGCTTTATAAGCCTTTCCCTATATTTATAGGCCAAATTTGGTAGCATAATCATATTAATAACAATTAATGCCGCAGATAAATAAACGCCAAAAATGAGGAGTAAACGAGTATCAGCCATTGCGATCACCATAAATGGAAATAAAGCGATAACGATTAAGATAATGGCATAACTAAGGCGGGTTTTAGGGTTGCTTGCAAATAATGCTAATAACACCATTCCTATAAAAATATAAGCAAGGAACAAACAAAGTGGTAAGCCAAGTATTGAAACGCTAACATATATTTTCTGCATGCGGGTAAAGTCCAGCATCGGTATATTTACAACCGTTACAGCAATAACGTAAGCAATTAAATAAACCATTAAACTTATTTTAAAGTTGTTAAAGACTTTGCCAATAAGCCAGTTGATTGACTTGGTAATGTAGCAAATAGGCGATAGCATATTTAAGTCATCTTTAACTTCTATTAACTTTTCTTTACTCATTTAGCTCCAATCATCATATGTATTTTTTAAGTTATTGACTCCATTAGTATTATAAGATAGTTGCGTAAAAATAGTAATCAGAAAAAGTTGCCCTTAAAATACACGTCGTTACTTAATTTAGTTCCTTAGGTTTATTCTTAACCCCAAAACCAGCACTTCAGTAGGTGATTATCACTAATTAGACCTTTTCTGTAAAAAATATTTATATTAATTATTTAACTGTTTTTTAGTTAAGCCGTGCAGGAAGCTTGAGCCGATAGGAAATCTATAACTGCATGGAAAATTCTGGAATTACTGAAGAAGATGTAATTCGTTGTCGATAATCGAGATTGGTTAACCCAATAAATTGGGGCGTTAAATGCAGGGCAAGCTTACTGTCGAAAACAGCAAAGAACTGGGTAATACAAAGGGTCGTAAAGTAAAATTTATCATAATAGTTATAATCACTTTTTTTAAGAGGTTGTTAAAACTAGCATTACACGGGCTAACTCTCTATGACCAGATTTTTGATAGCTATTACGATATTTGTTTTTGATTATTAAAATTGCATTGCCTGCGATTCAATTCCCACCTACAACTGCTACAGATATTAAGAAGATAAAACCATGAAATTACAAAGCAGATAATTGATTCAAGATCTTTACCGACTAAATTATATGGTTTTTGAACAATTAGAGTAAAAATTGCAACCCCAAATTTGTAGAGAAAATCTAATTGATTTGTAAGTGCTATTAGCTGAATACAATTAGCGACCAGTTAAATGCTTATTCATGGCGTACGTATTATCAAGCTGTTGCTCTATTAAGTTAATCGTTTGCTTATTTACGCCGAGTGCTTTAGCTGTGTCTTTAAAGTTGAAAATAATCTCTGCTATTTCAGATATGATCACTTGTACCTGCTTCCAATTTGCATAACCAGCTGCAGAGGCCAGCTTTTGAATCGCTTTTAGTGGTGGGTTTTTTCCAAATCCGGCAAATGAAGTCGCATGCTCGTTAAAAGGATGAGGACTAAAAGTTACATCATAAAAAGGCGCTAAATCCCACTCACCTGAATCTTCTTGTAAAAAAGCCCAGTTTTTACTGTGGTCATCTTGATTACAGCTAAATAAATTAAACATAGCTCGACGAAATTGCAATTGCCCTGCAGCAGGTGATTTGCATAAAACACGGCTCGCTTTAATTAAATCCTCATAATCTAATGAAGGTGTGCGAAAATCAGCATCCAGTAAGCCACATGCACTATGCATATGTTTGCAGCCCATTTTATCACCCATTAATTTAAACCTATCGAATCGCTTT
Source organism: Pseudoalteromonas sp. SG41-2 (assembly GCF_014164535.1). Taxonomy (NCBI): domain Bacteria; kingdom Pseudomonadati; phylum Pseudomonadota; class Gammaproteobacteria; order Alteromonadales; family Pseudoalteromonadaceae; genus Pseudoalteromonas; species Pseudoalteromonas sp. SG41-2. The sequence goes on along the minus strand of NZ_JACJFK010000009.1, from coordinate 55,576 downwards.
AAGGCGAGCCATTGCTTTGCACCGGTTCCTTCTGGGGCGGGTACCAGTAATCTCTGAGGTGGGTTTAATCCCGTTTGTTCAGCCAAATCCAAATATACAGCTTCACATAACCCTTCCTCATGTCCTAAAGCGAGGTTTTTGGATGTGAACTTTATTAACCAAGCATCATCGCCCGATTTAGGCTTTGTTCTACATTCTTGTATATTATTGTCAGGAAAATAAATTTGAGCCTTAGGTCGTGCACCGCCGGAACTGCCAGCAGCTACTAACGCAGAAAGTACTTCTTCTGTTTGCCCGTCAAATATTGCTTGAGCTTGTTGACCTAATGTAGCAAGGCCAGCCTCATTGTCATTTGTGCCATCATAATGAGTTTCAGGTGTAAACGATAATGCGCCCATAGCCGAATGGCCAACAAAAGATAAGCGGTCCATAGCGGTAACAAAGTTAGGCATTATATTATTTTGTCTGAATACGCGGTCCTGTAGTAGTAACCCCCACCCATCAGGTAAACAATCAGAAAAGACCCCATGCAACCCGTTGTGTGGGTTTTTAGGTGCTAACTGAACCTCTCTATTAAAGGCGAGTGAGAATGGCGAAAGGTTACCGTATGTCTCTAAATAGCCCTGATCGTATTGAAAGTAAACACCTTGCCTATTTTGAGCAAGTACACCCACCATTAACTCTGTTGAGTCTGACAGCGTACGTTTTACTTCTAGCTTATCTATGGGTTTAAAGGCCATTGTTTAACACCTGATCAATAGACGTTGGCGCATTTTTATTTTGAGCTGGCACTTTTGTTAAGTCATATAAACGAGTTAAGTCGTCGAGTGTTTGCCACAAAAGCAATAGCTGTCTGAATGAAATAAGCCCTGTAACCTCAAACTTTTTTATTGTAGAAGCAGGTACTGTGCTTTTTTTAGCTAACGCCTCGCGTGACATTTTTGCTTTTTTGCGACATTCTTTTAGATGCTCAGCAAAGGCTTGCTGCACATCACCTTCGCTTAATAATAGATAATTAATAATAGCACCTCACGAACTTGATTGGACATTACTATAGCCAAAATTGCTTTTTTATGATCTTAATGGATATTATAGTATCCATTTTTTAGTTGTAAAGTGAATGGTTGAATGCGGATTACCTAATATGATTTTTATTGATTGAGATCAACAAGAAAACGCGGAATAAAATGCATAATTTACGGCTGCAAATTTATGCTAGAAGTACTAGCTCTAATAAATGAGGTTAGAGAGTGGCTTTACTAATTAACAGCAAATGCATTAACTGCGACATGTGCGATCCAGAATGCCCTAACGAAGCGATTTATATGGGCGCTAAAATATACCAAATCGATCCTGCAAAATGCACCGAATGTGTAGGCCATTACGACAAACCCACCTGCGTGAGTGTATGCCCCATTGATTGCATAAAGCCCGATCCCGCTCATCGTGAAAGTATAGATGAACTGGCGGAGAAGTATGTGAGGTTGATGGGTTAGTTTAGTATTTTTTTGTTATTCAACGAGCGTGATTTTAAAACGAGAGGCAATGTCTCTCGTTTTTAGTTTTTATGAAATGTGGTTATTTCAAGCTTCAAAATAACTCTCTTATGTTTATCAGTATTGCCAATCCTCGTAAGCTAAAGGCAAGCTGTTTAGTAAGTCTCGGCGCTCGCGCCAGTTATGCATATGCTTATCCATTAATGCTTTAAAGCGTTCATTGTGGTGTCGTTCAAGTAAGTGGATTAGCTCATGTACTAAAATATACTCTAAACATTCAGGTGGCTTTTTAGCAAGTTCAAGGTTGAGCCAAATCCGCTTTGCTTGAATATTACAGCTGCCCCATTTGGTTTTCATTTTTTTGATATTAAGTGAGTCTGCTTTTACGCCAAGCTTTTTTTGCCATGAAGGCAGTAACTTTTCAATTGATCGTTGCATTTCATCACGATAAAAACGGTTTAATAACTTGAGGCAATTATTGGGTGATGTATTCTCATTCAATTTTAACTCTAACTGACCGCTACCTTTCGCGGTCACGGTAAATTTACCCTCAGGCTTTTTTATTGCTAGCCGGTATTTTTTTCCCCAAAGGTAATGACACTCACCATTGACCATTTCACGGATTGACTGTCGTTCTTGCTTGGCAAAGTCAACTTGTTGCTTTTTTATCCAAGCAAGTTTATTAACAATAGCAAGCCGAATGGTTTGTTCGCTTGTTTTATTAGGTACCGATAATCTAACCTTACCATTGGGCGGTAACACACTTAGATGGATGTTCTTAATGTCTCGTCGATTAATTTCAACATCAATACCGCCAATTTGTATCACTTCAGTATTAGCCTTATCCACTAATGATATTCCTTTTGGGCTTTTACAAGCTCCATAACTTCATTAATATCGACTTCATAACTCGATGTCTCTTGCCTAATTGCATTAACAATCTCACGCTCTTTAAACCTATCGCCAAGCCACTCAGCTTTTTTTGTGTAGCGCACTGCGGTATCAATTTTACTTGTAAGTACTTCATCATTGCCAAAATTATCGTAAATAGCCTGTTTGGCAGGGCTATCTACTGAAGTAGGGTAGTTATGGGCATTATTGCCTGTCGGGTTCACAACTTTTTTAGCTAAAGCTTTAATTTGTTCTAGGTAGTCTTGGTAGCTTATAGCTTGCTCTCTGCGCTGCGCAATAATAGCGTCAAGTAATGTAGCCATGCTTTCAAAGTACTTAGGGTTTACAGGGTTTTCATCAACAATGGTTTTTCTAACGTTATTTTCAATCGCTTCCGCCATCGATTCTTCATTATTTCTAATGCCTTCAGGTAATGAATCAAGTCCTGCGCCATTATTATTTACCACTAAATCTATTAAGCCAAGTTCCTCAAAATCCATGAGTATTTCGCTGTCATCAGCACGAATATACATATCGAGCAAATGTCGCATTGCAGGCTCAAAGCGTTTCATTTCGAGTAAGTCGCCACTGGCTAGTTTTACTTCGTCACGAACTTTCTCAAAATAAGCGACTTCTTTTTTTATTTTTTCAGCTTCAGTCAGTGAATAACCAGCTTGATCCATCTCATTTGCAACATTGGCGTACGCACGTATAAGTTTGGCAACGGTTTGATAAAGGGTTAAACGTAGTGCTTCTTTTTCATTGCGTTCGTTTTCATCTGTTGGTTCAACTCCTGATTCACCACAAAAGTAATGAATAAAGTCTTTAGTATTTCTTGGTGCTTTTACTGGTTCACATAAAGCTCTAACAGCTTCTAATGCATTGTCTAAATCAGATTTAGATTCTTTGAGGCGATCTTTTAATAAACCAGCGACATCTTCTTCATCGTAACCATCAAAAGCTTCAGCGGTGAAATCTTTAATCGCTTTATCTAATGAGCGAAATAAATCTTTATAATCGATAATATAACCATAGTCTTTATCTTCACCGTCAAGCCTATTTACACGACAAATTGCTTGAAACAGATTGTGGTCAGCCATCTTTTTATCAATATATAAATAGGTAGCAGAAGGAGCATCAAAACCGGTCAATAGCTTATCTACCACAATAAGTAACCGCATTTGACCAGGTTCATCAATAAAGCGCTTTTTAACTGTTTTTTCAAACTCTTCTACGCGTTTTGCAGCTTCATGTTCGGGTTGCTCAAAATAGTTCGCCAGCATTTTTCGGTAGGTGTCGTACTTAAATAATTTTTGAGTTAAACCTTCACCTGATTCTTCACCTTTAATACTACTTGCAGAAGGCTGATAACTTGTCACAACAGCGCATTTGCCAGCAAGATCCGTTTTACTAAATAAGTCATAAACAACGCAGGCTTGGTGCACACTTGCGCAAACCAACATGGCATTACCTCTGCCGGTCATAAGTGCAGGTTTGATCTCCATATCCATCAAAATGTCACTAACAATTTGCTCTAAGCGAGATTTACTCGAAAGCACCTTTTGCATGGTGCCCCATTTTTGTTTGAGCTGCATTTTGGCTAGGTTTGAAAGCCCTTTAGTCTTAGCCTCAAACCATTGATCTACTTTTTTCTCTGAAGTTAAATGCTGATCGATGTCTCTAGCTTCATACCGTAAGTCGAGTACTACACCGTCATTTACAGCTTCATCAAACTTATAGGTGTGAATGTATGGGCCAAATACTTCTAAAGACTTTTTCTTGTCCTTTTTCATTAATGGTGTACCAGTAAAACCAACAAACATAGCATCAGGTAAAAGCGCTTTCATTGCTTCGTGTAACTTACCCGATTGCGTTCTATGACACTCATCCACAAACACAAATAGGTTGCCTTTAGCAGCAAAGTCACTTGGTAAGTTTTTAGTCAGTGCTTCAAGATAATCTTTTGTTGCTTCTTCATCGTCTTCATCGTTTGGAGCTTCACCATTACGGCCAAATTTGTGTACTAATGAGCAAAGTAGCCAAGGGTTAGGTTGGTTTAAGGTGGCAACTAAATCTTGACCACTTTGGGTACGATATATCTCTTCATCAACACCAGAAAATACCTTCTCAATTTGTTCATCTAGTTCGGTTCTATCCGTCACGATTAATACTCGTGAGTCCGTTATGTTTTCGCGTATCCACTTAGCTAGCCACACCATAGTCAGGCTTTTACCTGAGCCTTGAGTGTGCCAAATAATACCATCTTGCTTTGCTGTTACATGTTTTTTAGCGGCTTGAACACCAAAAAACTGATTATGCCGGCAGGTTTTTTTAACACCGGCATCAAACACAATAAAGTCATGTATAAGCTGCAAAAATCGATGCTTATCGCATAATTGAGCAAGATGAGTATCTAGTAAGGTGTCTGCTGTTACCCCCGCAGCTGGTAAGCCTTGTGTGCTATTTGGCTCTTTCCATTCTAGGTAATATTTTTCAGAGGTTTCAATTGTACCGTAGCGTATACCTTGCGTATCGTTACCCGCCATAATCAGTTGCATGGTGCTAAAAAAATTACGAATAAAATCTTTTTTCTGGTTATCTAAGTTTTGACGAATACCTTCACTTACTGAGACCGAGGAGCGCTTTAATTCAATTACGCCAAGCGCAATGCCGTTTACATAAATTACTATATCAGGGCGCTTTCTTTTAGGTGAGAGCTGGTCGCCTTTTACGGTTACCTCTTCAGCAATCGCAAAATGATTAGCTTCTGGGTTTTCCCAATCGATCAGCCAAACTGTTTGATTTTGCTGTCCCGTGCCTTCTTTTTCTTTTACGCCATAACGCAGTAGCCGGTATACATCTTTATTAGCATCAAAGAGCTTTTTACCTTCGCCTAGAGCTGCGGCAGTGTCTAATTTTCGTAGTGCACGCTTAATAAGCGCTTCAGGTGTTCCACGGGCTTTAAGCCATTTAGTAAGTAATGGCGTTTCAATGTTGTTGTTGCCTTCGCGGTATTCCCAATCACCTAGATAGTCGTAATTAAGCTGCTCTTTGAAAAATGTTACTGCTCGGCTTTGGGTTTTTCGTTCTAATTGACCGACATTACTCATATTACTTCCTTGTTTGCGTTTTCTTTTTTGTTTTTGTTGAACCACATAAAATAGACAGCATTTCTTGTCCATGCTTTATTATTTGGGTGTCTTCCCAGCTATCGTCTTGCTCCATTAGTTGTAGCATTTCATATAGCTTTAGGCTATCGATCTGATTTTTCTTTAATCCAGCGGTAAAATGATTAAGTTTTGTTTTAGGGGGGAAATTACTTAAACGTGAATTTTTACTATGACTTATTAAGCACAAATTACCGAACTCATGAAGCGAACCACCTTTAAGTGGTTCGAAGTCATTCATTGGATGTTGCGGATAAAAGTGCTCAACTGAGCTTCTAAATGTAAACTCGAACTCAGAAATAACAGCTGTTGAATTACGCTTTTTTCGCCAAAGCAAATAATCAAGATAGTTAAAAACAAAGTTATTCTCTATTTCCCCAAAACACAGCTTATCAATATTAATATCATTTGCGGTTAAATTTTTTGGATAGTCGTTTGATTTCGACTTATAAATCATTTCAAAGTACGTTTTACCCTCTTGGTGAGAGAGAAAACGGTCAAATATAAAGCGTTTAGCTACCCGTCTTAGGTGCTTCATGTAACCTTCAAAATCCACTTCTTCTGCGTTGTATAGATAGTAAAGAGCAGCATTGAGCCAATGCTTATAAACCAAAGTCGGAGTGGAAACATGAAAAGCCGACAGCAACATTAGGCATACTCGGTTTTGTCCCTTAAAGCCATCTTCATCATCTAGTTCATTACTGCCACCAAAAGTGTTTATATAGCTTTGGCTTTTTGTATTATAAAAATGCAGACGTTTTAAGCTCCATTTATCTTTACCGTCACTAAATTCACGTTTGATGATGAATTGGTCAAAAAGGTATTTGCACTTTAATAATGCATAAACGAAGTCTTTTACTGCTTTAACTTTATTGTTGCTGTCTTTTAAATATCTATCAAACTGTTCTAGTAAGCGCTTATCGTCTAATGCGATGTCTTGTTTTGTTAAAACTCGTAACACATGAAGTAAGAAGTTTGAAAAGTTAATCACGCTATTAAAGCGCTCAGGTGTAAGCGTAATATCTGTCCCTAAAGACGACGGTGGTGGCTTGGCTAACATGTCATTTAGCGAAAGAGAGGCGCTTTCAATTTTTCCGCTCTGTTTTGTTTTGGCTACGCTTTCAATACACGCAGCTAAATCAGCATAATTTATTGGCGTAAATTGCCCCCAGTCATCTTTACCAAATATGCAGTGGCGCTCATCTGGATTAAAACCATACTGAATGTAACGTTCCATATTAGCGGTAGCGTCCCAGACCTTACTTAATAATTCTTTATCATTGTCATCGGTTAGCACCGACATCAATCTTGCTTTAATCACTTCATGCTTTTCAAGCTGCTCACCACGGTTATTCATTACCTCAAAGTAATGATTCAAATCGGTATCTTCTGGTACACAAACACGAGTAATTTCTACTTTATCGAATAAGTAAGAGCAAAAACCTTCTAGCTTAGCTCCAAGCGCTAATAAGCCCTTTTCAAGTAATGTATAACCATTAATTACATCTAAATTATAGTCATCTGTGCTTAGATTCTCTAAAGCAACGCCCTGAATCAAACTTGCAAAAGTGTCAGATGACTTCTGACGATTTTCAAAACTGAGATTTACTACGTCATACCAACCCATATCAAAGGCTTGATACTTAGTGACCATACGTTTAAGAGCAAAAGCCAATAAGGTAAGGGTCGTAAATCGCTGCTGGCCATCTATGACTTCATAGCTGTCATCTTTGCGCTTAAACACCACCAATGTACCAATATAATAGGTTTGATTTGGTTTATTTTCCTGATAATCCAACACATCTTGTATTAATTGATTAATTTCACCTTCACCCCATGCATAGTTACGTTGATACATAGGGACTAAATATCGGTTAGTATCACTTAATAACTCTTTAACTTTGTAACTATGTATCTGATTGTTCGCGTTGACATTACTGCTTTGCACCTTGAGCGCTTGGACATTATTCATAGTACTTCATTTCCTCAAACAGATTAGCGATCTCAGTAAGCTTAGTTCCATTACATTCAGACTTTTTCAATGTTGGTAAAGGCCAATTTAATACATCACTTGGTTGTACTGCTTGTTTTATTCGCTCAAACACATTATGGCTGAGTGCATGTTTATTCATGCGCTCAATACCAACAACCTGCATTTTCAAGCGGCAGCTATAAGCCCAAATAAACAGCTTTTCTATAGCTTGCGATAGCTCATGTGGGCCAAACTTATCTAAATAAAAAATCACCGCGCAATCAAATAGATTACGTATATAGCCATCACCTGTTCGTGTACGTGAACTGTAGCTGTTAAGTGTGTATAAAATCTTACAAGCACGTGGTTCTAGTTCATTATCTAATATGCGAATAAGCTGCTTAGAGTCGTTATTTTTGCTATTACGTTCATCGCTCACTATCTCAGCAATTTTTTGCTGATAATGACTCGTCATTTCAAAAAAGCGCCTACCGTTTATAATCATTTGATCAAGGTGGAAAGGAAAACGCATATGTTGATGATCAATATGGCGCTGATATTGCGCGTTATAGTCATCAACAAAGTGATGGGAAATGCGAAGTGGTTCTACATACGGGTAAAGTCCAACCTGGTCAATATTTACCCCTTTAAATAATCCCACTTGTGATTTGTTAAAATACAGTGCCGATTTCCCTTGTGCCCAGTTGCGAATACGAAATAAGTAGTTAGCAAATAATCGTGCTAGCTGTCCGCTCTCTAAGCTTTCCCAATGGCGTACAGAATCGGCTTTTAATTCGGTTTCAGCGTCTGAAAACTCACGTAAATGAAAGGCTTTTAACAAATCGTGCGGATCTAAATCTCGGCCTCTGGCATTTTGTGAATCAAAAAACTGAAAGGCTTCAGATATATCATTAAGTACAAAAGTAACCACTTCACAGCGTTTCAATAAAAACTCAATATCGGCCTCGGTAAAATCACTTCGTGCTACCGCGCGTTTAGCTGCCATAAAATTTTGATGTAAATTACGATGCGATATATCACTATTAAAGGTTTGACGTTGTAAAAAATTATTAATTGGTTGCTCAAGTGAGAGCAGTAATGTTTTTACATCTTGACGTTTAATTTGTGCATTGGAGTCATTTGTATTGAGTCGTTCATCTAGCAAGGCTTTTACTAATAGCACAAGTGTGAGCGTACGTTGCTGCCCATCAACAATGTCGAGCGTTTCTTGTTTTTTTTCTGAATGTTGATGAAATACAATAGACCCAAGGCGGTAAGCTAATTTACCTCTATAAAATTTTAAATCACCGAGCAAATCAGCAAGGTTAGCTTGTGTCCATTTGTAAGGGCGTTGATAGTTGGGTATAGCTAAATTACTCTTTTTGAGTAATGTGCTAACCGATATAATGTCCTTATTAAGTTTTCCTGTCATAGTTATTATTTCAACTTCACATTTTAGATTATTAAAACTCTTTATTTATAAAGTAATCAAGCAAATTGATTTAAATAAAGTTTATAAATTACAGCTTGTTATGTTTTTTTTTGCTTTATAAAATCACTTAATTGATTTCCTAGTCAAGCAACGGTCAAGCAAATTAATACCAGTGTGGTACGTAGCGCATTGCTTTGGTTCCTGCATCGGCATCATAAGGTTTAATTAAGCCCGCATGGACTGTATCCTTTATTATTCTGCTTACCATTGCGCTATTCTTTTCAGCAATAGCAAAGCGCTCGCGTAGCGACTTATTATTCATATGCTCTCTGTTTACATGCTTTAAACAACAATGCTGATAACAGGCACGAATACGATCTTCTTTGTCCATTTCAGCAAATTCCCTATGACCAAATAAAACAGAACGAGTATGGTGCTCTGTTACTTCAAATAAAGGGGCAGGTAATTGATATAACTCAGTTTGAAAAATAACTTTATCAATACCCGTACCGCGCTCTTCACAAATATTAATACGACGCATAAAAGAAGCTAGCGCTTCGTTACGGCTTCTAGGTGGGGAATCTAAAAATCGATCTGTATCGACTAGCGGAATACCAGGGTTGGTTATTTCCATGCGCGTATCGCTAGCTCTGGATACATAGGTACTTCTTTACGAAATGCTTTGCCAATTTCTTCATTAGAAGGCAGTAGGGTCTTTAAATAATCTATAAGTCCTTCGAAGCCAACGGCATAGCCTTTATTACCTTCGAGTTCTCGTACTGTTTCTACTCGGCTATTCCCTTTATACTGCACTAACCGCACGGCTTTACGAGCTAAATGCTGAAAATCTTGCAGCTTTTTAGCAAATAATATCGCCCCTAAATTGGTAATATGCCATTTACCCGCTTGCGTTGCACTAATGAGTTTATCAGCTTCAAGTGCGTTTAAAATCCCTTCGCGACCTTCAGGTAGAGGCAAATTAACTAAGTCAAAATAAGAGGGGTAGTCTATAAGCTTTAGCACTTCTTCAACATTGCAATTTTCTGCTGCTAATTGTTGCTCAAACGGGGTGTTATCAAATACGCGCCATAACGCACGTTCTTTTTCGGGGTATTCACGTAGCTTTTTTTTGTAAGAGCCAATACGAATAAACTCTGTACCATCAAATTGCACAGGTGTATGCGCTGCTGCCTGCACCTCCAAAATAACAACAGGTAAATCGTTAACATGGCTAAATTCGTAAAACTGAAAATGTATTTTGGGTGCGGTTTTTTGTAACAACCAGCTCTCTAGCTCTTGCCCTTTATGCTTTTGAGTTGAAGGTTTAAAGTTCGTACCAATTACATCATGGGTCTTATCATCTACACCATAAACTAAGTACGCAGTTTGCTTGCCAAGTAGCGCGGCTGAGTTTGCGAGTGCAGAGATATATTCGCCAATTTTAATCACATCAACATTATGCTTAAATTCCACCCATTCGGTTTCATCGGGTAAATGGCATAACTCTTTTAACAGAGCTCGCAGCTGGGCAAGGTTTTGTTCTGTCGGCATCAGCTACCTCCATCCTGTTTAGTCTCAAGTTTTTTAAATGGCAACCTTGTGCGGCCTGAGAGTAGCTGTTGCATCATACCTTGCTTGATTTGGCGCGTTTTCGTCAAGCGTTGTTCAAGGGTTTGGATTTCGTTATCCATATCCGAGAGGATAGTGGCGGTAGCGACTTGTTCTTCTTTTGGTGGGAGCGTAATAAGCATGTCAGCAATCATTTCTCTGCGAACAGAATCCACAGACGACTTTGCTGTCATAGACATGATCCTATCGTAGAAAAAATTGCTAAAGTAAATATAAAAGTAATAACCGTCAATTCGGTCACCAAAGTTATGCATCAAATAAACTCTTTGGTGATAATCAAATTTGCCATTGATGTAATGAAAAATTTTGCCTGTACCAACCCCGTCACCAGCAGTAAGTACAGCTTCTCCATCGAAAGAATAGGTATCAATACGCTCTATAGTTTGTGATCTAACAAAGAATGGGTATTTGCCGCTTGATAATTTATCTTGAGTGTTTCTACTACCTGTAGTTATTGATACAACTGAACCTATTTTTTCAACATCCCAATCCTCAGGGATTTTGCCTAGTTCGCTGGATTTTGTGCCTTTACGCTTACCTTCGTCAGCGCCTTCAGTGTATGTAGCAAACTGCGGTAAACGGGTTTTACCTGTGAGTAGTTGCTGCATGGTGGCGGTTTTAATCGCTTGCTTTTTAGTGATTAGGTTTTCTAATTCAGTTAATAGCGCATCAACATCGGATAAGGCATTGGCAATAGCGGTTTGTTCTTCCTTTGGTGGTATTGGTAAAACACACTTTTTTAGCTTTGTTGTGCTAATAAAGGGCTGATCAGTTCCAACAGCACTTTCTTCTACGAACAATTTTATAAATTTCGTTAGCAAAAAGAATGCGAAATTAAGATCTATATTTTTATCAGATGTTGAAATTTTACCAACGCGTTGATATAGGATACTAGGTAGATCGTGTGGGGCTAATTTAGCTAATTTTAGCTTTCCATTAGTGATTGGCCTATTTAACGCCAATAGTAGATCACCAGCTTGAAGAATTAAATGAGGGTACTTGTTTACATAATTCTCAGGTAAATAAGCTATAGAATCCCAAATAACCTTTCCATAAGAAACATTATCAATTCTTAACAAGTTTAAACCACTCTGCGTATATTCAGATTTACCAAACCCCAAGCCAGCGATGATGTTAAAGCACTCACCAAATGGTTTGATATCCCATGTTTTAGGGATTACTCCAACATCTGACTTTTTAAAACCATCAGGGACTAAATCTATAGTACTCATAGTGACCACTCCAAACCCATTGCTTTTAAGTGGTCTGTGACTTTATCGCTAAGGTCATCGACTGATTTTGTGAGTGTTGGCAGTGGCGTGCTATAACGTTCTTCCAGCTCTTTAACTCGGTTTGCCATTTGCTGAGTGACTCGTTCAATTTCTGCAACGATATTAGCTTGTAGAGTGGCAAGCCATTTGTCATCGACAATCAGGGTTTTGATTTCATCAATGGTTAGTTTTGGATATTGATTGAATACAGCTAAATCCAGAGCCTCTTGTGCTTCTTTTACTGCTTTTTTCGCAGTCGCTTCAGCGTTAAATAGCTTGGTTGCTTGTTTCAGCGCTTTCACTTCTTCAACATCAGTTGCTAGCTTAGCTCTTGCGGCAACACTGGCTTTGGTGATTTTGTCTTTATCGTTGAGAGCTTCAGTCAGTAAGCCATCTTCACCACCATTTTCCTCAAGGTAGCTTTCTAGCGATTGAGTGGCTGCGTCTTGTTTAGCTTGCAGAGCATCAATCTGAGCTTGAACACCTGCAAAGTAACGAGCAACTATTAAGCTTGGTGGAATAAGCTCGGCTTTGTACTTTGTTTTATTGATAATTAAATCAGGCGTTTCTTTAAGCTTTTCGCCTTTTTTAGCAATTAACTCCCGTAACGTATTACCTGCTTGCCAATCATCTTGTGCTATTACATACACATCGTCTTGTTGGGTATCGGCCCAGTAGTCCATCAGAATTTGGTAAATATCGTATTTACTGAGTAGCTCGCTATTGGCATAGCTGCTCAGTAAGTTTTCTGAAATATTAAAGATAAACTCTTTTGGATTATCACCGACTGTTATCTCTTTTAATTTAGCTTCAGGTATCCAGTTCTTAAATGGCAATAAGCTGCGGCTAGCAAAGTCTTTAAACTCTTGATGAGCAAGAATGCTGCTTTTAACTTGGCTGGCTTCAAGCATACAGAGGCTGTAACCGCTTCGTTTAGGGTCAGGCGCTGGCTTGAATAAAGTCGCCCTAATGCTTGGGAACACTTGCCAGTAATGCTGTAATACATCGATATCTCGGTTAGGAATACCGCCTTGCAGGTGAGCGCTTAAATCGTGTAAATCTTCTGGCTCAGATGAGTCAATATAACGAGGGATATTAAGGTTAAAATCATTCTTGGCGATTTCGTCAATCGGTACTAATCGGCTAAAGCGTTCAAGCTGTAAACCTTTGTTAAATACATCAACAATTTTATGAATGTCTTGGCTGCGCAGGCGGTTTTTGTTGCCATCTTTAATAAAGCCTTTACTGGCATCAATCATAAAAATAGAGCGACCTTCAATGGTCGGTAGATTTTCATCGTCTTCAGTAAAATTAGTAACCGCTTTTTGCGCGTGCTCTTTATCGATCACGATAATACAAGCGGGAATACCCGTACCGTAGAACAGGTTAGCAGGTAAGCCAATAATGCCTTTGATGTAACCTTGCTTAATTAGGTTTTCACGAATGGTGGCTTCGGCATTACCACGGAATAATACTCCGTGTGGTAATATTACTGCCCCCTTACCGGTACTTTTTAAGCTTTTAATAATGTGTAGTAAAAAGGTGTAGTCGCCGTTTTTTTCTGGTGGTATGCCCCACGTAAAACGGTTATATAAATCGTTTTCTGGGGTTAAGCCGCTAGTCCAGTTTTTGTTTGAAAAAGGCGGATTAGCAACTGCAAAATCAAATGTTTTAAGTTGGCCATCTGCGTCTTTCCAATGTGGTTCTGAAAGCGTATTACCCTTGAAAATTTTAGCCGTTGTATTGTTGTGCAATATCATGTTCATACGAGCGAGTGCGCTAGTCGCGTTATCCATTTCTTGCCCGTAAATAGACAGCCCTCGAGGGGCTTCGTCACTGGCTTTTAATAATAACGAACCTGAGCCCGATGTAGGATCGTACGCGGTAGCATCTTGCGGGGTATCTTTTGTTATTCCCACTACTTTGGCTAATATTTGAGAAACCTCAGATGGCGTATAAAACTGGCCTTTTGATTTACCCGATTCAGTCGCAAAGTGGCGCATTAAAAACTCATAAGCATCACCTAATAAGTCGTCGCCGCCAGCACGGTTGGTTGATAAGTCTAACCCCTGAAATATACCTACCAATTTGGTCAGGCGGTCAATCATATCTTTGCCTTTACCGAGCTTGTCTTCATCGTTAAAGTCGGCAACATCAATCACGCCCTTAAGGTCGTTTTCTTCAGCAAGGGCTGAAATGATTTTATTAATTTTATCGCCAATTTCTTTATCGCCTTTAGCGGCAATCATATCGTCGTAGCTTGCACCTTTTGGTACGACTATCATGGCGTAAGGGTCGCCTTTAAATTTGTCGCTTACGTACTTCATAAATAACATAGTCAGTACGTAGTCTTTATATTGGCTGGCATCCATACCACCACGTAGTTCGTCACAACTTGCCCAAAGAGATGAATAGAGTTCTGTTTTTTTAATAGCCATTGGAGTTTCGTTTAATCCTTGTGAAAGCGTTATTAGAGCAAGTCGGTGTTTAAGCCTGCGGCTTTGAGTCGTTGAGTGAGGTTGCGCATTTTTGAAAATTCAGTGCCAAAACTGTCTTTTAACCCTACGCCTTGGCAAAACTCTTTAGCGGTTATGCTTTTTAGATTATCAGCGTATTTAATCATTTGTAGGTGCATTTCGACAGTAAACTGATTGCGTGGCGCGTTGTTTAACGCTGTTTTGATATTATGGAATATCACTTGCTCGTTCATAAGAGTGTACTTTGAGAAGAGTATTTAGCTAATTTATATAAATTAGCTAAATAAGCAAGTAGAGATTGGGTTTATAGTCAGAAATGCTAACTCTATAAGTCGATATTAAGAAGTAATGTCTCTGAGTTTATCGAGTTCATCTACACGTAGGTTTAACGACATCACTAAATTTAAGATTAACTCTTCAGGAGTCAAACTTTCACGATTAAATGCGGAGTCTATTAATTGCTCCGTTATTGGGTGAAGAGTTAAATCTTTTGCTAAGCCATAAATTTCTTCAAGATCTAAATCATCGGCTTCGGGAGAGGTCACCTCTACGGGTATTTCTTTTTTAGCTTTTTGCTTAGCTAAAATCTTTTTAATTTTTTTCTGGTGTTTTAAAGATTCGTGCTCCAGCTCTTCTTTTAGCTCTTCCTTCAAGCGGTCCGTTTTATTTTTAACTGTGTTTTTCAGTATTTTTTTGGCTTGCTGTGCAGCATCATAGGAGTCATCAATAATCGTACTCATCCTAGTTTGTGGTGCATAAGTGTGCTGCAAACTAAACGAGACATCATAAACGTCATCACCTAAAACTCTATTAGTCCAACCTCTGAGTGTTTCATTTTCATCTATCGGGCCTGGTACATTAGTTCTAGAAATATTCCCTTCAAAGTCGACAATAACACCGTACACTTCCATAATTCTGCGGCAATAATTATGTTTATTCATTTTAATTCCTTATTTACAACCCAAATATTGGTGAGGTTTTTTGTATCCATCATTTCGTTAATTTCAATTAGCTTAAGATAAGCTTTACTCTTACTCGTTTTTTGTTCTGGTTTAGCAAGTTTTGAATTTGCCATTGTAACTGGGGTTACGTTTATATAGTGGAAGCTATCCAAACGGTTAAGTACTTTATTTAAAGCATCGGTAGAAATTGAAGTTTTAAATAACGCAGATAATTGGTCGGCAAGGGGGGTGGGGTCTATTTCTCTCTCAAATCCATCGCTAAAAACAATATCCTCCCCGAATTCACCATAGTTTTCGAGGTCTAACTCTTTTGAGGTACATAAGTAAACCATGCCTTCAGCTTTGTGACGCCATTCAAGTATTTCAAATAAGGCTAAGGCTATTTTAATATCAAGTGGCTGTAAATTAGGGTTGGAGATTACATTTAAAGCAAAATGTTCGTCTCCTTCTGGCGCCTTATCAAATGCAAATTCATCACCGTAGTTATGTTTTGTAGATTTTTGTAGAAAAGTGCGATGGATATATAACTCCCCACGGCGTGCATACTCTTTAGATAACTCTATGTTTTGATGTTTATTCTTTATGATAATAGGATTATCAAATGAACCTGGTTTTTTATTCAATATTTCCATATAAATCCTCACACGTGCCTTTTAGAGCTATTAGTTAATTTTACATCTTCAAATTAGACAATAAACATCATATATAACAAGTTGTTATAGAGCTTAAAGTCAAAAATCATTTAAAAAATTAAATTTCAGTCGTTTTTATGTTTTTAAGTGGTTGTTTTATATTGTAAATTTAGTTTTATTGTTACGTGCTCTCAAAATTTTTTGCCTTGCTACTATGTATCCATTGATTACAAACAACTAGGTACATAGCATGAACACAACCCCTCAATTAAAACGTATTGTGGCACACTTTACCACTGAATTATTAGAAGAGTTCGACACAGAAGAGCTTTGGCAAGATAAGCTATTTAAAAAGGCTTTATGTAGCATTTCTGGCTTTAGCTATACAAATTTACAGGGCTTAGATGTTGATGATTTGATCACGCGAATAGATCATTTAGCAATCAACACAATGTCAAAAACGATACAAAAAAATGTGTATATATTTTGTAAAGCGTTTTCACTGCCAAAAGTGGTTACTCCTTTAGTTATTTTTTCGTGCTGTATGACGCTCAGTAAACCATTGCGCGAACTTGTTGAATACTTACGTGACGATTACGCGAGCGTTATTTTAGAAAAAATAGCTTACGTGCTTAGTATTGATGAGGCACTGCTTAACAAGCAAATTGGGTTAATTATTGAATCTGGCATGTATTCAATGGATATGGAGATATTTGCTGGGGAAGATGAGTTTTTAATATTACCAAACGCAATTGCTAAAAGCCTGCTCGAGGGTAAGTTAAATAGTGAAAGTGATATTTTATCTAACTTGGTCACTGCCTGTGAAGCTTCTGAACTTAGCGCTGCTGATTTATCGCACTTAGATTTAAATACTTTACTAAAAGCTACACAAAATGCGACTAAGACCGGTGGGCAACCATTGAGTATTTTATTTTATGGTGTGCCAGGTTCGGGTAAAACTTCATTGGCGAAATATTTAGCGCAAGCGTGTGACTCGCAGTTGCTTAAGGTGCAAGCTAAAGGTAGCAACTTAATAAACCCAACTAACGAGCTCGATAGTCGAAGCGCAAGCTCTGAGCTGCGTTTAGAGCACTTTAATGTGGTGAGTAAGTTGGTAGGTAAGCGTAAAAAAACAATATTGTTATTGGATGAGTGTGAAAACATTTTTGAGCGTGATTTATTCTCTAAAAGCTTCTCAAAAGAGCTACTTCATACTTACATTGAAAATCATCCGGTAGTGAGTATTTGGATCACCAACCATTTAGAGGATTTACCACAGAGCGTTATTAGACGATTTAATATTGTTTACGAAATTCCTGATCTAAACAAAGCAACTAAAGAAAAAATGATCGGCAAATATGTTAAAGGCTTGAGTGTTGGTAACAGCTTTATAAGTCAGTTAGCTGCTCAAAAGAATTTGCTGCCAGCTCATATTGCTAAAGCAGTACATGTAGCGAGGTTATGTGGGTTTAAAGCTCAAGAAGCACGTGAATGTATTGAAGAGAATATTCAAGACACCTTAACTGCATGCGGCTTTTCAACATATGAATTAACTTATCAAGCAGCGCAAAAGTTTAATCCACAAATGGTAAACGTAGAGTCTGAGTATGCATCACTCGAACAGGTGGAAGAGGCTGTAATAGAGTATTCAAGTTCACGTACATTGCTAACTGGCCCGCCAGGCACAGGTAAAACAGCCTTTGTGAATTATTTATGCGAAAAAGCTGACTTTAAACTTATTTCGATCAAAGCATCTGACTTACTAAGCAAGTGGGTTGGCGAAAATGAGCAAAACATTGCTCAACTATTTAAACAAGCTACACAAGAAGGAAGTGCAATATTTATTGATGAAGCTGATAGCTTGTTGTGTAGCCGTGAACAAGCAACGGCAAATTGGGAGGTACAAACAGTTAATGAATTATTATGCCAGATGGAGCAATTTCAACTCCCACTTTTTGCTGCGACTAACTTTGCTAAAAACTTAGATAAAGCGGTAATGAGGCGATTTGATTTTAATTTAAATTTAACCTACTTAACTTCGGTTCAAGCTAAGCAATTATTTAAAGATACATTGGGCCAAGGGGTGTTAAAGAAGGACCTAATGCATAAGCTATTCAAACTGTCGAAGCTAACACCAGGTGACTTTGCGATTGTAAAAAGGCAAATGAAATTTTCAAAGAAACGAATGACTCAAGAGCGAATGTTATCGATATTACAAGAGCAAAACGATCTTAAAGAAGGCGGGAAGCAGAAGATTGGGTTTGTTTAATTGAAAATTAATGAAAAAGATATGTATAACAACTTTATTGGAGAATAACTATGATAGATATAAGCAAAGCAGCATTTGAGATACCAGAAAAAGCAAAAGAATGGTTTATGAATTTCCCAGAGGTATTTGATTTAGCAAATACTTTAACTTTAGTTGTTAAAAATAGCCTAATAACATCAGATTGCCGTTGGCACGATAATAAAGAAAGGCCTCGGTTTATGGTAGGCAGAGGACAAGCGTCAAGATTAAGGATATATTGCTCTGAAAATGGCGCTCTTGTAGTCGGAAAGCTTACACAAGAAGACTTTCATCGTGTTACAAATGCAATAATAGATAAATCGCAAATTAAAGCTGATGAAGATAAACACTTTGTTAATATCAAATTTTCTACAAAGGAAAGCAATACAGAGAAGTTTACACGTTTACGTGAAACTTTAGGTACAGGTGTTTTTAGTCAACTAAAAGATAGCTTTTACGAAACATTAATTGATTTGGATTGTTCTGTATCACTATCACCTACGGAACGTGAAAGCTTAATTCAATCACGTATAGGGCAGGGGAAATATCGAAAAAGTTTGATCTCGCTTTGGAAAGGCTGTGCAGTTACTGGAGTAAAGTTTGAGGCCGTTTTAAAAGCTTCCCATATTAGGCCTTGGAAAGATTCAGATAATCTTCAAAGGTTAGATAAGTATAATGGGTTGCTTTTATCTTCACTATACGATGATTTATTTGATAAAGGCTTCATTAGTTTTGAAGATGGCGGGGAAATTATATTTAGTAAAAAACTACCATTGAAGCTTATTGATGAATTACAGCTTGATAACTCAATAAAGATTAAAACACAAAGTGAACACCATAAATACTTGAAATACCATCGAGGTGTTATTTTAAAAGTCTAAGGTAGATAGAGTGTTAAGCTTAGTGATTTTTAACAAACTATTACTTAGGGTTTTATAAGCAATGCAGATACAGCGGTATAATTTACTTTTTGATTGTATACCAAAAGCCCCAAAACGTGTTTCAGTACCCGACTTGAAAGCTAAGCTTTTAAGTCGGGGCTTTGATATCTCAGTTCGCATGCTGCAGAGAGACCTGCAATCACTTTACGATCAGGGTTGTTTTGGGCTTGAAAAAGACACGCGGAGTAAACCGTATGGCTGGTCTATCAATGCGCAGTGGCGAGGTGGTAGCGCTAAAATAATGAGCAGTGAAGTCGCTGAACATTATTTGCTGCTAGAGCAGCTACTACCGCAATCTGTACCGAGCGATGTGAAACGCTCTGTGCATACTAAAGCAGAGCAGGCTCTTAAGCGTTTTAATGGCCATGTACCTGACTGGCTTGCAACCCTTCCAAAATCGTCGTTAAAGGTGAATATTGATACTCATTTAGTTGCGCAAATTGAGCATGCGATTGAGCATAAACGTGCAGTGAGTGCTGAGCTTTATAGAGTACTTTACAATGAGGCACATTGGCTTAAGTTTACTGAATTGAGTTTTTATAACTTAGTTGAGCAAGGCGGTGTTTTAATGGTGCAGTTTATGGTGGGGCAACTTCACGATAAATGCTACCAAATGCCGGTTTACCGTATTCGTAATGTACAGGTACTACAAAAAACACGACGTGGGCCAACTGCTGAGCAATTAAAATCGTTACGCAGTGCGATTAATAAAGGTATGAAGCAATCAGCTATTGAGTTAATTGTTAAAGTGCCCAGCCATTCGGCGGTTAATCAAGGTTTTATTGAACTTGGCGAGCTGATTGACAAGCAACAGATTGACGATAAAAACGTATTACTCACCTACCAAACCATTGATACAGAGCAGTTAACTGATGAGTTGCTTAAATGTGCTCATTGGCTTGAGGTTATTAAACCTGAAAAGCTGCGGCAAAGAATTATTTCTAAGCTTAAAGCTGCTACTACATACTACCTCTAATGACCTTAGCTAGTCTGGGTGCGTCAATTCTTGACGCACCTGTTTGCTATGCTTCTTTTAAAGATGAAAGGAGTGGTTATGTTTCAATTAATTGAGCAGCAAGATGGTTTATCTATTGGTGTATTTGGTATTGGTGGCTGCGGCTGTAATACGTTAAATAGTATTTATGAGCAGCGAGAGAGTAAGCAGGCTAAGTTATTTAGTGTTAATACCGATAAAGTGGTGCTCGAACATACACAAAGTGATGATGCCGTGCTTATCGGTGCTGAGTTAACTCATGGTTATGGCGCTGGGGCCGATCCTGAGGTTGGCCTACAGGCTGCTCAAGAGAGTAAAGAGCAACTGTTAGTATTAATAAATAGCTGCGATATTTTATTGTGTGCAACAGGGCTTGGTGGTGGCACCGGCACTGGCGCAAGCCCATTTATAGCGCAGCTTGCGCGTGAGCAAAATAAGCCAGTGATATTTGTAGCGACATTGCCTTTTAGCAGTGAAGGGCAGTTTAGAAGCAACATAGCGCAAGCAGGGCTGAATACCTTAAAAGAGTATGCTAATGCGGTGATCACGTTACCTAATGATCAACTTATTGAAGTGTTAGGTAATGATGTTGGCTTGTTTGATGCATTTAAGCACAGCAACCAAATATTG
The DNA here is from genome assembly GCF_014164535.1 of Pseudoalteromonas sp. SG41-2. Classification (NCBI taxonomy): domain Bacteria; kingdom Pseudomonadati; phylum Pseudomonadota; class Gammaproteobacteria; order Alteromonadales; family Pseudoalteromonadaceae; genus Pseudoalteromonas; species Pseudoalteromonas sp. SG41-2. Next base: position 34,795 of record NZ_JACJFK010000009.1, on the reverse strand, counting down.
CATTCATTAATAAAATCGTTAATCGATATGCTGTGTTATCAAGGTTTGATTAACGTTGATTTAAACGACTTTGCTAAAATTATGGATTGCCAAGGCGATGCCGTATTAGGTGTAGGCAAGTGCGATCTTGAAGATGAACTTTCAAACGCGCTTGATGGGGCGCTTAATAATCCGCTGGTTAACCAAGTTGATATGTCATCAAGTACCGGCGTTATTGTGCAAGTAAACTGTAAAGATGAGATTTCACTGGGTAGTTATAATCTCATCACCGACACGGTTCGCCAGCAAGTTAGCCCTAATGCGTTAGTGATCTGTGGTGTGTCTAAAATTGAGAGCTTAGCAACTAATTACGAACTGTTGATCATAGCAACGGGCGCAAGCGCGAAGATGCTTGTTGAACCTAATGATAAAGCGCCTAATAGTGAACTAAAAAAGCCAGATGCTGTAATCTATAAACCTCAAGCTTCAGATATTTTTGATATACCCGCATTTATTCGTAATCAAGCCCCGCCGCCCTCCGGGAAATAACGGTTATTCACTATTTGTACTTAAAGGGTTGTTAGCTGTTGTTTTCAGAGTCTGAATACTTTTTTAAGTGGTATAAATCTATGAACGTATATTTAGATGATGAGAGGGAAACTCCAGCCGGTTGGTTACGAGCCTATTGGCCCGATGAAGTGATTAAACTTTTGAAGACCGGTAAAGTAAAGCAGCTCAGCCTCGATCATGATTTAGGAAATGATAATAAAGGCACTGGCTATGATGTTTTACTTTGGATTGAGCGGGCAGTGTTTATTGATGGCTTTGTACCACCAGCAATAGCTGTTCACTCAGCTAATAGCTCAGCACGCATAAAAATGGAGCGCGCAATTACACAAATTAACTTACTGGCTAGAAATCAACAGGGTTCTAAACGCTGCAATAACGAGTCGTAAATCTTACAATTAAACAGGATTATTTATGACGATATTATATATCACTGGCGCAGGTGTAAGTGCAGCCAGTGGCATACCGACTTTCAATAATATATTTAAGGCTCAAGTAAATCGGCAGCACTTAATGTGTAATTGATTGGTGGATAGTTAAACTCAAGGCTTTTGTTTTCTTCTCCTCTGAGCTTATAGTATTGTTTTTGTTCAGATTCTGTTGCGAAAGTAAGCCGCTGGCCGTTGTTTAAATAGGGTTGGCCGTTTTTAAATTTGATAAAGGTTTTTGACTCTCTAAATGTTAGGCCAAACCATTTATTATCTATTTCACCCTTTTTAAAACTGGGTGTTTTTTGCAATATAATTTTATGATGATACTGCTCATTGGTATCGGTTGAAAATAACACCACACTGTTATGTGTGAGCGGTATATCAAATTGCTCGTCACTATTTTTATGTTTAACGCGCAGAGTTCTAATATGCTTATCAGTTAATAAATCGGGTTTTTCGTAACACGAAAATAGCGCAATACATGAAGGTTTTTTAATGTCTAAGCACTGATCACTGTGATATTTCATGGTGCTGTAGCTGGCATCATACACTTCGACCAACGCATTGTTAAAGTCAGTCTCTGGTAATGCATGTTGTTTAAGCGCTTTATTTATATGCTCAACAATTTGCTGGTGGCAGGTTAAAAACGCTTGAGCCGGGTGTTGGTATTGGCTGGTGGTTCTAACAAGGGGAATACCCGCACTGGTTTTTTTAATCAGCGTGTTACCTAGCCGACCTTTCGTTATATTTTCTAATTGGGTATGCGCTTGTAAATGAGCAAATAAGTGCTCATCACAAGGGAGGGTTATTTTATAAAACGGGAAGGTCATAATATCGGCTTTTTATAATCGCCAGAGTTCATACTAAAATGCACTGTGCCGTAATCAACGTGGCTTTGGTATTTGTTTTCTTTGTAGTAAGCATCTCTTAAATCAAGCATGTTTTCGTCATTGATATTTTTCATTTCAATGAGTTCATCATTTTCTTTTATGAAGGTTTTATCGTTTGTATAAACCGCTTCTAAATTAGAGCAGCGTATTACATAGCCCATTCTAATAGGAATTTTATCGATGTTTAATACCGAAGGGCGTATTTCATGGGTATATAAGCGATTAGTTGACAGCGGAATAATAAACACCGAGTTAGGGTATAAAGTCACGGTAAATTCTTTTACTAATGATTCATCAGTTACCGTGGGTTTAAGCTTAAAGATTAAACGAGTTAGGGCGCTTGATTTTTTATAACACCAATCGAATGTGTCGGTTTTTGATGGTGTTAGCTCAGCAAATTTACTGTTTTCGTAAAATGTACAAAAAGCAATTAGCCCCGCTTTTGGCATATCTTTGGTTTTATCTGAGTGGGCTTTTATTTTTGCTTTAACATCTTTTGGGTTATTTTCATCTTTAGCTTTATTTTCATAAATCTGCGCCAATACATGATTAAGGTCGGTAGGCTGTGTAAAGTCATATTTAGCTGCCTCATTTACCAAATTAACAACGTGATGGTCGGTTTCACGCAGGTTGTCGGTAGCCCCGGTTAAATTGCTAGAGCAGCGTAGTAAATGAAAATGCAGTTGCTCGTCTTTAGCGTTAGTTTGCGTTACTTTGCTGATGTATATGCCTTTACGCAGCGCGGTTGATGGTTTGTTAGACTCTGTTAATTGTTGAAAGTCATGCTCGGCTTTTATTTTTGAAAAATAGTCACATTCATCACTAAACAGTTTACGATAATAAACCCCCGCACCGTGAATATTTAATGGCACTTGCCCATGGCTAATGGTTGTTAGTGTCGCATTACTTATAGGCTCAATATTAAGAGAAAATTCTTTAATAACTAACAGCTCAACATGCTCATTAAAACAGCTATCAAGTTTTGCAAGATCGCCAATAACATATATTCTTTGCGGATCATTAACGCAGGTAATATCAGCTGCGCAGGTTATTGTTGTGCCACAAAAGTGTGTTAATAGGTAATTTAAATTAGCATCGCTACTATTTTGATCAGTAAGATTAATGAGTATATTTTTACTGTTAGAAAGTGAATTTTCGGCGTGCATATACATCCTTTGTTACTAGCGGCTGATGAATTATTAAATCATTATAGTATTGATATATGGTTACTTTTATAATATTTACAAGTAGATGAATAAAACTTTTATAGAATATATTTAACCATTATCACGAGCGGTTATTAATACCTCTAATCACAGGGGAAAGCATGACTTTAAGGTGTTTTTGGCTCATTACACCGGCGATTGTGTCATATCGAGGGATACCTTGTATATGAGGGCTTATACTTTCCTTCTTCTAGCTTACTTGTGCATCTAATTCTAATTGCATTGATATCTTAGGTAAGCTCAATGCAGTTAGACTTTAAGAATTCTAAAAATACTTTTACCTTTTCTAGCGGGTATTTTCTGCCTGCATAAAATGCGTATAACACCAGATCTTCTGGTTCATGGTCGAGTTTAATATTGATCAATGAGCCGTTGTCTATATCTTCTTGGCATGCATGAATGGGTAAAATGGCATAGCCGAGCCCTTTTAGTGCAGCGGCTTTGGCCATGTTGCCACTGTTTACTTTAAAATTAGATTTTACTTGCACTGCTTGTTGCTGTTTAAAACGCCAAGGCATACCTTGCAGTACTGATAAGCTAGTAATACAAGGAACTTTACTTAACTCATCTAGCGAGCGAGGCGGTGGCGCATTGTTGATCAGTTGTGGCGCGCCAACAATGCAACTGGGCCAGCGCAGCAGTTCTTTAGCAACCCAACCTGAATCGTCCAATGGACCACGGCCAAAGCGTAGCACCAAATCAAATCCCTCTAACAAGCCTTCGGTTGGATTTAGTTGCGTATCGCAACTTAGTTGTATTTGTGGATGCACAGAGCAAAACTCTGCGCTTATTTCGGCTAAAAAAGGCAGATCAGGCATGATGATTTTAAGATGCCCGGCAAGAGAATCACCATACAAAGACACCTCTTCTAGCGAGTCATTCATTGCTTGTATCAGTGGGGTGATAGATTGATAAAGTTGTTTTCCTGCAGCCGTTGCAATCATTTTTCGGGTGGTACGTTGTAATAACCTTAAATTAAGTTGCTTCTCTAATAACGCGACATGGCGGCTAACATTAGATGTAGGCAATTGCAGTTGTTCGGCTGCGAGTTTAAAGCTCAGTTGTTCATATACGCACTGAAAGCTGAGTAACCACTGAAGTTCGATTTTATCAATCATTAATTAACTCAAAATATGGGATTAATAACGCAATTATTACTAATTTATCTTAAAAAATGACTTTGTGATAATGGTTATTCAGTTAATTATTGAGGTAAAGAATATGAACAGCAAGCGAATTGCCATTGTGGGTGCGGGCATCGGGGGGATAGCGCTGGCCATTCTTGCAGCACGAAAAGGTTATCAGGTGAACATATTTGAGCGCGATAGTGAGATTTCCTCTATTGGTGCCGGGGTAACGTTATGGCCGAATGCAATGTTTGTGTTACAGCAAATGGGCTTGGATAAACAGATCCAAGCGCTGGGCGGTATGCCTTTGTTTATGCGTCAGTGTGATCAGCATGGCACGGTGCAAAGTGAATTTGATATTGCAAAAGTAAATACACTCAGTGGTTTTTCTAGTATCAGTATATTGCGCCGTGATCTTATGAGTGTGTTGGGCCGCACATTAGCTGATTTAGGGGTAAACATACATTTTAACAGCGCAATAACCGTATCAGAGATTGCTCAACTAAAACAAGATTTTGATTTAGTTGTGGGCGCTGATGGGCGGATGAACTCGGTGGTAAGGCAATTCTTATATGCTGAAAAAATCACTCCTCAGTATCAGGGGTTTATTAATATTATTGCTATTAGCCAGTTAAAACCGGGCACTTTAGATAATGTGATCCATGATTTTCGCGGCCGTGGCGAGCGCTTTGGTATTGTGCCTGTTAAAGCAGACCTTTGTTATTGGGCTGCCGGGTGGAGTGCAAATATTGATAAAGCGCGGCCGCTATCTGCTTGGTATGAAGAAATGCACCAACGCTTTTTAACTTGGCCAGATGCGGTACAGCAGGTGCTTAAGTCTTATGATGAAAACTCACTGAAGCGAATATTTGTGCACGATATTGACCGTTTGCCATATTGGCATCAAGGTAACGTACTGATTATGGGAGATGCGGCTCATGCTCCTTTACCTACTTCAGGGCAGGGGGCATGTCAGGCGCTAGAAGATGCTTGGCATCTTGTACGGGTGTTAGAAAAGTATGATGATTTAGAGCACGCCTTAACGGCTTTTTATCAACAACGCATAGATAAAACCTCAGCCTCTCAACTTGTTGGTCGGCAAGTCGCGCAGAAAATTTTCACTACAGCAGCTGATACCAATGAGACACCAGCGCTAGGTATCTCTGCTCAGCAGTTAGTAACGTTATGGATGCAAGGCTTGAGTAATTAACCTATCGAGCTCTGTTATTTAGGTGCGAGCAAGGCTATTTATGAGGTGGTTATTTGCTCGCTTATTCAGTTACTTGTAAGTTGTGGTTAACAATCCATTAAGTCTGGCTGTGTACAATTGCCGCCTTTACAATTGTTAACCAGTAATGGACTCGTACATTCAATGTCAACCTCAACGTGTTACTCGCCTTTAGCAGCATCGCTGCGTTTTTCAGTTATTAGTTTATCGGTTTTTAGTGCTATGAATGCGGCGGCTGCCGAGCAATTAACAGGCACTCAAACAGAAAAAGATATGGAAGTGATTGAGGTGCGAGGTATTCGCTCTAGCATGGCTGAAAACTTAGCGGTGAAGCGTTTATCAAGTTCTGTGGTTGATGCCATTACCGCTGAAGACATTGGTAAATTCCCGGATAAAAACGTGGCTGATTCATTAGCCCGTGTGCCGGGTGTAGTGATTGAACGTGAAGGCGGTGAAGGATCAACGGTGAGTATTCGTGGTTTATCGTCTGATCTTACTTACACGCAGTTAAATGGTAATTTTATTGCCTCGTCACCAGGAGAGCCATCTCGTTCATTTGATTATGCTTTACTCCCATCAGCGATGATCGCAAGCGTTGAAGTATTCAAATCACCTGAAGCGCGACTAGATGAAGGTGGCGTCGGTGGTACAGTGTTAATGCATAGCCGCAAACCATTGGATATGGATGCTAATTCGGGCGTTTTTAATGTTGAAAGTACTTATGCAGATGTAACGGAAGATTATGAACCTCAGTTTACTGGTTTGTATTCATGGAAAAACGATAGCGATAGCTTTGGTTTTTTACTTGGCTATACCCGTCAAGAGCGCACCAACCGTACGCTCTCTGGCGGCACAGATGCCAATGTTTGGCGTTACACAGGTCAGCAAGCTGTTGATATAAATGGTAACGAGGTTAATAACAGTAATGACTGGGGCGCGGTGACTGATGCCAACGGGCAACGTTATGAGAATATGTGGTTTCCGCAGGTGGTGCGCAGCTCTGTTGTGAATGAAAAACGTGAACGTGAAGGCGTGCAGTTTTCGACTCAGTGGCGACCAACTAATCGCATTGAACTAGGTTTTAATTACTTTGGTTTTAGTTTAAAGCAACAACGCAGCGACTCGGTCGTTGATATGCCGGAATGGGCGTTAAATCCTGACTTTTTAACCGGTATTACACTTGATGAAAGTGGCACAATTGTCAATGGCATGGACTACAGTGCCATGGCCAGTGGCGTTGAAAAAGATATGCAATTGCCGTGGTTGCGCGGCAGTTATTTGGATGAAGAGTCAACCTCTGATACTTTTGATTTTAACTTAAGCTACGAAGGCGACAACTTTACAGCACGCTTTGTCGTTGGTAAAACTAAAGCTAAAGGCGGGCCAAAAGAAAGTTGGCAAGCAGCGTATAAAAGCTCAAACGCGGGTGAGGGGCAAAGTAATATTGAGAACGCCTCGCAAAGTGCCGCTTGGTCAATCAGTGATGACCGTATTTCGATGCTGATAGACCCAAATACACTCAATAACTTGCTCGCAGGTGTTGGCGGAGGTCGTGATGCAGGCTCATCGAACTCAAGTTTTGTACGTAGCACCTTAGCAGAAAAGTACTACCAAGCTGACGTTGATTTTTATGTTGATTGGGGCATATTGACCACCATTCGCACTGGTGCAAAATACCGCGATGCATCACTGCATCGCGAAACGGGCAACAACTTTTTCCTTGATCCGAGTTTTGATATTGCCGCAGGCGAGGCAAGCGCAAGCGGTATCACGCAATTTGATAGCTATCAATGGAATAATGGTATGCCACAGGCACAAGATGTGTTTAATGTGGAAGGTGAAAGCAATATTGCTGGTGGCTTTAATATCAATTTAATGCCAACTATTAATTGGCATAAATATCGCGATTATATTTACAGTAACTATGTGCCGTATACTCGAATTGAAGATAACTTTGTCTATGATATTGCCGAGCAGGTCAGTGCGTTTTATTTACAAGGTGATTTTGAGTACAGAGATATACGCGGTAATTTTGGTGTGCGCGTTGTACAAACCAAGACTAGCAGTGCTTCAACCGATCTCTATACCTTTTTATTGGATGAAACCGATGACGAAACGGGCGAGCAAATCACCGGTGATGATCGTTTAGTTGAGCAATACCAGTTGATCACGCAGCAAACAGCAGACACCCACGTATTGCCGAGTTTAAATATTGCGTGGGATGCCAGTGATGATGTGGTGATCCGTGGTGCGCTTGCTAAAGTGATGTCGCGCCCCGATTACGGCGATTTGGGTAGTCAACAGCGTATTACTTATGTGTCGGACGAATGGGCAGATGATCGCGCCGCTTTTAATGAACAACCCGGTTTTAGTGGTAGTGGTGGTAATAAAAATTTAAAAGCGTTTGAGTCAGTACAAGCCGATTTATCTCTTGAGTATTACTACGCGCCAGGCTCTGCATTAGGTGTTGCGTTATTTCATAAACAGGTCGATAACTTTATCGTGCCACTGGTGATTGATTCACAGCGTGAATTTGCAGGGCAAGCAGGTCTTGTTGATGCTGGTACTATTAGTATTTCCCCGTATAGCACAGTAGGTAATGGTACTGATGCGGTATCAAAAGGGGTGGAAGTGTTTATTCAACACGCCTTTGATAGTGGCTTTGGTATTTACGCAAACTACACGTATAACAACACCAATCAGGCCGATGTAACAGTTGCAGGTGAAAAGTTAGCAGAGTCGCCATTAATAGGCAGTGCTGACTATCAATATAACACCTCCGTTTATTATGAAGGGGATAGTTTTAACATTCGCGCTTCGTACAATAAACGAGGTGAAACGGTGCTCGGTATTAACAGTGGTTTAAATGTCTACCAAGATCCATACCAGCAAGTAGATGTAAATGCAGCATATAACGTTACCGATAACTTAAGCTTTACCGCAGCGGTAATTAACTTAACGCAATCGGAGTCGGTAACACGTTTGGGTAAAGATACCGATGCGCGGCTACTTAATACTAGTTATTCAGGCCGCCGTTATTATGCTGGGATTAATTACAGTTTTTAAGTGTGCTAACAGCGCGATGTAAAATCGCGCTTATTAGACATGCCGCCAATGCCCGCATTAAAGCTATTGGTTGGATCTAAATTGCGGTAGTTATCAGCAAGGGCTGGTTTTGCATCATAATGATGCCCTACATTATGCTCTGCGGGGTATTGTGCGCCGCGTTGCTCTAATAACTCAAGTAAGGCTGCTTTAATTGCTTTGCCGTCTTCACCTTTACGCACTAAGTAATCTTGGTGAAATACGTGACATAAAAAGTGCCCGTAATACAGTTTCCCTACTAATTTATTGCAGATGCTTGGCGGTAATTTTTCGAACCATTCGTTGTGGTTACGTTTTAAAGCGATATCCAGCGCGAGGATATCTTCGACTTCTTGATGATTTATTTTGGCATATTGCACAGCAGCACCTGCGGCAGCAAAACGCAGTAAGTATGCCGATTTAGCTTCTTGCTCACTACACTGAAAAAAATCAATTTGGTAGTCTTTTTGAACGTGTTCAAGCAATGCAAGAGTTTGTTGATGCGCCTCGCCTTTAACTGTCAAAATGAGCTGATGTTGATATTGACTATTCCATTGCTTGAGCTTATTGGGTGTTTGGCTTGGGAACAGTTTTGCGAAACGATAAACTAGTTTATCAATAGCATTTTTGGGTATAAAAGGCAGTTTTTGACAGACGGAATCGAGCTGGCGCTTAATATTAAAAAAAGTAGGCAACCAATTGGTGCCAAGATGTTTAATTAATAATACTGTATCTCGACCATAATTATCAGCAAGCTCAAAAATATCACGGTGTAAATATTCGGCGTAAACAGGCAAGCTGGTGGCTTGCTCTAATAACGTTTTTCGTACCGCTTGCAACGCAGTGGAGGAATTAGTACCGAGGTAAAACGTCAGTTCTTGTTGATTTTTTGCGAAGGTATCTACTCGTACGGCGAATACAGCTAGTTTTCCCGCACAGCCGCTGGCTTGATGTAAACGCCGAGGATCGGCATTAAATCGTGCCGGGGTATCATCATCTGTTTTACGAACCCAATCGGCATATTCGCGATCAGATGCTTTCTTAGCTGTCGTTTTAACATCTTGGGTGCGGTATTTTTTATTTTGTAAATTAGTGAGTATTTGCTCTGGTGTATTGCCAAGTTCAATATCTAAATTATTAATTAAACTGAGGCTACCATTGCTATTTACTTGGGCGTATAAGGCAAGTTCAGTATATGCTGGGCCTCGCTCAACTAAAGCGCCACCTGAGTTATTACATACCCCACCGACAATCGATGCGCCAATACATGATGAGCCAATAACTGAATGTGGTACTTGGTCGTATGGGGCGAGGGCTTTTTCTAATGAGAACAAACTCGCCCCAGGAAACGCGACAATTTGTTGTTGCTCAGCTAATACTTGAATGTCGTTAAGGCGCGAGGTGTTGATGATCACCGTATTGCGATCGCAACCTTGTGTCGGTGTTGAGCCGCCCGTTAAACCGGTATTTGCGGCTTGCATAATAACGATGACCTTTGCACTTACACAGGCTTGTAAAATATGCCATTGTTGTAATAGTGTTGCCGGTTTTACTACTGCTAGTGCCGGACCGTGACCTTCTCTAAAGCCTTTACGGTAAGGAGCAGTTGCACGATCGCTCGTTAATACATAACGTGCGCCAACAATCTTTTTAAAAGATCGAACTAAGGAGGATTGTGACATGAAAACTCTAGTTAAGTGAAGACTTTAACGATGTATCTATATACTGGCTTTTGCGCACACTGGTACGCAATTTTTCTTGTTCTAAAACTTGTGTCGCGTCGATATCATTTAAAGGTATCGCATCTTCGCGGGTTAAGTTGCCATCGGCCACCAGCGATAAATAACGCGAACAACAGACACGTAAAAATGAAGTGAAATTACCAATGTCGTGATCAGCATCAAGAGATTCAAGGTACAGCTTAGTGATCATTTGATTAACGGTCATTTGATCACGAAATGCCACTTCTTCTAAAATATCCCAAAAAAACTCTTCTAAACGAATCGACGTAACAACGCCGTCAATCCGCAGTGATTTGGTACGACAGGTCCATAACCGACTGTCGGCATTAATAAAAAGTTGGCACATGATTAACCTCTTGATGCTGCTGAACTGCGATTATAGCAAGGCTACAAACTGTTTTAACATGGCAGGGTGTGCAGGCCATGCTGGTGCTGTTACTAGTTTGCCATCGGTAATGGCGCCATCCATTGGTAATTCAACGTACTCGGCACCCGCCATTTTCACTTCAGGTTGGCAAGCAGGGTAAGCGGATACTTTTTTACCTTCAATAACTCCTGCTGCTGTGAGCAATTGCGGGCCGTGACAAATAGAGGCAATGGGTTTATCCGCTGTAGCAAAATGCTGAATTATTTCAATTACTTTCGCGTTTAAGCGTAAATACTCAGGGGCACGGCCACCGGGTAAATACAGGGCATCGTAATCAGCGGCATTAATATTGGCAAATGTCGCGTTTAGCGCAAAGTTATGACCGCGCTTTTCAGTATAGGTTTGGTCGCCTTCAAAATCATGAATTGAGGTGGCGATAGTATCACCTGCTTTTTTATCAGGACATACAGCATCAACTTGGTGACCCATCGCCAATAATGCTTGAAAAGGCACCATGTTTTCATAGTCTTCTACAAAGTCACCGGTGATCATAAGTACTTTAGCCATGTTCTGCTCCAGATATTAATTGTGCGTAAACGTATCAGAGTGGAGATTAAGTGCACTCTAATACAATGAGCTCCTAGTAAAACATACACTAATCAGTAACGGGTAATATTCTAATACTACACAGTCATTTTATAGGATATCTTGTTGCCATCGCAGCGCTAAAAAATCAATAAACGCTCTGACCACATTTTGTTGATAATGACGAGATAAATACACAGCCCATAAATGCTGGCCAGGTGATGAAAAAGATGGATTCACTTTAACCAGTTTACCTTGCTCTAAATAGCGATTTGCCAAGTCACACGGCAAATTTGCGATCCCCATTCCTTTGATTGCTGCTTTTAGTAGCACAGACATATCATTAGCATTAATACTGCCTTTTACGGTGACTTTTTCATCCTCGTTATCACTAATAATATGCCATGTTGAACTACCGCTATGCACTAAACAATTGTGTTGCAATAAATCTTGCGGTTTAGTGATTGGACTGTTGTTCGCCAAATAAGTTGGGGAGGCGCAAATAGCCGTATTGATATACATAAGCTTACGCGCAATTAATTGCTCATCAGGCTCATGAGTATAGCGCAGTGCTATATCTACTCGCTCATCAACCAGTTGTGATAACCGATCTGAGAGTACTAGCTGAAAATGAGTATTTGGGTGTATAGCAACAAATTCTTCAATTGCATCAAACAACAGATTTTGGCCAAGTCCAATAGGGGCTGCGACTCTAATGGTACCAACCAGCTCGTTATTATGGTTATGTGCTCTACTTTGTAAATCCAATACGGTGCTGAGTATTTGCTTACAGTAGGCAAGCGCTTCTTCGCCCTGATTGGTTAAGCTGACTTTACGGGTGGTGCGGTGAAATAATCGCAAGCTCAGCCACTGCTCAATGTCTTGTACGTGGCGGGTGACTTGTAAGCGGCTGAGCTCTAAGTGAGCAGCTGCTTTTGTAAAGCTGCCACTGCGGGCGACTTCAACAAAGCTTTGGATTGCAGTTATCTTATCCATTAGCATCCTAAGGTGAACTAATGTGTATCTATAAGGTTTATTTATCATCAATTAATGAGCAAGTAAACTGATTACATCAACTCAGATGATTAATACTTTTTTAAGGATACAGACATGAATATTACTATTTTAGGCGCAACAGGTTGGATTGGTAGCCACATCATGGCGCAGGCAAAAGCTAATGGTCACTATGTGACGGCGGTTGTTCGTGATGCGGATAAGGTGACTGACGGTACAGCGGTAGAAGAGTTTGACTTACAATCTCAAAATGACATTGCAGAAGTATTAACGAACGCTGATGTGGTGATTGCCTCAATCGGTGGACGTGCAGCGGGTAACCATGAATTAGTTGCGCAAACGGCCAAGCGTTTATTAACTGCACTGTCAGGTAGCAGTACTCGTTTACTGTGGGTTGGTGGTGCAGGTAGTTTAGAAGTTGCGCCTGGTGTTACGTTAGTGTCATCGCCGGACTTTCCTGCTGAATATAAAGATGAAGCGTTGGCGCAAGGTGAGGCTCTCAGTGTATTTAAAGCAACAAACACAACCACACAATGGACGTTTGTAAGCCCTGCCGCGGTTATTTACCCTGGCGCAAGTGAAGGTCCGTATCGTATTGGTGGCGATGCGTTTTTTACTAATGAACAAGGTGAAAGCAAAATATCAGTGACTGATTACGCGATTGCTATGCTGGATGAAGTGCAAAATGCCGCGCATATTAATCAACGTATGAGCGTCGCTTATTAAGGGTTTTTCGCAGGGCTTACAAATAAAGTATGATTATTTAATGATACTTTTGAACCCACTTTTATCCTTTGCATTAACCAGCTTTACCTGAGCCTTTTGCAACTTAGGTAAAGCTAAATCTAAAGGTTATTGCTAATGAGCAGCCGATTTTTTGAAGCAATGATATGGCAAAACCTATTTGCTCAGCTTAGTAATACCAGGATGTTATTCGCGTGTAAGCTTACTTTTAGCAACTATTTATTACTTTCACTTTTACAATGATCTCATGTCTAGACTATATTTGAACTGGTAACTGATTAATTATTTTAATTTTAGTGCAATCTTACAATCAGTTTTTGCATGCAAAGATTGCCTTTACTATTGATAAGTGATGCATTGTATTGATGATTAGCTATTCTGATATGGCCGAACGAAAACTTATTATTAGGTTCTTTTCCGTAATAGGTACGTTGACAACGCTTTGTATGGCAATAATCGCTTTGTTTAATAATCAATCTACTTTGGTTTACCCTCTATTAGGCTCATCAATTTTACTTGCTTCCCCTTTTTGCCTTGGTGATAGAGTCGAGATTTCCTCTTTAATTGTTTTGTATACTTTATATGCTTTAATGATTTATTTAGTACTTACAGGAGGGAGCCATGGTACTGGGCCTATTTGGATTTTTATTGTATCTCCGGTAACCTTTTTTGTGCGTGGTTTTAAACGGGGAATCATTGATTTAATTATTTTTGTAATTTGCGTAACTGGCGCCTTTTATTTATCGAGCTACTTTAAATTTTACAGCGGCTACTCGGCTTATTTTCCAATTCGTATTATTGCTTCTTTTATTATTGTTGCTCTGTTGAGTGGCTTTTATGAATATTTTCGGCAAATGTATAGCCACCGTTTGATTGAACTTGTTCAAAAAAATGAATATTTAGCGACTCGCGACCCTTTAACAAACCTGCCCAATCGACGTTATGCTATGAAAGAGCTCGAGCAATTCGAAGCGCAGCTGCTAACTGGGAGTATTATCATTGCGGATGTAGATAATTTTAAGGATATTAATGATCAATATGGTCACTCAGTTGGCGATGAAGTACTAAAGCACCTTGCTGATTTATTTGTTGCTCAGTTAAGTGAAAATGATATGGTGGCGCGCTGGGGCGGTGAAGAGTTTTTATTTTTTCTACGTCATAAAAATAAACAACAAGCGACACAATTTGCCAACGATATTCATTATGCTTTATCACAAAATCGTTTAGATATTGGTGTAAACCAGCTGGCTGTTACAGTGAGCATGGGGATCAGTAAACTAACTGCGGATGTGCCGATTGATAAAGCGATGCACAAAGCGGATGAATTGCTTTATCAAGCAAAGAAGCAAGGCAAAAATCAAACGTGTGTTTAGCGCTTATTGGGAACGCTATGAATACATTATATATAACCGGAGCCGGTGTGAGTGCCGCCAGCGGCATTCCTACCTTTCGAGGTGAAGATGGGTTTTGGACTATTGGTAGTAAAAACTATACGCCAATGGAAATGGCTACGCGTGCTATGTATGAAAACAACCCACGGGAGTTTTTAGCTTGGTATTATCATCGCTTTGCTACTTATCGCAACCATGGTCCTAACGAAGTTCATCAGTGGTTGAGCGATAAAAACCTGATCACACAAAATATTGACGGGCTAGATGGCAAAGCAGGAAATAAAAACTATATCGCCATTCATGGCCGGCTTGATCAAATGACTTTGTTTCATCATCAAGGCGATGATGTGAAAGCGCATACGACACCGTGGGATAATGTAGACGAAAGCCGCTTACATGAGTCACTGCTTGAGCTGTTTAACATTGAAAACCAGCAGCCAGTGGTGGATCAATCTTTAAAGCCTTTTGTGTTGTTATTTGATGAATACTACACTGAACTTTATCGTATTAGCGAAGCACAACAGCGGATGCTTGATGCCGATAAAATCGTTTTTATTGGCACTTCGTTTAGCGTTAATATTACCCAAATGGCGCTAGAAGTGGCACGCAATTACGATATCCCAATCGAAATCGTTGATCCAGAACCTGCGCATGTTATGTATAGTAATGTGAGTTATCATAAAATGACTGCATTAGACTATATTCAACGTAACTAAACATAGCAACACTGAAGAGATTTAAATGAAAGATTTAACAGCAATAGCCAATTTATCAATATTATTAGTAGAGCCTTCAGATGTTCAGCAAAAGCTTATTATAAAGTCACTTACTCAATGCGGTGTGTCACAAATTGAAACTGCCACTTCTCAAGCTAAAACGTTAACAATGCTGGAGAATTATCAGCCGGATTTGGTTATTAGCAGCATGTATTTTTCTGACGGTAGCGCTGACTCTTTATTGCAAAAAATCAGAGTAACCCCTGGTATTGAGCATCAAGCTTTTATGCTGGTATCAACAGAGCGCAATAAAACCTATCTTGAACAGTTAAGGCAGTCAGGGGTATTAGCTATTTTACCAAAGCCATTTAGCGCTGAGGCAATTACGCGTGCGTTAAAGGCAACCTTAGATATCATCACTGAAGAAGAAGTTGAGTTAGAGCATTTTGATGTAACGCTATTGCGTGTACTTGTGGTTGATGACAGTCGTTTTGCTCGTAAGCATATTATTAGGGTCTTGGCTGGAATGGGAATACCGACGCCTGTAGAAGCCGAAAATGGCAAACAGGCTATTGAACACCTTAATAGTCAATCATTTGATTTAATTGTTACTGATTACAATATGCCAGAAATGGATGGCAAAGAGCTAACGGAGACCGTAAGAAGCTCGAATGCTTACTCGCATATTCCTATTTTGATGGTGAGTTCTGAGGCAAACGACACTCATTTAGCTAATATTGCTCAAGCTGGTGTAGACGCCATATGTGACAAGCCATTTGAACCTGCCACAGTAAGAGAGCTGCTATTTAAAATAATGTCTTAGATATTCACCTAAATGACTTAATAGCAAGCTGAGTTACTTCAACACTATTTTATTGAGGCTTTAGCTTGTGTTACATCAAGACGAGCTTCAAGAGGATCTGGTGAAAAAGTCGCAGTACCTTGTTTATTCAGTTGTAGGATATAGCGCTCATCTTCTTTAAATGCGCGCCAAGCAGATAACCCCGGCCCATTGGGTGTGCCGTATTTAATAAAATTAGTAACGTAACGATGCATTGTTTTAGCCGTTTGTTTGTCTTGCTCGGTGGTAATATGGCCATACTTAGTTGTTACTGTATTGAAAAAGTAAGGTATTTCAGTCGCGTGCGCTGCGCCTTGTGCAGTAACTGTTTGTGCTACATAGCCAAATCGGTAAATAAACGCGGGCTGTGAAAATTTACTCACTTGTTGAGCAACAAAACGAGCAGGTTCTTGCATTAAGAGGTCTTGACCAGTTTCATAATTAAGTATTGCGAGATCTGTGTTGCCTTTACTGTCATAAGCTTGTTGGGCTTGCTCAGCGCGTGAGCCAAAACTTTTAAATAATGCTTCCTTTGTGCTGTAAATTGCAAAGCCAATATCTTTATCTGTGGTGCCAACCATAGTGGGAACATGGCTAAAGTTACCTTCGTTGAATGCTTCTTCGGTCGATGAACTAACTAATATACCGTCTAAAATGGGCCCGCCTACATAGGTGGGCGCTTCTGGGGAAGGGGTCATATTTGCTAAGTTAAGGCCATCAACAAGCTGCTCGGCGCTTAGCGCACGCAGTGCGTTTAATGCTGCTTTATTATCGCCTGTTATACCGTGCTGAGCTGCAAAGTTAACTCCCACTTGCTCAGCTGATAGGATATTTTTATTATCACTGGTTAGTGGCAGTTGATTAAAAAGCTCTCTACCACCACCAGACATAATAATAGCTTTATTGAATAATCCTTGTGCAGCAGAGGTTTGCATCATTGCATGCACCGACTTACCGCCCGCAGATTCTCCCATCAGTGTGACTTGCTGAGGATCACCACCAAATTGGCTGATGTTACTTTTGACCCAGTTTAATGCTGCAATTTGATCCATGAAGGCATAATTGCCAAGAGCATCATTTTCAAAGCTACTCAGTGCTGGATGAGCAAAAAAACCAAACCGGCCAAGTCGATAATTAAAGCTGACAAACACCACACCTTGCTTTGCAAAACTTTCACCGGAATACACACCAGGAGATGAACCGCCATTGACAAAGCCACCCCCATAAATCCACACCACTACTGGGTAAGGCTGTTTACTCTGTTTTGCAGGCTTAAACACATTCAAATATAAACAATCTTCAGCTGGTGGGGTTCCCAGTGGTGCAGCATCGCCAGCAAATGGTTTTTGCATGCAATCTGCTGCGAATTCGGTAGTACTTTTTACACCTTGCCAGTGAGTTACTGGTTGCGGTGCGCGCCAGCGCTTATCATTTACCGGCGGAGCAGCAAAAGGGATCCCTTTAAAAGAAATCACTTTGCCCGAATCAGTACCTTGAATTTTGCCGCCAGTTACATCAGCAATGGTATTTTGGGATGGCTCGGAGCAAGCTTGTAGAATAAAAATAGTAGCGATCAGTGATGGAATAAAAAGCAGAGATTTAAGAGAACGCAATACCATTTTTAAGCCCTGTAATGGTTGTTTTAATGTCTATAGTTATCAGATAGTAGCATCTAGACTCGTATAATAAAAAGTGGCTATACAGAGAATAATCAAATGCTATACCGAGAGACTCGTTGTATTTATTAGATTATTAATTCATCAATGCTAGACTTATTGCTACATAAAAATACTTTCGTTACTCAAGCAAATAACTTACCCAAATGTGGGTTATAAAAATGCTAGCATTGCAGTGCTGCCAATAGCTAGATCCAAGTGTATGTAAAGGAATACGTTGATATGCAATACATTGAGTATATTACAATACTTGCTGTGATATCTATCAGTGGTTGCAGTGATATTAAAATAGAGAAGCAGTGCTTTGAGCCCATTCATTATCAAGCAAATAAATTATTTCAAAGTAGTGAAATTCGTGTCGAACCTATATGGGTTGGCCATCCTCGAAACGACTACTTAAAAGATCACAACGTAGAGGGTCATCTCAGCCCTTACGGCGGGTTTGAAAAGATATCAGCTTCTAGTCAGCTTACTCTTACCGGAAATATATATAAGATAACGCCAAATATAGGTGAGCGTTATATTGGCAGAAATTCAGAGTATCTTTTATTTGAAGTCACAGTTGATGCAAAAAAGTATGTGATCTCTGATCAGATCCCTGAGCATATCCTGCTACCTTTACGGTGTTTTTTTAATTAATGGCGTGTCTATATAGATAATGTTATTTCGTTGGCTGCTAGTGGTGCTCATCTTATCACCTACTTGCATAGTTAAAAACATGGAAAGTCGTTGTTCAAAAATTTAATTTAAATAAGGAAATGTTTAACAATGAAGTATTTTAAAACCCCTGAATTTTTGCATGAAGTGTTTGGCGAAAAACAATCGATTTTAGAGATCACCGGTACTATTTTGTTTGCTTTAGTCGGCAGTTGGGTTATTTATTCGGTTGCGGAGATTAAACTCGATAATTGGCGAGCAATCTTAGCTTTTATATTAATTGCTGACGTATTAGCAGGATGTATTGCTAATTTCACTCTTGGTACCAATGAGTTTTACACAAAGCGTCCTAAAAATAGGCTGATTTTTATTGCCATTCACGTTCATATAATAGTGATTGCGTGGTTACTTTCACAGCCACTAGATACTGCACTGCTTATATGGGCATATACGATAGTGGCAGCATCTGTTGTTAATGCGTTACATGGTAAATTAATACAGAGTTTTATAGCTGCAAACTTAATGTGTTATGGCATCTTTTTGTTGATTTACTTATCGCTGCCAACGTGGTTTTTGATGGTGAGTCTATTTTTTATGATCAAAGTTTTATTTAGTTTTGCTGTTGATCACTATCGGCAATCAGCCTAGATGAATCCACTTAGGTATAAAAACCAGTACAGCTTAATTGTTGATGCTCTGCAAAATAAAGATGCGTTAAGTGAGTCGCAAGTTATCGAGATTAATCATGGTACGATTGCGCAAGTTATCGCATCAATTAACCGATTAAAACAGGCGCGTTTAAGTTGCAGTAATTAATTTACTGCTTGGATCAAATTAAATGCCCTGTTAAGGGCATTTATTACTGTCGAGTCCGTTAATTACTCGGCATCAAAAATAACTCTCGTACATTGCAACGTGGGTTTGCCTCTATAGCAAATAGTACCGCCTCGGCTACATCATTTGGGTCGAGTTTGTCGGGTTTTGCTTCATCAAAAAAAGGCGTATTGACCATGCCTGGGGCAATAGTGGTGCAGCGTCCTTGCCATGGCTTCATTTCTTCAGCTAAGTTTTGCCCAAAACCGTAAGCAAACCATTTTGTTGCGCCATAAACAGAGCCTTTAAGGGCAATCCGTCCTGCGGCTGAGCTGGTTAAAATAAAGTGTCCTGTGGTTTTTCTTAGGTGTGGCAGAGTGAGTTTTGCGGTGTAAAGCAGTGCATTGATATTAATATCAATCATTGTTTGCCATTGCTCAGGATCGCCCTCTTCAACACCTGGCGTTTGAACACCCATACCGGCATTGGCAAATGCAACATCAAGGCGGCCAAAGTGTTTTATACCTGCATTAACTACGTTTTCAAGCGATGAAAAATCAGTGGCATCTGCGCAAACTGCTAATGCGTTATCAGCCCCTAACTCTTCAACCAGCGCATTAAGTTTGTCTTCACTGCGAGCGGTCAAAATTACTTTATGACCGTTTGCGACTAAGGTTTTTGCTGTTGCTTCACCAATACCACTGGAAGCGCCTGTAATAAGTACAACTTTCTCTTTACTCATGACTTGCTCCTCGATTAAATCTGAGACTAGGTTTGATACTCTTAGTGGTGATGGTAACAGTGAAGGATTAACCTCCATTGAATGCTTATTACACCAACTTGCTGGCTTGATTTAACTATATGATTTTTAATTGTTTTTAAAGATTAAAATAAAAAGTTAGGTTTATATTTATTATGCTATATAATCGCGCGGTTTCGCTTTGAGGCCAGCTTATTTTTTAGCAGGCTAAAAATCGCAAATGGTTATAGCAGCTTACACTTATTGGCTTATAACAATGTGGTTTTAACCTTGTGTAAGCTATGTTAAACCTTGCTCAATTGCAGCAATTACTTAGTGGAAATAAACAGTGAAAGATAAGTTATTAGTGTTTTGGCAAAATCATTCAGAAACCATAATGACTCTAGGTTATAAACTGATTCTAGCGTTGGCTATTGTTATAGCTGGTGCTCTAATTGCGCGCTCTGTTAAAAGAGCGATCCAAAACTCTAAGTCGCCTCTTAAGAAAATGGATAAAACCTTACTACCAATTTTATCGAGTGTGCTGGGCTACTTGGTGTATATCATTGCAGGGTTGTTTATTTTAGATATTTTTGGTGTTAATACAGCCAGTTTAATAGCACTTATGGGGGCGGCTGGCCTTGCGATTGGCCTTGCGTTAAAGAATACCCTCAGTAATATTGCCGCAGGTATTATGTTATTAATA
This sequence comes from Pseudoalteromonas sp. SG41-2, assembly GCF_014164535.1. Taxonomy (NCBI): domain Bacteria; kingdom Pseudomonadati; phylum Pseudomonadota; class Gammaproteobacteria; order Alteromonadales; family Pseudoalteromonadaceae; genus Pseudoalteromonas; species Pseudoalteromonas sp. SG41-2. The sequence continues at coordinate 14,272 of NZ_JACJFK010000009.1, read as the reverse complement.
CTTAGGCCATTTAAAGTTGGTGACTTTGTTGATGCCAGTGGCACAACGGGTACTGTGAGTGAAATTAACCTCTTTACAACTATTTTTAAAACCAATGATGGCCTATATATCGCTTCGCCAAATGGCAAAGTGTGGGGTGGCAATATTAAAAATTTCACTCGCAATGGTAAAAGACGCATGGATATTGTAGTAGGTATTTCGTTTGCTGACTCAATAGATGATGGCTTAAATGTACTTAAAGAAATAGCCGCATCAGAAAGCCGATTATTAGCGGATCCAGCACCTAAGGTGATGGTGACATCGATAGCTGAAAGCTCAGTGAATATTCAATTACGTGCGTGGACAGTTAACGGTGATTATTGGCAAACAGTCTGGGATCTTAATAAGCGTGTAAAAGAGTCTATTGAGCAAGCAGGGCTGACAATTCCATTTCCGCAGCGTACGTTACATATATCGGAGTCGATGGCATCGGCAATAACCGTTAACAAGGATGTATAAATAACAGATAGTGATTTAATATATTAAATAGCAATCTGTCAGCTTAACGCCGGTTAATTAATATTGACTGGCGTTTTCTTTTTGTGCTCATTGAAAACATGCTGATAAGTTCGTCTACTTGATCCCATTTTATCTGTTCTGTCAACGTATCAGCAGCGATTTAAACGTTATAGTAAATGCCTTTATGGTAGGTTACAAAAACGAAGTGACTGCTGATAACATTATAAGGTTGTAAGCGATTGACGAATTTAACTCACTTAAGTAATTTATAAAACAGCACAGTACTTTGTAATTCGCCCGATGAACTAAGGGCAAACTGTGGTATTTCACCGGCTTCTATATAGCCTAATTTTTCATATAAAAGTGAGGCAATATCGCCTAAGCGGGTATCCAGTACCAGTAGCTTTAATTGTTGCTGCAGCGCACTTTTTTCAAGGGTATGCATAAGTTGTTTTGCAAATCCTTGGCCTTGGTATTGGCTATGTACCATTAGCTTTTCAACCTCACCGCGGTGAGCGCCATTAGCTTTTTGACACAGCGATAATTGCACTGCACCAATTACCTCAGATCCTTCGGTGATAACAAATAATTCGCGGCTATCATTTAATAAATCGCATTCAATACTGTGCCAGTAGTGATCTGCTTGTGCGCGCGTCAATGGCGCGATAAAACCAATCGATGCACCATTGTTAACGCTATCAACCAGTAAATGATTTAGCGATTGCTGATATCCCGCTAGTGAACTGATTTTATGTATTTGCGTATCTACAACGCTTGTATCTTGCATGGTTTATCCTTCTAATTGAAATGGATACACAGAGCCTAGGTGCAGATGTTGAGTTAATTCATCCAGCGCTTGCCAGCTTTCACGTAACAAGTTTGGATCTGCAAAATCATCATTACTAAGTTTGTCACGATAGTGCTTATTTGCCCAATCACATAGTTGTTGGTACTTACTATCGTTTAAAATAACCGCAGGATTGACTGCCGCGAGTTCTTGTTGATTTAGCGCTACACGTAATCGTAAGCAAGCAGGGCCACCACCATTTTGCATGCTTTGTTTTAAATCAAAAAATTGCACTTGATCAATTGGATTGTCTGCAAGGATCATTTCTTCAATATAACTGTTAACTGCCTGATTGTTTTTACATTCTTGTGGAGCAACCAGTAACATTTTGCCATTGTTTAAACTAACCAGTTGGCTATTAAATAAATAGCTAGTTACAGCATCTTGCACGCTTACTTTGGCTGTTGGCACCTCAATAATATGCAGTGTTTTGTCGCCAATATATGCATCTTTTATTTGTTGTAGGGCGATAGGCTGATTTAAGAAAGCTTGCTCGTGACAGAGTAATACATTGGCGTTACCCACCGCGATTACGTCATTATGGAACACCCCTTGATCAATCACCTCAGGGTTTTGTTGAATCATTAATTGGCTAGATGGTTTTAGCTGATGTAGTCGGCATATTGCTTGGGATGCTTCAAGTGTCTGCCTTGCAGGAAATTTAACTGGCTTAGGCAGTGCGCTGTTAAATGCGCTGGCACCATATACAAACAGCTCCAAACCTTGAACACCATGCTCGTCGCCTAAGCGAGTATGGTTAGCCGCGCCCTCATCACCAAAAAAACCTTGATCTGGCAAATGGGTATGATGACTAAAGTAGCCTTCGTTATTAAACATGGCTTTAAGTAATCGTGTTGTTGTTTGAGGCTCAAGGGAGCGATGAAATTTGTTATTCAAATTAGCAGCAGTAAAGTGAACTTTGCCATCAAGTGTGTCGGCTGATGGTGATACAGTGCCGGCATTGGCAGTCCACATTGATGATGCTGAATAACATGCGCGAACTAAAACAGGATCAGCTTTAAACGCTTTACTGATCACTTGTTCAGCAGTGCCTGTAAATCCTAAACGACGCAATACATTTATATCAGGGCGAGCATGCGGGGCAAATACTCCTTGAGTTAGCCCCAAGTCATGCATAGCTTTCATTTTCGCTAAGCCTTGCAGTACCGCCTCTTTTGGATTGGAGTAACTGGCCGCATTATTTAATGATGCTACGTTACCGTATGATAATCCCGCGTAGTTATGAGTCGGGCCTACAAGGCCATCAAAATTAACTTCTACAGCTGTCATAGTTATCCTGCAATTTTACTAATTTTAGTGTATTTAAACTATACAGAAAATAATCTGTAGTAGGTTAATTAAAATTAGCTAATTCTAGTTCTACGCTCTGCAAGTTTTGTTGCAAACGTTTTTGTGCTGCGAGTAGGTAGCTTTTTTGCTGTGCTATTTTTGCTTGTTGTTGACGCAGTGCTTTATAGATAACTCGTTTGGGCAAATCATAGTGCTCAGAGGCTTGGCTAATTGTTAATTGATGCACCGACAACTTTTTAAGCGCTTCATCTAAGTGCGGGTAGTTACTTAACATATTCACGCTCCTTTTCTGCGGTGGTATGTGGATCATTAGCATGGTGAATATGCCAAATGCTTATATCTAAGCGCCATAGTAAATACAACATATGATAAATATTAGTCATAGCTCGCTCCCTGTAGACGAGGTAAATGAAGGTAAAACTCAGATTAGTGAGTTACTCTTTTGTAAGGAAGATCTGTGCCAGTCTTAATAATTATTTTTAGTTAAAACAAATCAATAGCTTAAGGTTTTTTCGTTGTTGTATGATTGAGTATAAGCACTAATGTAGTGAAAAATAATGATGGCTTTGCACTTTGCTGGAGCAGAAGGGGAATTATTTGCGCGTTCAGATGAGCGCGCAATAATATTAAGTAAGTTTAAAACCCTTCAAGTACCAGCTTACCGCGAGATTGATGAGATTCTAATATTGCGTGCGCTTTGAGCAGGTTTTCTATATTAATTTTTCCTAAATGTTGGCCTAAGGTAGTTTTAATGATGCCGTTATCAACTAGCTCTGCTAATTCAGTAAGTAACTGATGTTGCGCTATCATATCGTCAGTTTGGAACATTGAACGAGTATACATAAACTCCCAATGTAGCGAGATACTTTTGCGCTTGAGTTTTAAAATATCAAAACTTGCTGGGTCGTCTATTAAAGCTAATTTACCTTGTGGTTTGATCACTTTAATAATTTCATCAAGATGTTGATCGGTATGAGTGAGGCTAACGACATAATCAAATTCGGCAAGATTATGCTCTGTTCGTTGTGTATCTAAGCTTTGTGAGTGATCAAGCACTTGATCAACACCTAGCGCATTTAACCAGCTAACACTATCTACGCGTGATGCTGTGCCTATCACCGTTAAGTTGGTTAGCTGTTTAGCCAACTGCACTAAAATTGAGCCAACACCGCCTGCGGCACCAATAACTAATAATGAAGCTGGTTTTGCATTGTTGGAACGTGATATTTGCAAACGATCAAACAGTAATTCCCAGGCTGTAATACTGGTTAGCGGTAACGCAGCAGCTTGGGCATCGTTCAAGGTAATAGGCGCACGGCCAACAATACGTTCATCAACTAGTTGAAATTCAGCATTACTGCCTGAGCGCGTTAAATCACCGGCGTAATAAACCCGATCGCCCAGATTAAATAAACTTACTTTATCACCAACAGCTTTTACGATCCCAACAGCGTCCCAACCAATGACTTTATGACCTTGTTCAGGGCTAACATTTGCGCGGATCTTCGCATCGACAGGATTAACTGAAATTGCTTTTACTTCGACCAATAAATCGTGACCGGATGCTGTTGGAATAGGTAACTCGATGGCTTCGAAAGAATGATTACTAAGTGTTTTGGTTGCTGTTTGGTATCCAATGGCTTTCATGAGTTGCTCCGTTAAATTGTTTTGCTGCACCCACTATAACGCAGTTTTATAATAGAAAAAGAGTGGGGTATGTATACACGAATCTCTCTCAAAATTTTTGATAATTAACTTAAGTCAGTATTGAGTTTATCAAGTAAAGTAATTAGTTGTGTGGCTTCTTGCTGTGTAATAGATGGAAAACGGCAACGAATTTGCTCAGGGATGTTCGCTGCTTGTTGTTGCAGCTGTATGCCATGTTTGTGTAACTTTACGACTCGCTTACGTTTATCTGTTTCATTTTTAACCACGGCTAATAAGCTTTTATCGGTCATTTTTTTCAAAATTTGCGTCATGGCGCCGCCATCAATTGCGGTTTTTTCCAGCAGCTGTGCAATACTGATCTCATCTTCTTCCCAGAGCGCCATCATCACCACATATTGTGGATAGGTCAGTTCAAGTTCGTTTAGTGCATCTCGATAGGCACGTACCACTGAATTGGAGGCCATATACAGACGATGACAAATTTGATTATCTAATTTCAATTGTGGATATTTCATAGTAGCTCTCGAATGATGACATTGCATTTTAATTTGTACGCAAAGTATTTGCAATGATCAATAAACTGCTCTATTATTTTGCATACAAAATAAATTCAGTCCCAACCTTAAATAAGGAAAACATTATGAAAGAATTACTACAAGTCGCGTACACAGCTAAAGCAACTGCAACGGGTGGCCGCGAGGGCACTGCAAAATCAGACGATGGCCGTTTAGATGTGGCACTTTCAACTCCAAAAGGGTTAGGTGGCGATGATGGTCAAGGTACTAACCCTGAGCAGTTGTTTGCAGCGGGTTATGCAGCGTGTTTTATTGGCGCATTAAAATTAGTTGCAGGCCAAGCTAAAGTTAAGTTACCTGCTGATACCCGCATTGATTCAGAAGTATCGATTGGTCCAATCGAAGGTGGTTTCGGTATCGCTGTAAAATTAGCTGTTTTTGTAGGTGATGTAGATAAAGACACCGCAGAAGCGTTAGTGGCTAAAGCACACGAAGTTTGCCCATATTCAAATGCTACTCGTGGTAATATCGCAATTGAATTGTCGGTTATCTAACTTATTGTAAATTTGAATAATTTATATTTTAAAAGGCGCATTTTTTATTTTAAATACGCCTTTTTTGTGGCTGTTTTTTATAATTATGAGCTTTTTAGAACGCCATTTATAACCAAGACGCGTTATTGTGATAATTCGTACTTAATATTCAATCCTCAGTTTGTGCTACCCGACAACCAACATCCCCCATTTTTATTTTGCCATTTTAAGACTATTTATAGAGTGCAAAGTCATTGCCAAGCGTTTACACCAATAGTTAAGTAATGATCAACTCGATGTCTAAATTGGTTTTGTTATCGCGAAAACTTTTTAGCTACTGGTAAAATTAAATAGTATTAGCGCAGCGTTAGTATGTTTTTTTCAACAAAATAGATTAACTTATGAATAATTGAACTAGAATGTAAACGTAGTTTTAATTAAAGGATAAGTGGAATGCGGCAATTAGCGTTGGCGAAAAAGTTACTATGGCTTACTTTAGGTAGTATTTTTATCACCGTTGTAGTGCTATCGAGTGTGCTTTGGTGGCAATTATCAAGCAGCAATAAAGTGTTATCAGCACAAGCTGAAAAATTGATAGTTACTGAGGTAGAAGAAAAGCTCACCAGCAATGCTGCTGTGTACGGTGAAAAAATCGCAGGATTTATCAACGAAGCGTATCGAGTGCCTTTTTCACTCGCAGCAATACTTGGTAATGAATCAGCTAAAGATGCTTTAACGCGTGATTCAGTGGTACAGCTTAATAGCTCTATTATAGAAGGTAATTCAATACTTTCTTCAATCTACTCGCAATTTGAAGCTAATGGTTTTGATGGTAACGATCAACAGTATAAAAATGGCTATGATCATTCAGTCGCAGGCCAAGGCACCTTAGAGATTTACTTCACTCGCAGCCGTGAAGGTGTGATTGAACAGCAAGTTGTTGAAGATGCAGCAGAAAAATACGTTACGACCTTAAACGAATTTGGCCAACGTGAAGCTGAGTGGTACTTATGTGCTAAAGACACTAAAAAGCCGTGCATAATGGAACCCTATCTGTACGAAATATCTCCCGGCAATTCTGAAATGATGACTTCTTTGACTGTGCCAATACTTCGCGACGGTAAGTTTATTGGCCTCAGTGGTGTTGATATTACACTGCCAGTTTTTCAAACCATGACCGAGCAGTTATCAAAAGAATTATATAATGGTCAGGCGCGAGTTACCCTATTAAGTTCGATGGATTTAATTGTGGGTAGTAGTCATAACAAAGACAAACTTGGCCGTCCGCTAAAAGAAGCCGTCTCAGCCTCGGTGTTAAAAAATTATACTAGTTTGAAAGAACGCTCTGGAGTACAAAAGGGTGAAAATGAATACTTAGTCAATTACCCAATAGATATTAAACTTGCTGGTCGCCAGTGGACTTTATTAGTTGAAGTACCAGCAGAGCTTGCACTGCAAGGGCCACAGCAGCTCAGCGCGAGTATGCAAGAAAATGCCAATACACTAGGTGGGCTAATTTTAATATCAGGCTTAGTGATTGCTGGCGCTGCCTTTATTATTATGACTTTAGTTGTCAAAAGCATCGTTGCACCGCTGCAACAAATTCAGCTACGGGTTGATAATTTAGCCAGCGCGGATGGGGATTTAACACAAACGTTAACGGTTGACACTCATGCAGAGTTAATTGCGCTCGCTGTTGGATTTAATGCATTTTTGGAAAAATTACGTGATTTAATTGCACAGCTTAAAGATGTATCAGGGCAGACGAAAGAGCAGGCGCAAATTGCCGCGCATGTAGCCGTTGATACTAAGCAAAATGTGCAAGCTCAGTTTCAAGAAATTGAAAGTGTCGTAACGGCAATGAATGAAATGAGTGCCACCGCACTTGAAGTTGCCCGTGCTTCAGAGCAATCAGCGCAACAGGCAGATGAAATCAATTCATTAGTGGTCAGCAGCGAAGCGAGTTTATCGTCTGCGGTATCACAAGTGAAAACTATGTCTGAAGAAATAAAACAAGCCAATCAAGCCGTAGCCAAGGTGGCAGCACGTAGTAATGATATTACGCAAATTTTAGATGTGATCCGCACTATTTCAGAGCAAACTAATTTACTCGCACTTAATGCTGCGATTGAGGCAGCTCGCGCTGGTGAACAGGGGCGAGGCTTTGCTGTCGTAGCCGATGAAGTACGTGCTTTGGCATCTAAAACTCGTGCGTCAACAGATGACATTAGTGGCTTAATTGACAACTTACAGCTTGAAGTGGGTAATGCCTCAACAGTGATTGAAAAAGGGGTTGTGCGAGCACAAACCGCGGTTGATGAAACCACCGTTGCCTTTGATGCTTTGCACAGTGTGGTAATTAAAGTGGAAGAGATCACTAATCAGATCACCCAAATAGCGACGGCTGCTGAGGAGCAAAGCTCTGTAACCGAAGAAATTAATCGTAATTTAACGCGGATATCTGATGCCGCATCACAACTTGCTGATTTATCAACTCAAGCCGGCGATGGTAGTCAAATGCTCAATCAGCTCGTTGCACAGCAAGACGATGAACTGAATAAATTGAAAACATAATACCTTCAATACGATTAAATTGGTTTTGTATAAAATCGGTATAACTTAACCGTTCGCTCAAACTAGCAACGCCACTTCGGCGTGGTTAGTTTGAGTTACATTATCAATTCTAAACTAGATCAACTCTAATCTAGCTGTAGAAAATAATACAAAACCAAACAGCGGCAAAAGCATTTCAACGGGCTACCTCTTTTAAATTAGTTATGTCTTTTTATATGGTAAGTCATCAGTCCAGCCAATTGATTCACTCGATTACTGTTATGCCGTTACTATTTAAAAATAACCTGTTTGTTACTGCGAATGTAAATACGTTTTTCAGGTTTTGTCCATTCGCCTTTTTTTAAATAAGAGGTAGAGACAACAAACTGCTCATCTTTAAAATTACTGGTTGATTTTACTTTTGTGATGCCTTCTTTTGAACCTGTTACGGTTTCGTATGCTACAAATTGCGTAGGGCTCAATACTTTCATGGTGCCTTGTGTGTAAAACCCTGCGGTGGTGAAATAATAAAAAACTAATGACTGCTTTTTGCTATCCCAAAATATCATTGATTCGCCGCCATATTCACCTTCATTAATGGAATGAAGGGTACGAATTGCTTTCCCATTGAGGGCTCGCTCCCAGCGACCTACATCCTGAATCTTTGGCTTATTATCGGCAACATTGAAATCAGCTTGCCATGTGCCGAGGTAAGGTTTAAATACTTCAAGCTCTGGTGCTAAGTCAATCGTTTGTGCACTAATAGTACCAGCGTAGATAAAGCAAAAAGATAGTAAAAGTGTTTTTAGGTATGACATAATTGTGCCTATCATTATTAGTTTTTCAAATTGTAGTATAGGCGAGAGTCCGTTGATTAAAAAAACATTATTGCTTTTTTCTGTTAGTTTTCTAGTTGTATTAGTGATTGGTGGGCTGCTTGATTATTGGCCATATTTGGTTGCCAGTGTTTACTGTACTATGAGCAGTATTACGTTTTTAGTTTATAAATGGGATAAGCGTTTGGCGATAGAGTCAACAGATCGGCCTATTAGAGTGCCGGAACGTAGTTTACATATTTTAGCATTAATTTGTGGTTGGCCGGGAGCACTGATCGCTCAGCAATGGTTAAGACATAAATCACAAAAACGTACTTTTATTGCGTTACTTTGGCTCACTATCATTATAAATACTTCTGTATTAGGGGCTGCCTATTATTGGCAATTGCTTTAAATTGATGCACTATCAGGTAACCTAAAAATAACAAAAGTCCGATTTTATGTATTTTTTATATCGCTGCTATCATTTTATTTTAAAATGTATTGTTATTTTTATTGGTATTCCTGCTCCGCGTTTGTATCAAGGTTATAGCGGGTTTAAGCAATGGCTTGCATTACTTAATCCTAATAAACCTGTGTTAGTTGTAACTGACAATACGTTAAAAAATTTAGGCGTTGTTGCTCCCATTTTAGCTTTGCTGGATGAGCAGGCAATCTCTTGGCAGCTGTTTAGTGACGTTGATGCTAATCCAACGATTAGCAATGTTGAAAGTGGTTTAGCACTTTATCAGCAATACACATGTCATAGTATTATCGCCGTTGGTGGCGGCTCAGTAATTGACTGTGCCAAATTAATTGGCGCACGTGCAGTAAGACCTAATAAATCAATTAAGCAGTTAAAAGGCTTGTTTAAAGTACTGAAAAAACTGCCCCCGTTATGTGCCATTCCAACAACCGCAGGTACTGGCTCAGAGACTACAGTTGCTGCGGTGGTAAACGATCCGCAAATGCAAACAAAATATGCCGCCACTGACTTTGCTCTTGTACCAAGTGATGCAGTTTTAATTGCTGAGCTAACACAAACGGTGCCTGATTTTATTACCGCAGCTACAGGTATCGATGCACTCACGCATGCACTTGAGGCATACATAGGCACTAATGGCCTTGCTTTTAGTGATGACAAGTCATTGCGGGCAATCGAACTTATTTTACAAAATTTATTAACAGCGTATAAAAATGGTAATGACTTAGTTGCACGGGAAAATATGTTACTCGCTTCATTTTATGCAGGGCAAGCGTTTACCCGAACATCTGTAGGTTATGTGCATGCTATAGCGCATCAATTTGGCGCGCAATACGGCACAGCTCACGGTTTAGCAAATAGTGTGGTATTGATGCATGTGCTGAAATTTTATGGTTCCAGTATAGATAAAAAGCTGGCGGCTATTGCTGATCATTGCCAATTAACACAATCACACCAAAAACCAACAGAAAAAGCAGCAATACTATTAAACACCTTAGAGCAGTTACTTATTGATCTAGCGATCCCTCATCATTTAAAAGAGCTAAAAGTAGCTGATATACCAAAGCTTGCTGATGCTGCAATTGTAGAGGCTAACTGGGACTATCCAGTACCAAAATTTATGAACGTAGCTCAATGCCAAGCCATTATTCATAAAGTAGTGAGTGATACGTAATAAATGAAAACCTTCCCATCAGCACAGATAGGGAAGGTTTAAGCGTTAAATTAGCGTTTTAACTGTGCTTCAGGTTGATTTAATAATTCAATCATAGGATTTTGTGCAGTGATTTTTGCTTTAAGAGCAAAGCCGATCAATAACCCTGCGATAAAGCCACCGATATGAGCGCCATAATCGATACCATCAGGTGCTGCAATCATGCCATAAATATTGATCCCTAACCAAATTACAAAAAACCACACTGTAGATAATTTCTTTTGATAAATGATAAACATAAAAGTAAGGCTGGCGTGCCTAAACCACATTAAGTACATACCAAATAGCCCTGCAATTGCGCCGCTAGCCCCGACACTTGGAATAATCGAGCTGGGATCAACGATAAAGCTAGCAAAAGACGCTGCCAAACCGCATACCATATACCATATTAAAAACTTTTTATGACCTAATACGTCTTCGAGGTTATCGCCAATAATGTATAAAAAATACATATTACCGATAAGATGCATTAATGAGCCGTGTAAAAATACACAGGTAATCACACTCCATAAATGTTCGCCTTGAGAGATCTTACTTGGATTCATTGCAAACAATTCGAGGGCGGCACTGAATGCCTCTGCATTGAAAAAATACAAAGCAAAAACAATGGCATTTAGGGCAATTAAACTGCGAGTCACCCACGGCGTTTGTTTTGGCTTTAGGTTATATTCAACGGGCATTTGCGTTAAAAATTGAAACAGATAAGTTTTCCAACTAACTTTTTGGTTTAGCTTGTCTAGGTTTGTTTTGAGCTCAGGACTGTTTTCAACGCTTTCTAATTGATTTTTTTCAATCCAACTACCATCACAATGACGGCAAACATCAATTTCGGTATGAAAATCTTCGAGTAAATGAAAGCGCTCAAGGTTCTTATTGCAATCAGGGCAGTCTAGTCTTGAAATACCTAATGATTTACCAAAATGAGTCTCGTATTTTTCACCAATAGGACCTTCGTTGATTTCGGCAATCATCCGGTTAACTTCGTTTTTTTCAAACCATAAGCCACCGCATTCGCGACAGATATCTATCTCTTCACCTTGATAATGAGTAACATCCAAAGGGTGATCTTTGCAGTGAGGGCAGCGTTTAGTTGGCATTATCAGCGTCCTTTAATGAGCCGATAATAATATCGTTTTGTTGTAATTCTTGTTGTAAATTTAATGCACTAGTTTTTAGTTGAGGTAATGTTTGTTGTTCAATACTATCGGCAATTTGGTCTAGTTCAATAGACGCTTGGCGCGCAGACATTTTACGCCTTAACGCCGCTTCAATTACACACTCAGCACAACTATAAAAACGACGAATTTGTGTTAAAAATATACTCGGCGTTTCAAGTGTTGTGAACAAGTACTGCATGGTATGCCAAATATATTTTTCAAACGTGGGCTTATTATACTCAAGCTCACTCGTATGTGGGCTTTGTACTAAAAGTAACGAATAGCGTTTTATATTCTCTAAATTATCATTTACTTTATCATATAATGAAGTATGCAAATAATAGTTATCTTCCATTTTACTATAGGAATCAAATTTAAGTACTTGCTCTAAACCGCTTTTCGCAGCTAGGTAAACACCAAAGATAGTTGAAACTACTAAAAGCACTTGATTCAACCAAAAAATAGTGCTTTTTAGCTCTTTATTATCAACTATTTTAAGTGCGTTAGGTATTCGTGTGGAGATTTTATTTAAGCTGCCAGAATAGTTTTGTGATGACTCCAAAATTAATATCCTTATTCTTTACTGTCCATTTAATGAGCGCAATAGAATACGGGTATTTCTTTAATGCGACAATAACTTTGTATGTAAACTATACTTAATTTTTAATAAAGATAACACAAAGTGATGATGGCAAGAATACACTTGCCACCAGGGGTACTATAACGCAGATTGGCTTGCTTCAATTTGATCTAATTCGATAGTCAGGATCGTTTTCTTGTCAACAGTAACCCACTTTCTATAGGTTAAGTAACCATCTTTAGTAACTTCGATGTCGTATTTACCTTCATCGAGTTCAATACCAGCTTCGTATTTCGGCTTTATATTCATAATGCGAATACGGGCGTCATCAGGAGAAGTAATAACAGTCAATGATATTGCACTGTTAACTTCTTCTGCGACAACAACTGGTTGTTCAACTGGGGCTGCCTGTTGTTCAACTTTTGGGCTGCTTGAACAACCTGATAGCATCACTATAGCAACCAGCGCACTTAATTTTTTCATAATTACTCCATTAAATTGTTCATTATAAACATCTTTGTTTATATCACTTTTAGCAACGAAAAATCATGGAGTAACAATAGGAAGGATTATATTTCTACTAGAGTCTTCCATGACTTTTATATTTACTTTAACTATAAATCAAATGGCATTTTAGTATGTATAAGGATGAGGTTCAAATCATAGTTGCAAAAAATACCAGTTTTTCCTTGTTTTGTTATATTTATAACAATAAAAGAAACAATTTCATTATGATTATGATAAATATTAGCTTAGAGCTTTACTCTTTTTAAGCTTAGCAAATCGTCGCCATGTACCCCATATTAAAACAGTCACAAGCAGAAATACCGTGATGTAAAAGGCCATAATAGCCACTTTGATCATTAGTAAACATGCGATAATAATGGCGAAGATGATCGCGATACGAATAACCGGGCTTTTGATAAATTTACTTGAAAAAAGTAAGGCGGTTAGGCTTAGCTTGCTACGGGTGTTTTTCTTAACATCCATGTTTTTTGTCCTTAGTGTTTTTGTATTAGAGTAATTTACTTATTTAAGTTAGTGCGTATTTTGTGCAGTAATAACGTCATCATCGTGATTGTTACGCTCAAAGTTGAGATTAAATTGGCCTTGGCGATTAATGGTAAAAATAGCGCGTGTCCAGTTTTCGGGTTGCTGCTTTGTGGCTTTATCAAATACTTGTTTGAATAAATTGACTATCTCGTCTGTCACGGTAATTGGCTGTTCACTTGAGTCATCTGCTGTTTGATAATGGGCTTTGCATTCAAGTACGTTTTCATCTTCGCAATTTAAAATAAGTTGTGCTTTAAGCCACGGCTCATTGATTTGCTGATAAAGGTACTGACCGAGTTGTTGTGGGATGTTTGTAATGTCAGGTTTCATGTGCTGTCCTTAGTATTATAAATGAGCTTTAAATTAAATGATCAAACATAAAGTTTGTAAATATATGTCAGCCGAAAGACATCGCATTAAGGAATTTTTGGAAATTATCAAAAGCTTTGTAAAAAACAGGCGATAATTCTTCAGATTCATTATGATCCCATATTACTACTTTAGGATTTATTGCATCTTCTTTGAAGTCTAGGCATAAAAAATCACCACCAAAAAGATAAGCAAAAGGTAAGGTCTCGGCTCCAACCAAGTCTTCGTTAGCTGTAAGTCTTTCCTCAATTTGAGCCATTACTACTTTAATTTCGTATTGCATCAGTCCACTATCGAGTTTTTCATCTTCCGAAACTATTAAAAATCTTTCCAATACCCGCTCTTCAGAGTTAATTCTTATAATAGCTTCCTCTGGGGATGCACCATTGAATTCTAAAATAAACTCTCTGTAGCTAATTGGTAAGTTAATATTAAAAAACATTTCTAATGAATATAGCTCATCATGTGTTACTGAAACTTTTTTCTTTAAGTCTAAGTTTTTCATTAAGTTATGTGTGCCAAATAAAGCTCGTTTAAGTCCTCAACTAATCACATTTGCATACAGCGTTATTCGTACTGCTTAATAGCGCCACGTACCATAGAAGCCATATCAATAATTTCCATATCACCCATGTCGGCAATTAAATTCAAATGGGCAAAAATATCGCACTTTTCA
>NZ_JACJFK010000099.1:0-821 GCF_014164535.1 Pseudoalteromonas sp. SG41-2 | reverse complement strand
CTATATCCATTTATTAATTGTGATTGCCATTGCTCATTTGCTTCAGCTTGTTCTGGCTGATTGTAAAAAAGCTCGCGTTGTTGGTTTTTAGTGGTGAATTCAGCGTCTTCTTCTGGGCCATGAGCTACGGGCTGCCTCTGCGAATACTTTATAGAACATAAGCTTAGGGTAGTGGCTTTACTACTTATTCTCACGCCATTGGGCTTGTCCTGAACCAAGTTCGTGTAATACGCGACCTGTAAACCCCGCTGATGGTGTATTTGAAACCCAAACCTTTATCTCACCTGATTCACCCATACCAACTATTAAATATGGGTAAATATCAGTTTCTACTTCGCCTGTATGGTAACTAAATCGAGGTAACTTATTTGCAAACTTATAGCCACTTTTATCTATTGCCACTTCACCGTAGTAAATTCTATTTTCTGACTTATCTAACCATTCAACAGCGACTTTTTCTGGGAATTTTTGATCGTAAACACCACTTGTTTTACCGGCACTTTGCCAGCAACAACCAAGGCTCCCCATAGGAATACCCCAACTATTATCAAAAGTGATTGATTGCACCCAGATTTCATTACCCTTTTGTGTCGCACCGCCTGCAACCATGTAATCAATTGTTCCTGTTGACGAGCAACCTATTACAAATAATGTTAAAGCAAGTGTGATGAGTGATTTTATGAGCTTGTCCATAATCTATATCCATTTATTAATTGTGATTGCCATTGCTCATTTGCTTCAGCTTGTTCTGGCTGATTGTAAAAAAGCTCGCGTTGTTGGTTTTTAGTGGTGAATTCAGCGTCTTCTTCTGGGCCATGAGC
>NZ_JACJFK010000098.1:0-851 GCF_014164535.1 Pseudoalteromonas sp. SG41-2 | reverse complement strand
CTATCAGCCACCACCACACGGTTAAACAGCGGGGTGAGCTTGCTGATTGGCTCGCCTCTATTAACATAGCCCGTGAGTAAATACGCTTTAGGAAAACTAGATTGCCCTGTATTCAATAGCTCTGTCATTGTTCATCCTTGATATTAAACACGTCAAAAATATATATAGTTCCCATGCCCCATATATCATTTTCTTGAATGGGTATTTCTCGTGTTTGCTGAGTACTTAAATCAAATTCATAAAAAAAGTCATCTATATAATACTGACCATTCCCCATTAAATCCTCTGAATCTTTAAACCCTTGACTTAACACTTTATTTTTTTTATCTGAGAAAAAAAACGTCCCTGCTTTTCTTGGTAGTATAATGCGCTTGCTGGGATCTGATAAATCAATCCAATAATTTTTTGGATAACCAAGCCCTTCTGACACAAAATAAATATAATCGCCGAAAGGGGATACTTCTAAATACTTCATAGTAAATTGAGTGTTAAAACCTAAATCGACCTTCTCTATCACGTCGCCATTAAAGTCATGTAACCAGTATTTATTTTTTTTATCGGCTAAAAAGGTTTTGCCATCTGGCAATAAAAACAAGCCATTAGAGTAAATAATTGGCCGCTCAGTAAGTGTTTTAGTGGGTACGTGGTAGTTATAATGCTTACCACTGGCGTAAAAAATCACATTTTCACTGTCTTTGGTCCAATTAAAATGGGCATAGCCATAGCCCTAAGGGATCCCCAAAAATAATTATTAAGTTTCAATTACATCACTCACATCCATATTTTTCCAATCGATTTGCACTACTACCTGTACGAAATAGGCTAGTCCTTCCAAATAATCTCGCCGTCGC
>NZ_JACJFK010000097.1:0-907 GCF_014164535.1 Pseudoalteromonas sp. SG41-2 | reverse complement strand
CCACGGAGTGATTCATGACTGGGGTGAAGTCGTAACAAGGTAGCCCTAGGGGAACCTGGGGCTGGATCACCTCCTTATACGATTTAGAACTTATTTGTTCGTAGTGTCCACACAGATGATTGTTATTGTAAAGAGAACAAACACTTATTGTTTGGGTCTGTAGCTCAGTTGGTTAGAGCGCACCCCTGATAAGGGTGAGGTCGGTAGTTCAAATCTACTCAGACCCACCACTTCTTCAACGAAGTCGGTAATCAAACAATAAGTACCAGCATATGTGGGGCTATAGCTCAGCTGGGAGAGCGCCTGCCTTGCACGCAGGAGGTCAGCAGTTCGATCCTGCTTAGCTCCACCACTTACTTCTTAAAAATAAATATTCTTTTATCGGGCAGCTTAATCGCCTGAGAATAGAGTGTGTTTAATTTTGAGAGGTTTTTGTATCTCTTGCTCTTTAAAAATTTGGAAAAGCTGATAATAAAATTCGTATGAATAACATTGTTATTTATACAGAGTTTTCAAAAGTAAAAAAGAATGATAGCAGTATCATTCAGTGCCATTTAGTTAACTCTTAGGAGTTAATTGATTGGTATCTACTTTAGTATTCAATATTAACTTCTGGCGAAGTTAAACTGTCACTAACGTATGACTAAACTTTATTGTTTAGTATTGCGACGTGGATTTGATGCTTAGGCAACGCCGCTGATATTTTTGTCGCTGGGCGCATAACGTGTTATGTAACCAAGCAAAAATTGATAGCAAGGCAGCATAAGTAACAAAGACCAAGCAAGACCCGTTTGGGTTGTATGGTTAAGTGACTAAGCGTACACGGTGGATGCCTTGGCAGTTGGAGGCGATGAAGGACGTATTAACTTGCGATAAGCCTAGTCAAGCTAGTAAAAAGCACTTGAGA
>NZ_JACJFK010000096.1:0-937 GCF_014164535.1 Pseudoalteromonas sp. SG41-2 | reverse complement strand
ATCACTATACACAAATCAAAACGGTGCGAGTACACATTGATTATCATGTTGAAATAGAGAAACATTATTACAGTGTGCCGTATCAGTGGGTTAAGAAACAATTACGCGCACACATAACCAATCAGTTAGTACAGCTTTATCATGACGATACCTTAATCGCACAGCATCCTCGCTCACATCGTTTAGGCGGGCATACAACACAGTCTCATCATATGCCTCTGGCGCATCAAAAACAGCATGAGCAGTCACCGATAAATTTACGCTCATGGGCATTAAGTATTGGGGAGTATACCCACCAAGTTATTGAGTTACAGCTCAGTGGACGGCGTCACCCCGAGCACGCTTATCGCGCCTGTTTAGGGGTGTTAAGTTTAGCTAAAACTTATTCAAAAGAACGGCTTGAGCAAGCGTGTTATCGCGCAATCATAATGAATACGACAACACTCAAATCAATTAAGCAGATGCTGAAAAAGGGGTTGGATCAACAACCGTTACCCACACAGCAAACAGAGCCAGAAAAGCCAATTAAGCATGGCAACATACGCGGCACACAGTATTACCATTAAGGAAATGAATCATGATAAACACCATTAACCAGCAACTTCAACTACTCAAGTTATCGGGTATAAAGCAAGCACTCAAGCAGCAGCTTGAACAGCCAAACCTATATCAAGAACAAAGCTTTATAGAGCGCGTCAGTTTATTGCTAACACATGAAATTGACACGCGTGAGCAAAGAAAAATCGACCGGCTCGTGCGACACGCTAAATTCCGCTTACCAGCTCAGTTAAATCAACTGATTTACTCACCGGCACGTAATATAGAAAAAGCACAGATACGTAACTTAAGCCAAAATAGCTGGCTAAACTTACATCAAAATATCTTAATCACTGGGGCAACAGGCTGTGGAAAAACATACCTTGCGTGTGCCTTAGGA
>NZ_JACJFK010000095.1:0-937 GCF_014164535.1 Pseudoalteromonas sp. SG41-2 | reverse complement strand
TCCTAAGGCACACGCAAGGTATGTTTTTCCACAGCCTGTTGCCCCAGTGATTAAGATATTTTGATGTAAGTTTAGCCAGCTATTTTGGCTTAAGTTACGTATCTGTGCTTTTTCTATATTACGTGTCGGCGAGTAAATCAGTTGATTTAACTGAGCCGGTAAGCGGAATTTAGCGTGTCGCACGAGCCGGTCGATTTTTCTTTGCTCACGCGTATCAATTTCATGAGTGAGCAATAAACTGACGCGCTCTATAAAGCTTTGTTCTTGATATAGATTGGGCTGTTCAAGCTGTTGCTTGAGTGCTTGCTTTATACCGGATAACTTGAGTAGTTGAAGTTGCTGGTTAATGGTGTCTATCATGTTTGCATTCCTTAATGGTAATAATCTGTGCCACGTATGTTGCTATGTGTAATTGGCTTTTCTGGCTCTGTTTGCTGTGTGGGTAACGGTTGTTGATCCAACCCTTTCTTCAGCATCTGCTTTATTGATTTAAGTGTGGTCGTATTCATTATGATTGCGCGATAGCACGCTTGCTCAAGCCGCTCTTTTGAATAGATTTTAGCTAAACTTAACACCCCTAAACAGGCGCGATAAGCGTGCTCGGGGTGACGCCGTCCACTGAGCTGTAACTCAACAACTTGGTGGGTATACTCTCCAATACTTAATGCCCATGAGCGTAAATTTATCGGTGACTGCTCATGCTGTTTTTGATGCGCCAGAGGCATATGATGAGGCTGTGTTGTATGCCCACCTAAACGATGTGAGCGCGGATGCTGTGCGATTAAGGTATCGTCATGATAAAGCTGTACTAGCTGATTGGTTATGTGTGCGCGTAATTGTTTCTTAACCCACTGATACGGCACACTGTAATAATGTTTCTCTATTTCAACATGATAATCAATGTGTACTCGCACCGTTTTGATTTGTGTATAGTGAT
>NZ_JACJFK010000094.1:0-1013 GCF_014164535.1 Pseudoalteromonas sp. SG41-2 | reverse complement strand
ACCCCGTTTGAGCAAGATGATATTTATTATGTTATAGCGCGTAATGCCTGGGGCAATTTAAAACTCTACGGTGAGAAAACCGGACATTCTGTGGAAATCAGCCCTTACCTTAATTGGATGCGAACAAAAAAAGGAAATCAGCAAGATATTGAAGCTGGCAAGGCTAACCAAACAATAAAAAGTTTCTTGACATGTCAGGATCCAGATAGTTCTGATATAAAAAGCAGCCAAAAGAAACCACTTTTCCCTGCGGCATTAAAAAAATATGGCCCACTCAATGCTAATGAAGTGTACGGCTTTGCGCCATTTTTATTTATGGGTGGCGAGAAAAAAATCAAGAATATTGAAAAGTGCGATATTTTTGCCCATTTGAATTTAATTGCCGACATGGGGGATATGGAAATTATTGATATGGCTTCTATGGTACGTGGCGCTATTAAGCAGTACGAATAACGCTGTATGCAAATATGCTTGTGGCCTTTTTAATCTGGACTGGGCTACAAAACTTAAAAATACTAAAGTGCTCGGTTAGATCTTAGTGTGTTTTTAAGCAGTTTATAACAATAAAGACGTTATAATTTAAATTTAAACCGTGCAGCCAAAGCACTAATTCACTAGGAATTACCGGCTCTTTAACAACATGGATGTTGTTTGGCTAGGCGCTAATACAGCCGCTGATTAGTGCCCTGCCTTTCATTTTTGCACAGAGTAAATTCGATTATTCGTAGCAGCGGGTTTACCCCGCGACATAATTCCCCTGCAGCCCACAACGAACTACTATTTGATGATGACGACAATGAGCCAAAAGTCATTTTACAAACTCTCGCCAGTGAACATTACTTTGAGTTAAATGCTAAACAATCAGGCCGCCAATTCATAGAATGGATAAGCCAACTTGGGACGATAAACTTACACGCCGGGCGCGATTTATGCCTAGAAACCGAGCAAAACAATGTACAGTTTGTGATAAAGAACAATCAATTTATTGATGTTAAAAATGAACTCAAACAACA
>NZ_JACJFK010000093.1:0-1037 GCF_014164535.1 Pseudoalteromonas sp. SG41-2 | reverse complement strand
AAGGCTGTGTTGTAGTTGAGTGTGGGTATAAAAAATTCATATCATAATGCTTCTTTTATCCATGTTTGATCTGAATACTCAGTGTTATCTTCCATAAACCTAAACCAGCTTAAATAATTCTCAATGTAGTCTGTACCAATGCCATTAAAACGTCTTAACCATGCCTTCCATCGCATCATATAATTATTAAGTGTTTGGATATGGTAAATACCTTCTACCACTCTTTGGTTATCCAACCCAATCAAACGTTTATGGTCAATGTCGAGTTCTTTAGCAATACCTTTATACGATAAGTTTCCATCAGTACAAAGCACTGAGCCTGATGATAATAAAGGCTTCAATTGTGCTTGAATATTTTCTTTTGTATTTCGTTCTAAAACCTTGTGAGATATAGCACCACTACGATCAAGAGCAATGAAAATAGGGACTTTTTCGATTTTTCCACCACCACGTTTACGTGACTTACGGTTAATAGCCCTCTTACCTTTAAAAGATTCTGGTAAAGATGTTTCATCAGCTTCAATAACACCCGTTAGTACTGAAGGATTAAAGCTGGCAGGGGCTTTAATAAACATATGTCGCCAACGAAATGACGTTCTAAGTGTTATATCCAAAGCTTTAGCTGATTTTCTAAGGGATACGCCTTCCCACATTAATTTGGTATATTCGATCCACTTCTCAGCCTTTTTCATTCGGTAAAGTGGTGAGTCTGCAAGTGCATTAAATGTTTTGTTGCATGATTTGCACTTAAAGCGCTGAATTCCTTGCTTTGTCATTCCCCAACGATTTAGATTATGTGAATCACAATGGGGGCAATGAGATATTGATTCCTCATGGTCGGCAATAGCTTGACCTACTTGGTTAGTGGCAATATTTGATTCAACTTCGTGGCGAAGCTTTTTAAGTTGAGCGTAATTTAAGTTGGTAATGTGATGTAGTATATTTTGAAACTGCTTGGAAGCCATATTGCACCTGCCGTTGTTGGGTTTCAGTACATTAACTATAGTTCACCAACACCGAAAGACAACATAGCCATA
>NZ_JACJFK010000092.1:0-1054 GCF_014164535.1 Pseudoalteromonas sp. SG41-2 | reverse complement strand
AAACAAACAATGTCTTCGTAAGGTAAATAAAACGGTTTTCTAAACAAAGTATGAGGGGTTTTTACAAGCCCGGTATGGCGATTAAAATAAAACTTATCTCGGTGCGATAATATGGCGCGGTGTTTTAAAGTGAAAAAACCCAAACCAAAGAGCGTCACATAGATTGAAGCCATCACCCAGAAATATTCAAACCCGTTCATAAAAATCGCAAAAATATGAAATAAGAAAGTCAATAAAGCCAGGCTCGTACAACCAAAGCCAAGAATAGTAAATAAGTTTGACCATCCTCCAAACCATGAAATAGCAAGTTGTTGCCCATCAGTGCGAACCCAGTGCCCCTCAAGCGTTGAGCCACTATCTGGGGATGAAAGCTTTGCTGTATATTCATCAGTAAAACGCTTACTTTTAAACGTACGGGTTTTAAACCCGCAGCCATTGAGTGCTTCGGCTTTTTTTAATCGCGCCTCATAACTGTCTTTATGCAAATAATCTCTTGGCAGCCTTTCTCTGTACTTAGTGGAGTTAGCCCGATAAATCGAGTCATTTCTTTGCTTAGTTCTCTCTGCTTTTTCTATTTCTGGATCTTTTTCTTCTTTACTTTTTCGATCTCTTCTTTCAGCATAGCTTTCATCAAGTGCTAATCGTTGAATGTTTTTATCTTTTGCATTAAGTGGTTTTTTTCTCGGGTTAAGTTGTTTCCATTCTTCTAGCTTCCTAATTCTTTCTGGCCTTTTTTCTTCATCCTCAGCAACAAACTTTGCTACGTGCTCATAATAGCGCCTATCGACTTCTTCTGGGTTTGCACGCATCCAGTCTTCGCGATCTTGATCTTCGCGCTTTCTTTCTTCTAACATTTCTTTTTTTATTTTTTCATGATCTAATTGATTTTCGCTCATTATTACTCCTTTATTTGCTGTACTTCTTGTAAATTTTTTATAACTTAGCTTTTTATAACTTAACAATGGCTTGGCTGATTACTTGGCCAATGCGGTGGCTATACTTGCGCTCATCGCCCCAAGAAAAGAACCCTGGCTTTTCACCTGCTTTGTAATAT
>NZ_JACJFK010000091.1:0-1162 GCF_014164535.1 Pseudoalteromonas sp. SG41-2 | reverse complement strand
AAAATAAACTGGCAAGACTTAGGCAAACAAGCCGCCAGTGAAGTCAAAGCAATTATTAAAAGCTTTAGAGATACCTTGCAAGATATTTCAACTAGCTGGAAATACGACCTCCTACTGCCAGACTCAGCCATTGACGGCATGCAAGCCATGGTCAAACAACTTGATGAAGTCACCCCGCAAATTGACCAAGGCATTAAAAATGCCGCAAATGAAATTGGCAATCGCGTAAACAAAGCCCTCGATGAGTTTGAGCCACCGGCAAGCACAGGCGTAGTGGGCAAACCGAAGAAGACGGTAGCCAATGAATTAGAGCCACCGAAAGGGAATGATTTAAAGGGGGTACAGAGTAAAAACACTCACCCACTTCGATTAAAAATGAAAGCTTACAAAGTGCCTTGTTTTAAACCAAGTGATGGCTTAAGGAAAAGAAATAAAGGCGACTTACGCGCTTTAGAGCATAATTACGCAAGGCAGCTTAAACATCAAGAAAATGGCTTGAATGATTTAACCATTGGTGAATACAGAGAAAACCGCGAGCGATACAAAAGATGAAGCGCAAAGGTACTGGAACTGCGCAAGATGATTTTAGAAAAGACTTCGAAAAAGATTTAAAGAGCTCCCTTAAAGACTCATACAGCAAAAAAGTATCATATGCTGAAGCCGAAAAACTAGCCTTGCAAAGGACAACAGAAATTATGGACAATTTACATGCATTACATGACCCTGATATGGGCGCAGGCGGGTATGATAGCGTATCGCGTATGGGCGATAAACGAGTTAATGGCTCTGTAGGTCCGCAGTGGGCTAAAGCACCCATAGGGAGTAAAAAAGGGGATAAAACACGCGTGCAATTAATGGATGAGCAAGTTGAAAAAGCATTTAAAAAACATGGCCCAGATGCTAAGTTGAACATTCAACTTGAGCGCTGCCCGTTAAATAAAAAGTAGAGAACCCATGATAGAAACGAATGATGACGATTTAGCCTTTTTTTTAAGCGAGTTTGGCCAACCAACAACAATTGTACCCGCGACTACCGCTGATATAGAAGCGTATCGAGGGAAACTGCCTGACCAGCTACTTGAATACTGGCAAATACTCGGTTTTAGCGGCTTTGCCGATGGTTTATTTTGGCTGACAAATCCAGCGGATTATCAAGACATTC
>NZ_JACJFK010000090.1:0-1163 GCF_014164535.1 Pseudoalteromonas sp. SG41-2 | reverse complement strand
GAAGTCACCCCGCAAATAGACCAAGGCGTAAGAAACGCCGCAAATGAAATTGGCAATCGCGTAAATAAAGCCCTCGATGAATTTGAGCCACCGGCAAGCACAGGCGTAGTGGGCAAACCGAAGAAGACGGTAGCCAATGAATTAGAGCCACCGAAATGGAATGATTTGAAGGAGGCTCAAAGTAAAAAACTTTCTAATTCAACCGACAAAATATACAGCTCAAATTTACTCAATAATCGCAAGATATATAAAAACGATCTTGACTTTACGTCAGAAATAGCACAAATGTTGATTCAAGTATTAAAGATAAAATTGAAGATGATAATAGCTTTAGGAATAACCCTTCGCTCCAATATTAGTATGAAAAATTTAAAAAAGAGTACTGGAAACTTAGAGCAAAAGATTTTGAGTAGGTAAATCTGTATGAATAAATATAGTGAGTTAATCAAACAACTTGATTTGAGTGAACACGAAACCATTTGGCAAGGTTCGGCTGACTTGAAAGAAATAGCACTACTTGAACAGCTAATTTCGATAAAACTCCCGCCTTCATTAGTTGGTTTTTTAAAAGAATGTGGTGGAGGTGGGACAATCGATGCGGAGGTATCTGGTATTGAAGATAATAATGCTACTTTGAAGCGTGGAGGAACGATATTAGGTGACACACTAGATTGCAGGGAAACATTTGAATTACCCCCCCATTTAATTGTAATTTTTTATAAAGAAAATGAAATTTGTTGGTGCTTAGATTCTAATACCCAAGAAAAAGAATACCCACTGGTTAATTATAATTTATTTAAAAAACAAGTTGACGGAGTAATAGCTGATTCCTTCCTCTCATTCTTTTGTGATTATGTTGAACTTAGAACCTCGTAGAATCTATTAAAGCTAATTGAACACGCTAAGGACAGCACATGCAACCAGAAATAAAAAACATCCCCCAACATCTTGGGCAATACTTGTACCAGCAAATAAATGAGCCGTGGCTTGAAGCCCAACTCATTTTAAATTGCGAAGATGAAAGCGTACTTGAATGCAAAGCTCACTTTAAAAAAGCCGATGACTCTAGTGAACAGCCAATTACCGTGACAGACGAGATAGTCGATTTATTCATCACCCTTTTTGAGAATGCCACTAAACACCAACCAGAAAAATGGACGCGC
>NZ_JACJFK010000008.1:0-183742 GCF_014164535.1 Pseudoalteromonas sp. SG41-2 | reverse complement strand
CTAAACCAGAGCCTAAACCAGAGCCTAAACCAGAGCTTAAACCGAAGCCTAAACCAGAGCTTAAACCAGAATCTAAGCCCCTAGAGAAACCAGCCCAAGGTGCAGAGGGTGCAAGCTTAGCAATAAATGCAGAGAGCGTTGTCTCTAGTAATAAAAAAGTTGCAACGAATACGCAAAGCTCCCCCCTTAACAAGGGGGCTATTAATGCTAGTTTTGCAAACAAAAAAAACTATGCAACGACCTTATTAACATGGCTAGAAAAGCACAAAGAATACCCAAGAATAGCTAAAAGTAGACGCCAGCAAGGCACTGTAATCGTATACTTTATAGTTGGTCGTGACGGTATGATCGTCACAAGCCGCATAGAGCAAACATCGGGTTACCCAGCGCTGGATGATGAAGCCCTCAAAATGTTACAACGCGCACAGCCATTACCCGCCATACCAAATGGTATCGCAGGCAATAATCTTGAGCTTGTTGTACCTGTTGAGTTTTTTATAAGGTAACGGCTTTTAATTGCCAAGGTATCAATGAGTTTAAATAGAGCCGAGTGCAAAAAGGTATTAAAGTAATGTTATAGCGTTATCTAGCGCTAAGTAAAAATCAGTGATGAAAAAGCCGACAAAAGTCGGCTTTTTCAATTATTTAGCGGTTACTTATAAAACGCTTCTACTGTGCCTTTTACTTTCATAAGTAATGGCTGGCCGCGGCGGTCTAGTGCTTTAGGTGCGGCTACTTTGATCCAACCTTCACTGATGCAGTACTCTTCAACGTCAAAACGCTCTTTGCCGTTAAGTGTAATGCCGATTTCATGCTCGAATACTTCTTCTACATAAAATTTGCTACGTGGGTTGATCGAAAGTTGATCTGGTAATTCTGGTTTATTTGTATCAGTCATAATTGTGATCTGCATTGAATATATTGTGTGCCATTGTAGGCAATACAGGCCTTAGGCTCAATATACTGATCAAAATAAATTAACTGCACAGTTGCTTTGATTGCTTAATGCAGTGGCTAATTATTTCGTCACGAGTGACATCTTTGTCAAAGTAATAATCAAAGCGCATAGTGAGGTTAGTCGCTTGCTCTTGCTCAGGCCAATGCCATTTACGAACAAGTTGCAGAGTAGCTGACACCATAGCATTTAGGGTTGGTATTATTTTTTATTAAATTGAACGTTATATTGTATCACCGCTTTGCAATTATGTTATATTATATCCAAACAAGACTAGCAATCATTAAAGTGGATCATGAAGTACTCAGCATTAACTCTTGCCTTTGCAGCACTCTCTTTTGGCTCTAATGCCACAGAATCAGATATAGAAACCATCACAATTGCACATAAACAAGCCTTTAGAGGAGATATTCCTGTTAAAGAGCTGCCGCAGTCAATTACCACATTAAGTAAAGAAATGATGGTTGATAATGGCATCACTAAATTCAGGGATGCACTTGATTTTTCTGCCAGTATTTCTCGCAAAAATAATGGTGGGGCATTGTGGGATAGCTACTCTATAAGGGGGCTATCGGGTAATGAAAATATGCCATCAGGCTATTTAATTAATGGCTTTAGTGGTGGGCGAGGTTTTGCGGGCCCACGTGATGTATCTAACATTGAATATATTGAAGTGTTAAAAGGCCCAGGTTCTGCACTCTATGGTCGCTCTGAACCAGGCGGTACAATTAATATTATTACTAAAAAACCACAGTTCTATCAGCAAGGCCAGTTAAAAGCTGAACTTGGCAGTGATGATCATAAACGTGTGCAAGGTGATTACACTAACGGCCTAACTGAAGATATTGCATTTCGAATTAATGGTGCATGGCAAGATAGTGACAGTTTTCGAGATCACGTACATCATGATAAGTTTGTGATCACGCCTTCGGTGTATTACAGCATCAATGATAAATCGTCATTAACGTATGAGTTTGAGTACGTTGACCAGCAGCAAATGTATGACCGAGGTATTGTTGTACTTAACGATAATTTTGACACCGTACCTAGAAGCCGTTTTTTAGGTAACCCTAATGATGCGCCAACTAAAGTGCACTCTCGCGGACACCAACTTAATTATGACTATGACTTTAATCGCGACTGGTCACTCTTATTGGGCGCTAACCATCGTACCGCTACGTTAACAGGTTTTTCGTCTGATGCTGAACTATCTCCTTCAAGACAGACTTTGTCTTTAGATAATCCTATGCTTACGCGTCAACACCGTTATAGAGATTATTACTCTGATGATTTGTCAGTACGCGCAGAATTAAGTGGTCATTTTGATCTTGCTGATATCACTAACCATGTTTTGATTGGTGTTGATGGGTATGACTATGAGCTTCGCACTGGGCTTTATCGTTATCGTGGTGGTAAAGATACGTACACATTAAATATTTATCAGCCAAACTACAGTGAAGGGCAAGGCCCCGATGTTGCGCAACTGTATGAAAACAATGAAAAGCAAAAGGCATACGGTATTTATGTACAAGATCAGTTAGACCTTACCGAGCGTTTTAAATTAATGCTGGGATTGCGGTTTGATGAAATTGAGCAGAATATTTTCGAGACTAAGTCAGGTGTTGCTTCAGATAGCACGATGAATCGACTTAGCCCACGGCTAGGCATGGTATATGAGCTAAATGATGCGATTAACCTTTATACCAGCTATTCCGAAGGGTTTATACCTTTAAGTGGTACTGACGCTCAGGGTAAATCGTTTGGTTTTGAAGAAAGTGATTCCTTTGAAGTGGGTGTGAAGTTCGGCTTTGACAACGTTAGCGGTACCATCGCTTTATTTGATGCTAGCAAAGGCAACATGTTGGTGGCTGACGAGAAGGGTTATTCAAAACCTATTGGTAAAGTAACCAGTAAAGGTATTGAGGTTGATCTGACTGGTAGTTTAGGTGAAAACACTCAGTACACACTTTCGTATGCTTACGTAAAGGCTGAAACAGCCAAAGACATGATTAATGTTGATTGGTTAGAGCCTATTCCTAAAGGTAGCCCGTTAGTTAACGTACCAAAAAATAATTTTTCGCTTTCTTTAAATCACAATACCCGTGTACTTGAGCAAGACATTAAATTTGGTGGTCATTATCAATATATTTCAGAGCGACTAGGCGACCCAGTAAACTTATCTTTTAACTTACCAAGTTATCAGCTGGTGGGTTTATTTGCTCAATGGCAGGCGACTGAACGGACAAATGTTTCACTTAATGTTGATAATGTATTTGATGAAAGCTACATAGCCAGTAGCTACAATGCATTATGGGCCTACCCTGGTGCACCAACACAGTTTAAATTGGGTATAACATATGACTTCTGAACAAGTTAAAAACCGTATTCATAGTATCGATATCATGCGTGGCGTGGTTATCTTATTAATGTTACTTGATCATGTGCGAGAGCGTTTTTTCTCGCAAATGCCGGTATTAGACCCAATGGATGTTGACGTTACCTCTCCAGGGCTGTTTTGGAGCCGTTTTGCAGCGCACTTTTGCGCGCCAACCTTTATCTTTTTAACAGGGCTTTCGGCGTGGCTTTATAGCCACCCAAGCTCAGGTAAAGTGCGCTCTGCTCGTAGTTTTTTAGTTAAGCGGGGGTTGTTTTTAATTGCCCTTGAAGTTACGGTTATTTGCTTTTTGTGGATTTGGTTTATCCCGACTATTTTTCTACAAGTGATATGGGCTATTGGCCTGTGTATGCTGGCTCTGGCATTACTAATTAACTTACCGCAACGACTATTGTTAGCATTGGGTTTATTGATTGTTTTTGGTCATAACTTACTTACACCAATTACCTTCAGTCCTGATGAGTGGGGTTATACCTTATGGACTATTCTGCACGATCGTGGCTTTATCTCCGAAGGTGGTTTAGTTAATGTCAAAATCAGTTACCCTGTATTACCTTGGATTGGGGTTATATTACTTGGTTACTGCGCAGGCCCACTGTATGCACATAACCGAGACAGTGAAGATCGTAAACAGTGGCTGATTGGTTTGGGCTTAGCGTGTATAGCGTTATTTGCTATTTTACGTGGCTTAAATATCTATGGCGAAACACTACCTTGGCAGCAGTTTTCAACAGCAGTGCAAACGGCTATGTCGATATTTAACGTTACCAAATATCCACCTTCACTGAGCTTTTTATTAATCACTTTAGCGCTGATGTTTTTTGGCTTATGGTTTTTTGAGCGTCCGTTAAATCGCTTTAGTAATGCTTTAAGAGTGTATGGCTCGGTGCCGATGTTCTTTTATATTTTTCATCTTTACGTTTTATTGATTTTATACACAATTTGCAGTGCTATTTTTGGTGCTAATCATGGTGCATATTTTGCCGTAAATGATATTACATGGATTTGGTTAATTACGGTTGTGTTAGCCGTTACTTTATATTGGCCAACTAAGGCATTTAGTCACTATAAGCGCAAAGCAAATAAACCTTGGTTAAAGTATCTTTAGAGATATAACACTTACTTAGTGGTTAAAAGCGGTGTTATAAGTTTATAACACCGCTTTTTATGCCTTTATTTTTTACATTTTTTTTAGCATGTCTTCATTAAGCACTCTAACTTCGCGTTGCGGGAATGGTATCGCAATATTATGAGCTTTGAGGGTTTCTAGAATAATTAATAGTAAATCACCACCAACCCGGTTTTTACCATCATCAATTCCCTGCATCCAAAATTCCACAAACATATTAATGCCATTATCGCCAAAGCTATCTATTTCACAGTCAGGACGCTCTTCAAATGGTACATCAGGCCCGCTAATTACTTGTGGATGCTCGGCAACAGCTTGTTTAATTATTTCTACCATGGCTCTAACATCGGTGGCGTATGCCACACTAAAATCAACACGGTAGCGCTGTTTTGGGTCTTTATGGGTCCAGTTGGTCAGCAGTGATGAAATAAAGGTTTCGTTAGGAACCAGTATGTCTTTGCCGTCGTAAGTTTCTAAAATTGCATGGCGCATTTTGAACTCTCGAACAAAGCCACTTTTGCCGTTTTCTAACTCAACAAAGTCACCAATGGTGAGTGACTTATCGAGCAAAATAATGATGCCAGAAATAAAGTTGGAGGCGATTGATTGCAACCCTAAACCAAGGCCAACACCTAACGCACCACCAAACACAGCAAGGGCGGTGAGGTTAACACCCATAATGTTAAGCAGTAATAACGCGATGACACAAAACAGGCCAACTTCAAAGAGTTTGGTAAAGACTTCGCGGGTGCTGATATCCAGAGTTTGCTGGTTGCGAATTATAACCTTACCAACATTACTGGAAGCGCGACCTAACCAAAATAAAATAGCCCCAAAAAACAATACCCGAGTTAGGCCATATAAACTGACTTGAATATTGCCTAAATTAATCGAAACCGCTTCAAGGGTTTTAATAAATGCTGGCAAAAAGCCCAGTAGGTGCAACAGCAAAACGGGCAGGCCAACTAACTTAAACAGTGCTGACATAAAAGGGCTGCTAACAAACTCTTTAATAATTGAGTAAGCAAACAGCAATATAGCAATGTTGAGCGCGGTATTCATTAACCACACTTGCAAGTCTACAGTGATGCCGATAGAGGTAAATATTCGCAGTAAAATGATTGCTACTAGCGGGTAAACGATATTGCTAAGTCGAAACAGCATAATGTTTATTGGGTGATCGGACGCCACTTTAGTGTGCTTATCAACGCGCTTTTTAACTGTTTTAGAATAAATCCAATAGGCGGCAGCATAGCTGGTGATGATCACCAATAATTGTAGATACGTTGCTTGTTGGCTAAGCATTGATTGGATCAATAACCAAACAGATTCAAATTGTTTGGAAAAAAACTCACTATCCATACGGAGTACTTTTTTAGATAAAATAAGATCTTTACTATGGCTGATAAGTCTAAAAATTTACAGAATAAATAAACGTATCAATAAATTTGACAAATAGTAGAGCTTTACTGTGTCATTTAGCGTGAGTATTTCACCGCGACTACTGAGTGAGCAAGCTTTTCGGCCGCTTGTCGTTATGCTAGCCAAACAAAGTTAGAGTGTCTATTGGAGTAAATTTGATAATGCTTTTGATAGCATGGGAGTGGCAATAAATAAAAGTTGTAGGTTGTGAGCTTTTGGGACTAAAAAATTATTAGCTTTCATATAGTGCGAAATATCTGCAATCGCAATAAGGACTCACTTATCTAAATGCTTTTAAAATAGTGGTTTTATTATCAATGTTTTTTTAGTCACTTTTTCTTTGGTTTTAAAGTATTAGTTTTACTTCTGTGCCAAATATCTACTTTTGTAATGTATTGTAATACTGCATCGCTGATGAAACCTTCTACACTCATTTGACTTACGCGACAAGTTTCTTGGTCGCATATAACTGTCATCATGGAGCAATTGAAAATGCAGAGTGCACAAAAGGCGGTAAGGATTAACCTCGATCTTGATCTTAAAGTCAGCATCAAACAATACAAAAAAATTAAAGAGCGTCCCGTAAGTTACAAAGACGCTGATATTGCGTGTATAAAAGCCATCGCACAAGCTGCGATTAACGTTGAGTTATTTACCATCCCGTTATATATGACAGGTCTGTATTCAATACAAGGCATGCATGCAATAGGTGGGGATGAAGGCTTGTATCCCGAGCGTTTATGGCCTGGGTTAGGGGCAACAGCAGGCTTTATTCCTAATGAACGAATAGCAAAATTAGATATTACTCCAACGCCAAAACCCAGCAAGCCACTGAGCGTAAATGAACAGGCGTTTAATGCTGTTTATAGTGTGTTTATAGAAGAAATGCTGCATTTACAGTTGGCTTCTAATATCGCCAGTAAACTAAATCTAACTCCTTCATTTACCAGTAATGCACTGCAAACAGAAAAGTTTGGTTGGCATTGTTATGACGATACAACGCAAATCCCGCATATCTTAGATTTTAAAGACTGCAGCCGTGATTTATCAAAACTTAGCCCTAAAGTGAAAGAATACTTTACAACTCACTTTCAGGGTCAAACACTACAAGATATGCGAGTCAATGCAGCGGCATTGACAAAAGAGCAGGCTTTACTGTTTTTATTGATTGAAGAAACCGAGGAAAGTGCAAAAAAATTAATAATCAATAAAGATTTAGATGGCGTTCGCCCTAAATACTTTGAAACAGCTCCTTTTGATTGGTTTAAAGCAACAGATACAGAAGTTGATTTACCTATGTTTGGTTCTATCGGGCATATGTATTGCTGTTATTGGGACTATCTTGAAATTGTGTATGAGGATGGTAGTAGCTTAATTGATATTTTGGTGAATCCAGCTAAACCTGATTCCGTGCAACGTGATTACTTTAATACTCGTGACTCAGCCGAATATAAACCGCAATACCCGGGGATTAATGGTTCAATCAATGAAAGTAATGATCTAGATAAGTTAAAAATTGAGATTGTTAATAATATCAATGCAATAACGGATCAAGGTGAAGGTAAAGGTGTTGTTTCTGAAATCTGCAGCCGCTGGGCGGCAGAGAGTTGGGTAATAACGTATTTGCAGCAACAAACGGTAGCATTGAAAAGCACACCGATTGAGGCAGATGATCATCAGGTCGCTGCTAAGTTTCAACCTAATGCTGATAACCTAAAAGAAGATTACCCAGCGGATAGCGCTGGGCAAAAGCCACTTCCTGTATCTGGTATTGCATGCGCACGTATTACAAATACTAAAAAAGATCATTTTATTACCTTTGCTGATGTACTTGATTTGATTATTCAATATGAATACCAAGAGGGTCAATCTTACAGTGATAACAACGCGGCCCAAGTGTATATGACCTGGCAAACGTGGCATAACTTGTGCGGTAAATTTACAGTAGCAATGCTTAACCCGCAAGGTGGCGATAAGGCTAAGCAGAAGCACCCAGATTTACCTGCTGTAGTTGATGTAGAAAAAGCATTGAATAATTTGTTTTCTAGCCCTGAACGTCGTGCACAAACACATCAAATTTTTAGTGAATCAGCGGTTGGCACTTTAAAAGGACTTACCACAGCATTGGATCGCTATTGGGGTGGTAAAACGACTGAGTTTCCAGGTCCTGCAATGGGGGGGTCGGGCGATCGAGTATCTATTTGTTGGGCTACAACAGGGCAGGCTCCAGATCTGGTTGCGGGTATTGCGGATATGTCTAAGGATGTTTTATACCATGCGTGCCAAGGTATGGATTATACAAAAGAAAATTCAAATAATTTACCTCCCGCAACAGTGTTCCACAGCTGTAAAGGTTCGAACAATTGCAAAGCGCAAGGTGGGTGTGGGTTTGTGCATAGCACAACACCGGGAGGAAG
The DNA here is from genome assembly GCF_014164535.1 of Pseudoalteromonas sp. SG41-2. Lineage (NCBI taxonomy): Bacteria > Pseudomonadati > Pseudomonadota > Gammaproteobacteria > Alteromonadales > Pseudoalteromonadaceae > Pseudoalteromonas > Pseudoalteromonas sp. SG41-2. Next base: position 175,424 of record NZ_JACJFK010000008.1, on the reverse strand, counting down.
CTGTGGTGGTAGCGCCCCTGCTGATGGTCCATTTAGCGCTCCTGCAAATAACAAATGTAATAATTTAGGTGGTTGTGCTGTGCCGATTTCTGCCTCGCAGCTATTCCCAAAAGAGCCATCAGCAAAACCCCAGATGCAATTATTTGAATTTGGTGATGGACCAGACTATGCATCTACGGCTAAACCATATACCGACCCAGAAACAGGTAAAGTTCTAGAGCAAATGCCATTTAAAGAAGGTGATGCGGTTTACAGTATCGCGTGGCAGGCCTATTGTAATGCAAAAGGAGTGCAAACTACGCCGCCACCTGCAGATGATATTCGCTTAGCGCTTCCGCCTTCAACTTAATTGGATTGAATACATGACATCATACATACAGAAGCAGCCTTTTGCTGCTTCTGCTATTGAGCAAATAAACCCGCTAGGCTTTGGTTTGGGGTTGCGCAGTGAGCATTATCCGTACTTAATGCAAAAACCAGTAACAGGGGTTGATTGGTTTGAGATCATTAGTGAAAATTACATCGATAATTATGGCTATGGCCGTCATGTATTAGAACAATTGATGGCTGATTTCCCTATTGTTATGCATGGTGTGTCTATGAATATAGGCAGTAGCTCTGCGCTTGATTTTGACTATTTAGAAAAGTTAAAAGCATTGGCGGATTTTGTAAAACCAGCGTGGATATCAGATCATCTATGTTGGACAGGCTTTGCAGGAGTAAATAGCCACGATTTACTACCTATGCCGCTTACTGAGGAAAGCTTAAAGCATGTTATTAACCGGGTTAATCAGGTACAAGACTTTTTACAGCGGCCATTAGTGCTGGAGAACCCCTCTACTTATTTAGAGTTTCAAAACTCGTCGCTCACGGAGCCGGAGTTTTTTACGCAGCTGGTCGAACAAACACAGTGTGCTATGCTGCTAGACGTTAATAATGTTTATGTGTCGGCGTATAATCACGGTTTTTGCCCAAGGACATATATAAAAAACTTACCGCTTAAAAGTATTGTGCAAATGCATTTGGCGGGGCCAACACTCAGCGGGCATTGTTTGATAGATACCCATGATAAACCAGTTCCTGAACCTGTATGGGAATTGTATCAACTCGCGCAATCTTTATGTGGGCCTGTCTCGACTTTACTGGAATGGGATGCAAATATTCCTGCGTTTCCTGAATTAGTCGCTGAGTTAAACAAAGCTAAAACTGTATTAGCGGGTCAAATTCCTCATGCTCCAGTACAAAATAACCACCAACAAGGTTGTATTTCTACACCGCTGGTTTTAGCTAAAGAGAAATTATGAGTGAACATTCATTGAGGCAAGTGCAGCATTGGTTGCAAACAGTATTAATTGTTCGTGGTGATTTGGATGATAAACTCTTACAGGCATATGCGCATGATGGCGTTATGCTTGATACGCTAATTAAAAGTACAGATAAAATTTCAGCCCAGCAGCGAGTAGATATTTACGCTGCAGGTTATGTGCTAAGGCTTGTGGATTGTTTACGTTGTGAGTTTTCATTGTTGGCGCAGTATATGGGAGATACGTTATTTTCCACATTTGCTAAAGCATTTATTGTGACGGTGCCTTCTAAAAGTTGGAGTCTATATTATTTAGGTGAGCAATTCGCCGAATTTTTAGCACAAACTAAACCACAAGGTATAATCGATGTTGCTCAACAAACTATGGTCGATTTACCTGCTCAAATAGCCTTATTTGAACGCACCAAGTCTGAGGTGTTAGTAGCCCAAGGTCTTGAAAAAAATGTAACGGCAACCGAGCTTTCTATCGAACAGCAAATGCTCACGTGTTTAGTAAATAATACTGATATTCAAGCGGCGCCTTGTTTGCGAGTAATAACATTAGATTACCCTATTTTAGAGCTCATTTCACAAATTGAAGCCTGCATAGCAAAATTAGAAGTAATGCCTGATGAGTTGATTTTACCTATTCAGCAACCATGTTACCTTGCTTTAACACGTATACATTATAGATTTAGAGTCTGGTCTTTAGCTCATTGGCAGTATTTGCTACTCGGTTTTTGTATACAAGGAAGTAGCTTTAATATGGCGATTAAGCAAACAGCATTACAGCTAGAGGTTTCTAGCGATGAGTTAACCTCAGACGCAATGATGTGGTTGCCACAAGCAATCAATATGGGCTTGTTGTTTCAATAAGTGCTACAAGTAAGCAGTTAACCTAATTGATAACAATTAAATAAACTATAACGCCAAGATTTCATCGCGATTACTTGGCGACCAGGCTTTGTCAGCCGCTTGTTGTTGCGTTAGCCAAATAAAATCAGTGTGCTCATTCGGATCTAAAGTAATGGCGATATCATCGGGTACGCAAATACTAAAAACATACTCAGTATTAATTAACGCATTGGCTTGATAGCGGTGTCGCCATGACTCTCTAATGGTATATTGATTGGTTTTTTGGTGATCACGTATTGTTAAACCCAGTGCGCGGGCATCTATCCCTGTTTCTTCTAATAGCTCACGGTAAGCTGTCACAATAGGCGTTTCGCCTTCATCAATCCCGCCGGTGACTGATTGCCAAAAGTTAGCATCATCGGTACGTTGGATCAGTAAACAGTCTTTATTTTTTTTATAAATAACAACCAGTACAGAGAAGGGTTTACGAAGTGGTTGGTTATTTAACAAAATAGAGCCTTAAATAGCGTTTGTTGAATCAGTTTACCTAACTACGAAATGTTTAACTAGCCAGATCACATCACTAACAACCAAATACCCAGCAACAAGAGTAGTACATTCATTATTTTCAGAAACTGCGAAGTATTGAGTTTGCCCTGCAACCAGATCCCTAAACGATTACCACAAAAAGCAATCGGCAAGCTGGCAAGTGCAATTAATGCCCACTTTATTTCGATTAAACCCAGACTAATAAAGCCAATAAGCTTGACGGCATTCATCATCGCAAAAATAATCGCCACAGTTGCGACAAATCGTTTCGGTGGTAACTTAATGGTACTGAAATACATTATTAAAGGTGGGCCGCCAGCATGTACTAAGGTACTTGCAATACCGGCTAAACCGCCCATAGAGAAGGCACCTAAACGGCTATTTAAGGCACTCAAAGTAAACTTGCTAAAGGCTAAACTGCGAATAGCAAACACTATACATAAAATAGCAATCGCTGTTTTTATAAACGCCGCGTCTAACCAGCCAATTAACGCATGTGCAATAACTACGCCTACCAATAAACCCGGTAGTAAGCGTTTAAGTTGCTGTATATCCCATTGTTGCCAGTAACTTTTTAAACTAAAGACATCGGCAACAATAAGTACCGGTAGCATCAAACCGATTGCGGCAACAGGGGGCATCACTAGCATTAGTAAAGGGACACTAAACACTCCAAGCGCTCCTGCAAAGCCTGATTTTGACACGCCGGTGAGCAATACGACAAATGCGATGATAGAGAGGGTTGTTACTGTCATTAGTTTTTCTACTTACTGATTATTTACTTTATGCTGGTAGATCAAACCACAGCGCTTCTAAGCTGCTGGTGGCTGTTAATGTTACCCGTTCATTGCGATTTAGTGCAAAGGCATCGCCGTTACTAAAATTTTGCTTGTTTGCGTCTATATGCCCGCAGATAATATGCAAATAACCTTTTCTATCCGCTGTTTGCAATGTATGCGATTGACCCGCATCAAGTTTTAAACGATAGATACTAGCATCTTGGTTGATGCTCACGCTGCCGTGTTCGCCATTTGGTGTAACAAGTGGTGTAAGCTGAGTTGTTTGCGGAATACTTTTTTGCTCATAGCTAGGGGCTATACCACGCAATTTGGGTTGTATCCAAATTTGTAAAAAGTGCGCTGTTGCAGAATTTGAAGCATTATATTCGCTGTGCATAATGCCACTACCGGCACTCATCCGTTGCACGTCACCAGCAGGAACAATGTATTCATTACCAGTGCTGTCTTGGTGTTTTAATGCGCCTGAAATGACATAGGAAATTATTTCCATATCTCGGTGTCCGTGAGTGCCAAAGCCTTGGCCTGCAAGTACTTTATCTTCGTTGATCACTCTAAGTACTGACACCCCCATGTGTTTTAGATCATGGTAATGGCCAAATGAAAAACTATGCTGACTTTGTAACCAACCAAGATCAACTTGGCCGCGCTCGCTGGCTTTGCGTATGTAGTGCATAACTTAACTCCTGATTAAACGCTAATTTGAATAGCAGCAGTATAAGTTTTATAAGGAAGATTAAAATCGCTTTTAAAAGGACTATTTGTTCTAATTAATAGAATGAAAGCCCTTGATTAGCAATCAAGATCAGCCTGCATTACTTGATATCGTAACTCGCCAATGAATGTGCGCGCTGCCGGGCCAAGGCGATCACCGTCTTTAAATAGTAAATGTAGCATGGCACTGCGCTTACTATTGTGGCTAAGATTAAGGGGCTTGAGCCGATTTTGTGCTAACTGATTGGTAATCGCTGTGCTAGGTAGCCAAGCAAAGCCTAAGCCGTTGCTGATCATATCAATGGAAGTCCGCATATGGCTTACTGTCCAGCGCTGGTCGGCACCTAACCAGCCACCGTCTTGTTTATTGTGTAAGGCTGAATCGCGTACCACAATTTGTCGGTGCGATTTTAAATCTTCAAGGGTGATAGGTCGGGTGATGCTATGTAACGCATGATCTGGGTGCGCAACAGCAGTAAACTCGATATTGCACAACTCTTCACTAAACCCGGCTTTGCCAGTGAATCCCGATATTGCAATATCGGCACTGGTGTTCTCTAGTAATTCATTCGCGCCAGTCAGTACTGATTCGTATAATTCAATACGTAATAATGGATACATTGCCGAGGTATTGTTGAGTACTTTATAAAGCAGTGCTTGCGGAAAAACTTCATCAACAGCAATACGTAATTTGCTTTCAATCCCCTCACTGAGGGTCTGCCCAATTGCTTCTATTTTGGCGGCTTCATCGAGTAGGTAATTAGCGCGGCGCATCATCATCTCACCAGCTTCGGTGATCACGGTTTTACGTCCTTCAATAGTAAATAACTTAACACCTAAAGCGGTCTCAATTTTACCAACAGCATTGTGAATACTTGATTGGCTTTTATAAATTTTTAGTGATGCTTGATTAAAACCGCCATGTTCAACCACAGCCCTAAACATACGCCATTGCTCTAAAGTTATTTTAAGCATCTTTATGGTTGTCCTCGCAGTCACCTTGGTCACAGGTATTGAGTGATTCTCTGGCACGTTTATCTTGATTGAGTACTTGTTTTAGATCTTCAGTACGTTGGCGTACAGCTACACCATAACTGTGATCATCGCCCCACAGTTTTGCTAGTTGCAGTACTGAGGCACGATCGTGCTCTCTAAATAAGTGTCCTGCGCGCTGCGAGTCTTCTTTTGAATTTCCTAATAGTTCTAGGGTTTCAACGGCAAGGTTGATGGCAGAGTCAACGGTTTCTCGGTTAAACGCATCAACGTGCAAATTAAGTAATTGGTAAGCATGGCGACGATCTTTAGCGCGCGCCACAATCTTTAAGTGCGGAAAGTGTTTGCGGACAAGTTTAACTATTTCGAGAGTTTTGTCGGCATTATCAATAGCAATAACCAGTAATTGTGCGGTATCAGCTCCAGCGGCTTCGAGTAGTTCTTTACGTGCTGCATCACCATAATGCACCGTATTACCAAAGCGGCGCAGCAGATCAATTTGGCTAGGACTGTGATCAAGGACACTAATATCATACCCTTGGGTGCTCAGTAAGCGCCCCATAATTTGTCCAAAACGGCCGTACCCAGCAATGATTACGTGTTTGGCTGGGCTTATCTGCTCTGGTTTATCAAACTCAGGTTTTGTTGTTGTGTTGCTACGTTTTTGTAATGTGTCGTAAAGCATTAATAGTAAAGGGGCTATTAACATTGAGATGGCCACGACTAAGGTGGTTAAGTTGCTTTGTTCTGGGGTTAAAATTTGCAATGTATTAGTCATCGTCAGGAGCACAAAAGCAAACTCACCACCTTGTGCTAAGGCTAAAGTGAATAACAGTTGCTGGGTATGATGAATTTTAAAAGTTCGTGCTAAGGCATACAAAACAGCGGCCTTTACAACAATTAAAGCGGCAACCAATGTAACCACTAAAGTAAATTGATTAAATAACAATGCAAAGTCGATAGAGGCACCGACAGCGACAAAAAACAATCCTAATAACAGTCCTTTAAAGGGTTCTATATCGGCCTCTAACTCATGACGAAATTCACTTTCTGCCAGTACCACACCAGCTAAAAAAGTCCCTAACGCTGGAGATAAGCCAACATTTTGCATAATCAGCGCAATCGCTACCACTAAAAATAACGCAAATACAGTGAATATTTCCCGCATTCTGGTTTCAGCAATGTACCTAAATAGCGGCGCAGAAATATACTTACCAGCTAAAATAATTGCCGCGATCACTGTTACTGAGGCGGTTACTTGCCCCCAAACTGGCCAATCAGCAGTTAGCGAATTATGCGTGCTGGTGGCATTTAACATTGGCTCAAACGCCAATAATGGTAGTAATGCTAAAATAGGAATAACGGCAATATCTTGAAATAGCAGTACCGAAAACGCATTTTGGCCGGCTTCATTTTTCAGCCAACCTTTTTCTTCCAGGCTTTGTAGCACAATTGCTGTTGAAGAAAGCGCGAGCATTAAACCAATTGCTAGTGCTGTTTGCCAATGCATGGCCATAAACCAATAACAAATTGCAAAAATTACCGCGGCTGTTAGGGTTACTTGCAAACCCCCAAGCCCTAAAATAGAGTGGCGTAACTTCCAAAGCCTTGCTGGTTGTAGTTCAAGGCCGACTAAAAACAGCATCATTACTACACCAAATTCAGCAAAGTGCATAACAGACGTTTGATCGCCCACTAACCCCAGCAAATACGGGCCAATTAAAATACCTGCCAGCAAATAGCCGAGTACGGAGCCTAACCCAAGGCGTTTTGCGATAGGCACCGCAACAATGGCTGCGGCTAAATAAATTAATGCGATCTCTAACATAGTTGTCCTTTGCTAATACTGGCTAACTTATTATGCCTTAAAATACTGTTTACTATAGCGGAATAAATTCTTTATCGTCACCAGGGATTTTTGGGAAACGTTGAGTTTGCCAGTCTTGTTTTGCCTGCTCTAAGCGTTCTTTGCTATAAGCAACAAAGTTCCAATGCAAGTATGGGACTTTTTCAAATTTATCGCCACCGAGCAAAATAAAGCGTGCATCACTGGCAAAGTGAATATCAGTATCGAGGTTATCAAGTAGGATAAAATCACCTGCTTGATAATCCTGTTGACCCACGGTAACGCTTCCATAAATAACATATAACGCGGTTTCTTGCTGTGGGTTAGGCGACTTAATTTGACTATTGGCGCTGCCAACCACATCAATATAAAACATGGGGGAGTAGGTTTTAACTGGGGAGCTTAATCCGTAAGCTTCACCAACAATTAAGCGCATCATGATACCTTCATGAATTATGTGTGGTAGTTGCTGTTTTTTTATATGGGTGAATGAAGGCTCAATCTCAGTCATATTTTCTGGTAGCGCAATCCAGCATTGTAAGCCGTCAATATGATGCGGGTTAGCGCGCACTTCAAAGCTTTCTCGTTCTGAGTGAACAATGCCTTTACCTGCCGTCATCCAGTTCACATCGCCTGGGTGGATTTCTAAATTATTACCTAGCGAGTCGCGATGTAAAATGCTGCCGCGAAATAAATAAGTGAGTGTTGATAAGCCTATGTGCGGGTGAGGGCGAACATTGATCCCTTGGCCAACAGGAAAATCGTTTGGTCCCATGTGATCAAAAAAGATAAATGGTCCCACCATTTTTTTATCAAAATTAGGCAGTACGCGCTTTACGTTTAAGCCACCAATATCATGTTCAGTTGGGTTGAGTATTTTAGCCATGTTTTGCTCCTTAAAGGTGACCAAGCAGAGTCACGTTGATTCGATTAATTGAATACATAAGTTATAGCCCTAACAATAGATGATCACTTAATTTCGAGTGTCACTATTGATGCTTGATTAATAATATACTCAGGTTAAAAGAACGAAAATTAGTAAAAATAGGCATTAACATTCTTTTTTAAAGAATTTTAATGGTGTGTTGTATGGCACTAAAAGGAGCTTTATGCGTAGTAAACAGTGCTTACTATTACTTGTTGATGTTTTTAATGCAAAATACCGCAGGTAGGGAAACTAGCGACGACACATTTACGCTCATCAAGCATTGCGATAAGACGCTGAGGGTATTTGCGATTAGCAAAACATAGCAGTTGTTGTGATCACACGACCGACAACACAAAATTAGACAGTAAAAAACGGCCAATTACTTGGCCGTTTTACATCAAGAGTTAGTTAAGTTTTACTGGGCCGTTGATATTATCGATGCTCAAATCACCAGAGCCAGCGTCAATGATGGTGAGACCTTTACTGTCGTTAACACGAATACTGCCTGAGCCATCCTCAATGGTGACTAGGCCATTTACATGTTCAACATAAATATCACCCGATTCATCTTCAATGGTGATGTAACTGCCTAGAGTTTTGGCATTGATGCTGCCAGAGTTATCGTCAATATCTACGCTGCCAGTGATATTAGTAAGGGTTATATCACCCGAATCATCTTCAATAGTCATATTGCCAGCAACGTTACGTGCAGTAATACTGCCAGAGTCATCACTGATCTCTACATTACCAGTAATATTTTGCAGATCGATATCCCCTGAATCATCGTCAATTGTGACGTGATGACCTTGATCAATACGAATGCTCCCTGAGTCGTCATCTATAATGATATTACCTAGTACACCAGCAATATCTATATCGCCAGAGTCATCGTCAATCTCAAGGTTAAATGAGCTTGGCACAGTAATAACTAAATCAATACTGGGTGAATTACCTTGATATACCACTATTCCTGATGAACTATAATTTTTTGCTATAAGTACGGCTTTATCGCCTTTTTGTTCCAGAGTAAGTATGTAAGGGTCATCACTTTTTGCTGTATAAATAGTGGCATCTACGCTGATGTTAGTTGCTGTGGTTGAGCCGATCACTTTAAGTGAACCCGCCTCAGCATTAATACTTAGTTGCTGTAATTGTGACGCTGATATTGAGCGTTGCTGCTGTTGTTGTATATTGGCTGACGAGGTTGAAACATGCACAATACAGCCACTGAGAAACAATAGGCTAGTGGCAATAGGAAGGGCTTTGGCTAGCAAAGAAAGAGGTTTGTTGATCATTATTTATTTTCTCATTGTTAATTATATTTTACGATTTGCTAATTTATAGCAAAAACAAAGCCAAAATTTAATGATTTGTTTTTATTGGTTTTTATTTTTATTATCAGATAAGTATAGCGAATAAGTGGTCAAAAATACCAAATTTAGGGTTGTTCTTAATATTCTTTAGATTGGATCTGGAAGGTACGCTAAGCCACTTCAACACGCGTGAAGTGGCTTAGTTTTTTCTATTTATTACAAATATTTATGAACGCTTGGTTTGGTTTTTCTTCAGTGTAATAAATTACTGTATTAGTGTTTGATGTATTGCGGACTGTATCCTCAGCGATAGTGACTTCATAAAAGGCGCTGGTGGGTAGGGTAATATTTAATTTACCAAATACGTAGGTCCCACTATTATTTTTCTGCAATATTACAGATTTCGTTTCATCAAACTGATACTGGAAACTTTTTGAGGCTAAATAAGTACCAACCATTTTAAAGCGTAAGTTTACAGTTTCAGGGCCTGTGTATTCTGGGCATACGATTGTTGATATCTCAACATCTTGCACAATCGGTAAACTTAATTGGCTTAAATTTAAGATAAAGTTATTCCGCGTAACAGCCACTGAGCTATATTCGCCGGCAGCTAATCTGTCATCTGCAGTGACAATTGTTGCTCTTTCACCTTCATACAATACTAAAATAGTGTCGAAGATGCCTTCTGCGTCGGTAGTTAGTGGTACATCGTTCAGTGTCAATTTGGCATTAGCTACTCCTAAATTATTAATATCAGTAATTCGCCCTTTTACAGTACCTTGGAGTATTGCCTTGTCTGTTGCAACGGCAAGGAAATACGTAAAGTTGGAGTTACCATCAGCATCTTCAATAATGATGCTTAATCTATAATAACCAGCAATATCAGGTGTAAATTGCGTAGTACTTTGATCTGTATTTGTTAAAGTTACAGTTGAACCATCAGGTTTGTAAAGCTCCCAAGTATAGATAAGTGCGGTGCCTTCAGGATCATAGCTTTGGCTAACATCAAAGGTAATGGGATTGCCTACCACTGCTAGGCGGGTGCGCATTCCTTCAAAAACAATTATTGGCGGCGCATTTTCATTCACTATAATAGTAATTGTTTGCGTATCGGAGTCTTTATTACCATCGTTGGTACGAAGTGAAATAACAAAACTTCCTGCACTTGATGCTTTAAAGTAAGGTTTAGCAACGTCTGAGTTAGAAAGCGTAGCACGTCCTAATGGCGATAAAATTTCCCACTGGTAGGTAAGCTCTTTGCCTTCAGGATCTGTGCTTTGTGAGCCATCAAGTTGAATTTCTTCATCGACTAAAATAGGTGCTACATCAGCAATAATCGCTGTTGGTTTTGCATTGGCTTGAGCGTGAAGAACGCTTATTACTTGCTCAGAATTAAGCTGTCCGTCTGATACGATTAATGTGATCACATAATCACCTTCAATATCAGCACTGATAGAAGGGGTTGCTGTCGTACCTTGGATTAGCTGCGCTTTACTATTCTCAGGTCTGCTTTTTATCTGCCAAAGGTAGCTTAAGGGTTGCCCTTCAGGATCGTTGCATTGTTCGCATTGCAGAGTAATAGTTTCAGCTAAGTTAATGTTTCTCTCAGCTACAAGTTGTGCAATAGGAGCTTGATTTGCTATCTCTACAGTTAAAGTAACTGTGGCGGTATCAGTTTCACCATATTGATCTTTAACTGTTAGTGAGAGCGTGTACTCACCGAGGTCTAAAGAAGAGAAGCCTGCGGTATTGCTTAAGTTATCAGTGAGTGTCGGGTTGCTATCGGCAGGTTGTGCGGTAATAGTCCACAGATAACTTAGTGTATCACCTTGATCAGGGTCACTGCTTTGCTTGCCATCTAATGTGACTATGCTGCGAGGAGCGACGGTTTTATTTTGTACTTTAATAACCGCTTGAGGAGCTGAATTTTCGTATAAAGACTCACTTTTTATCATTACCTCGTTGCTTGCTGTTTCCCCCAGTGAATTAGTAATGGTTAGCTTTATTGCGTAAGCACCTGTTTTATCTGCAATGAATTTGCTGGTAACGCTATTATTATTTTCTATGATTGCATTGCTGGTAAGAGGCTTTGCCGTAAACTGCCATAAGTATTTATTTATTACACCGTTAGATGTGCTACTTAGCGCACCATTTAATGCAACCACATCACCTTGTTTAACTGTTTGAGTAAGTCCTGCATGAGCAATTAATTGCGTTGGCTCGGCTTTAATTTCAATTAATTTTTCAACTGGGGCGCTCGAAAGTTTGCCATCGCTCACAACTAGAATTAGTTTATAACTCTTTGCTTCAGCAAGTGATACTTCAACTTTACTTTCATTATCAACAGCAAGAGCGAGCTCATTTTGTCCGTCTGCAGTGGTTAAGCGCCATTTATAAACTAATGAATCGCCGTCGGGATCGCTACTTTTTGTACCGCTAAATGTTAGCGCGGTATTTACCCGCATTTCACCGGTTGGTGCACTGATCATGGCAACGGGTTTATTGTTAGTGACTTTATTGGTTGGTTTTTTTTCTGAGTCACCACCTCCTGAGCCACAGGCTGTGAGAGTTAGGATCAAAGCTAGCTGGATTAAAAAACTCCATTTCATATTACTTTCCTTGTTGTTGGTTTTGTTGTTGGTTTTGTTGTGTTTAGTGGTACTGTAAAGCTAAGCCTGTAGTGCTTGCTATTAAATTTAAATGAGGATTATTTCTGGTTTGAATTAGGTTGGTATAAAGTCCATTTTTCATAATATTTATTTCCGTTAAATATTTTATAGTTATGTTAATTTAATTGTTTATAATATGAACCCAAAAGAGGGAAAATAAAAGAATTAAATTCAAATTTTAGAAAAATTTTGGCGCTAAGTTGTTTATGTGTTTATTTAGAGTTGTAGGCCAAGCTAAGTTACTTGGCCTTTATTTTTAATGAGGGGTTTTATTCAGGTGCTACATCTAATGTAGTAAATAATGAATAACGTACGCTATCGATACCTTTTTCAGTTGAACCTTCGCTCACACTTGCTTCAATCAGGTATAGTCCAGGGTGTTGCCATGTGTTAGTGAAAAAGCCGTTTTTATCTGTGGTTACTTTAACTTCGCCACGTTCGTTACGATAACGTGTATCACCTTTTAAGATGGCAAGTTCTATGTTGGCAGCAGGTTTACCGTCTTTTAATAACTGAAAACGTGCCTCTTCACCAACAAATAAATCATTAGGATGAGTCGGGCCGCTGATCTCTAAGCCTTGACCAAGTAGCGCAGGTTTTGAGGTGCCGTTGCGGCTTACAAATGTATCTACCGTTGCAATCGATTTTGTGGTTTTAATATCGGTTGCATCAGCTGGGATATCTTTACTGTCTTTAGGGCCAAATACACGGCCACGTTCGCCTTTGGCATCTTTATAAAAAGTCATTAGTCGTGGTTCTTGGCTCATCGTTATATGATAAGTACCTTCCCCAGCTAGTTTTACCGCCGCTGAATTTTTACGTTGCAGATAATATGCACGAATTTTATCGCTAACTGGTTTGCCATCAGGGCCGATTGCCATAATCAGATTATCATCATATTCCGCGCCTTTTTGTGCTGGACGATATGCTTTATCTGGTGCGAAAATTTCATTCGAAATACTGGCATCGATCATCACATAATGTGCTTTGTCGCCTGAAAGAGATGTGTGCGAAGGCACTAACCAGCGAGCATGTGCATTGGCATAGCTAGATGCTAGGGCAGTGAAAGTAAGTGCGCCGATAAATGCGCTTTTAAGTAAATTGATTTTCATAGTCTTTCCTTATTTAAATTGTTTTAGCAGCTACATTTACTGACTTTTAATGGTGACGAAGCTTTGTGAAAATTCATTGGTGCCATCGATGGTGATCTTGCCGTCTTTATTTAGATCAAGTTCTACACGGGTGTAATCACGGCCACCTTCTTCGCGAACGACTTCTAAATTAAGTAAATACTTGCCTGCAGCTACGGCTTTGCCATCTAGATCTGTGCCATTCCAGTTAATGGTGTAAGTACCTGGGCGCTTTGTTGCACCTGTTACACCATCAAAGTTAGCGTCACTTTTTCCGGCTTTACGCCACCACTGGCGTAAGTCTTTAAACCATTCTGCTTTTTCAACCCATAAGGCAACCGTGGTTACATGCTTACGCTCTGGGGTTTCTAGCCAAACCGCGACATAAGGTCGATGGTAAGGTTGTACGTCTAGAGCAGGTAGGGTTAGTTCTATTTCAAGTTCAGCGGCATTCGCATGAGGTTGAAACAAAGCTGCTGTAAATAAAACAACAGCGCTTATTAAGGTATTAAGTTTTAGCATTAAGACACTCCTTTTAGTTGCGGAACCCAGCATAAATAAATGACTGCTGGTGTTGCGACCCCAAGCACTGTTAGCCATATTCCTACTAAGCGTTTTTTTCTATTTTGAAATAAAATAATCATCCCGGTGATAGCAAAAAAAATCATTAACACGGCTGATATATCAATCACCCAGCTCCATGCTTCGCCGCTATGACGGCCTTTATGTAAATCGCCAATTAAGCTTAAAAAGCCGCCAGTTTGATATTCGAGATTCAGTTCGCCACTGATGAAATTAAGTTCTGCGAAGGCAAAACCTGCAGGCAGTGGGTAGTCGAGCATCACGAGTGCATCTTCTTTTTCCCAGTCGATACTTTTTACTTTAGTTAAGCCATATTGGTTGGCTAAGTAAGCTTCTATTTCAGGGTATAAAATGGGTAAGGTTGCTAGGTTTTCTTGGCCCTGCTCAAGTAATGCACTTGGGAGTGATGTGGTTAGTTGCCCATCACTTTTATCGCCTTCTAGCCAATCAACATGATTAAGTACAATCCCACTGACAGAAAATAAAATAAGCAAAAACAGCAGTGCTGTTGATAGATAAATATGCAACGCACGACTGGTACTATATAAAGTTCGTTTATTTATTAACGGCATAAATAATTTAGTAGTTAAGCAATATTATCTACATGGTAATGATTTGCATTAGTTATCACAACATTATTTACGAAATTTACATTGGTAGGTATTTTGAAGGGCGAGAGAGTAAATAAATCATAACCGCTATTTCGATGCCGGCTACCAGCAGTAAAACCCACCACGGCGGTGCACAAAGCAGCAATACAATAAAGCCAAGTGACATACCAATACCCGCAAACCACTTCGCCTTTACGGGTACTACTTTGTACTTTTGCCAATGGCGTAAGGTTACGCCATAACGAGGATGATTGAGTAACCAAGCAGCGAGTTTTGGGGACGAGCGAGTAAAGCACGCTAATGCCAAAATGAAAAAAATAGTGGTGGGCATCACAGGTAAAACAATACCTATAATTCCCAGCCCAACCAAGGCTAGTCCTAATAGTTGATAGCCAATACTTTTATAAGTGGCTAAAATTACTTTTAAATTCATGAATAGACTTGTGCCTGATAAAGTTGAAAACGGCTAAATGCTTGGCAAGCAACGTTAAACAATATGCTGCTAGTTTACTCAGCATTGTCAGTTAATTGTACTCGATGACGTTATACTCTGCCACGTTCAGCGCCTCAGCTTGCGATTCAACCTGATGCCGCTGTTCTTTTTATATCCTATTATGAGTTGATGGGAATGTAATTGCTTGCAGTCATTGCTTACAGCGTTATGAAGGATGAGTTTATGAGGGGGTAACCTCTTAAGACTAACCCCCCTAATTACAGGCTGACTTTAAAGATTAAAAGTAATAGCCAATATTAATATTAAATCGACGCTCGGTTTCATTACTATCACCGGCAACAGAGCCACCTACAAATGCTTGATTGCGGGCATGAACTAAATCAAAGTAAGTGAACAAGCCGCCAGCCACGACGGATACCCCGGTAACATTCATCCAAGTATCGGCAGTGTCATCAGACTTGTTATAGATCGCGCTGTAATCATTATAAAATTGCAGGTTGCTTACTGGACCCCATTCAACCGGTACGCTGTAAGCGACATTAAAGCTACTGGTGGTTGCATCGGTCGCAATAGAGTCATAAAACCCATATGCGCCAACCGCGATACGATTAGTGTCATCGATATTGTAGTCATATTCGCCATGCTGTAGCTGAATATTCCAGTTATTGATAACGCTGTTTACATGCAGTGCCCATGCGTTGTAACTTCCTGCGCGGTCTTGGCCGTCATGTAAGCCACCGGCCAAGCCTGATATTCCGACTTCTGTGGTCATGCCTTTGCCGTGTTCAAAGTAATAGGCGTAGCGGCCGGCAAAGGTATTATACTCACCAAGCCCTTTGCTCGGTTCGGCATAAATACCCTCGTCGACGGTGCGACTACCAACAATATCGTACGAATAGCGATGGCTGCGATCTTCAACATAACCATCGACACCACCGAGTTCGTCATTTTTGAAAAAACCTAAATCGAGCTGCCAGTTATCAGCTACTTTACGTTTAAACATCACGCCTAAATCATGATCGTCTTCTAAACCAACGTAGTAGTTTGCACTAAAGAAATAGTTATGGGAGTTATAAGGATCATTACCAAACGGCACTTTTGTGATACCTACTTGCACTTGCCAGTCGTCAGTAAATTGATAGCCTGCCCATGCTGATTTTATTGCGGTCATGTAATCAAAAAAGCGGATCTCTCCGCCGATCAGCACTCCACCAATATCGCCAGAAACATTTAAACGGAAAATATCAAAATCAAAATCGCCACCACGGTTTTTATTGCCGTCATCATATGAGGTGTGACTGTAGTTAGTACGAATTGCACCACCAAATTTAACTCCGGATAGGGCTGTTTCGGTATTATCTTGAGTTTGCTTTGCGATAGTCTTGGTCTGTTCTTCAAGCTGTTGATTAACTTTAGCTTGTTTTGCTTTTTCAGCCGCAAGCTGCTGTTGCAGTTGCTGCATCTGTTGTTGGAGTTGAGAAAGTTGAGCTTGCATAGCATCAATGTCTGAAGCATATGAGGCGCTGCTTGTTGCGCCTAGCATAGTCGCGAAAGCTAACTTTGATAGTTTAAGCATGATAAATCGCTATTCTTGATATAGGTCTGTATAGAATAGACTAATTGTACCTTTAACCCAAGTTAACTAACCATGCGTTCTAGGGTAATCATTTGTTTAATATGATTTTATAAACTATTTATTCGGTGGGTTTGCCTTCAGCGGCGCGGGTCAGCACACCAACTTCTAATAAAGGAGCTGCATCTATACTTTGAGCATCCATCATAGTAGCAATACGCTGCATTGATGATAGTAGCTGGCTTTGTTCCCACTCGTCTAAGGCTGAGAACTTTTCAATAAAGTGTTCTTGTAACGGTTGTGGTGCTGCTTGCAGAATCGTTTGACCATTTGCAGTGAGGTAAAGACTCACTCGACGTTTGTCTAATTGGCTGCGAACACGCGTCACTAAATCGCGGTTTTCTAAGCGATCCAAGATATTAGTTACAGTTGCAGGACTCAGGTTTACATTTTGGGCAATGCGACTGGCTGTAATACCATCAGTTTGTGCTACTTCAGTCATAATTAATAGCTGCGGACCGGTAAGGCCGGAGATTTTATTTAACTGCTTAGAATGGAGGTCGATCGCGCGGATCACTTTACGTAAAGAAACCAATAATTCGTCATATTTTTTCATTTTTATCTCATTCGCAGATGGTTTGCGGTCAAGGCGCTCGCGCAATCAATAAATATTACACATCTAATAAATAGAGTTCAAATAGATAAGGTCGATTTATACTGTATTATTGGCTTTACACAGATCTGTGGCTGTTTTTTATTTGTTTTGAGTTGAAATTAAATTTAGTTCATTTGCATATTATTTAATTAAACGTTTTTGGTGCTGAGCTTACCTATAAGTCATGACAGAGTGAAAAATTGTAAATTTGACATAAAAACTCACTAAATAATATTTACTAATTGGTTGGGGATTGGGTAAGGTGAGATAGGTTTTTCATTTTTATGGGACGTATAATGAAGTTATCTCCATCTGTAAGCATCGAACAAACTGACACTGGTTTAGAATATATCAATGTTGCAAGCGAGCTTTGTAGCGCTAAAATTTTTCTACAAGGTGCACAACTCACTGAATTCACGCCAAGTGGCAAAAAGCCATTAATTTGGGTATCAAGCGAAGAAGATTACCAAGAAGGTAAAAGTATACGTGGTGGCATTCCTATTTGTTGGCCATGGTTTGGTGTCAATCCAAATCCTGAGTGGCCAATTCACGGTGTAGCACGTACGAGCTTATGGCGAGCAGATGAAGTTGCAGAGCAAGACGATGAAATTCGAGTTAGCTTAACCTTGCCAATGGCACAAGTTGATGAAACCTACTGGCCACACAAATCAAAGCTAAAGGTTGAATTTATACTAACTAATCAGCTTGAAGTGCGTTTAACAACCACTAATTTAAGTAACCAAACTATTACTTTCACGCAAGCGCTGCACACTTATTTTCCAACCCCTGCTATTGAAGAAACTCAAGTGGATGGGCTGCAAGGTTCCAAATATATTGAGTTTAGCGAAGGCCCGTTTGATCAAGATGGACTGGTTGGTTTTGCTCGTGAAACAGATATGGTTTATACCCAAGCCGCAGTTATCCAGCGTATTATTACCCCGGATGGAATTATTGAAGTCGGCCGTGAAAACTCCAGCTCTTGTGTGCTGTGGAACCCGTGGATTGATAAGTCTAAGCGTTTATCTAATTTTGCTGATGATGAATACCATACAATGTTGTGCCTTGAAGCGGCAAATGTAATGGATGATAGTGCGATTGTAGCGCCAGGCGAAAGTCATACCTTAGCGACGACCATTCGCTGGGTGTAATATAGGGCCGCAACTTTGCTATAAATCAAAGCCAACGTATCAAATCGTTGGCTTGTTAAGGAAAAAAAGTGTTCGAAAACCACCAACTGGACGTCTTACCCCAACATCAACAAATAGTATATAAGCCACTGGCAGATAAAGCGTTGCTGCACGCTCAGCTTAACTGGCTGCTGTTTTATCTACCATTAACTGCAATATTAGGCGCTGTTTGCTTTTTTAATCAGGAGTTTGCAGCACTGGCACAAACGAGCTTACTGATTGGTTTACCAATTATTTTAGCTTTATCGCTAGCTTATAACGTTGTCAGTATGCGACTTAAAGGAATTGCTATGCGTGAGCATGATATAGCTTATCGCAAAGGCGTTATTTGGCAGCAGGTGACGATTTTACCTTTCTCACGAGTGCAGCACACAGAAATACATCGTGGCCCTTTGGAGCGAAAACTGGGCTTGGCTAGCTTGCGTTTGTATAGTGCTGGCGGAATGAGCGCCGATCTCAACATTAGTGGCTTAAGTCATGATGATTGTAAAAATATCCGTCAGTATATTCAAAAGTACACTGAAGCAAAACAAGTATCTAACAATACCAGCAATCAAGCCGGTGATAGTGTATTAGCTACTGATGAGTCGTTAAATGGATAATTTGAAATGGCAGCGTGTTTCGTCTTGGTCACTGGTTTATTTTATCGTGCATTTTGCTTTCCGATTTGTCAAAGACGGTGTATTTAACTTACTACCTATTATGGTTGTGTTTGTTACGCAAGTTGAAAATAAGTGGTTTTGGGGGCAAGTTGCATTAGCGGTAGCGATTATTAGCTTGTTAATTTATTCATTTTTTTACTATATTAATTTTCGCTTTTGCATTACTGATGAGCATGAAATATTACTTAATAAAGGGGTGTTTAAAAAAGAGCGTTTAACCTTGAACTTTTTGCGAGTGCAGAATGTTAATATTGCCGAACCGTTTTATTTTAAGCCTCTGGGTTTGGTTAACTGTATTTTTGATGCCGCTGGCAGCACTAGCCAAGAGGCTGTATTACCCGGGGTTACATCGCTATATGCAGAGCAAATGCGCGAGCGAGTATTGGCTTATAAAGAAACCCAACAACAAACTGCAGCTAAGCAGCAACCTGAAGATACACATACCAACGAACCACAACAATGTTTGCTGCTGAGCAATAAAGAAGTTGCAAAATTTGGCTTGATGTCGAATATGGCTATTTTGGCATTAGCAGCGCTTGCACCTTTTATGAATGTTGTGCTGGAGTTTTTAGAAAAAGCGGTGATCAATCGCCTAGAATCATTCTATCAGCAAGAAGTGGGCGTGTTGGTTGATGCTGCAGCACTCGCTGTGTTTTCAATACTTGTGCTTGTTGTGTTGGTTGCCGTTTTATTATCGGTATTAATGTCATTAATCCGCTTTTATAATTTTCAGCTTTACTTTCAGGCCGGAAAATTTAAACGCATTGCTGGATTATTAGAGCGTCATCAGTTGTCGGTGAGTCTTGATAAAGTACAATCTCTGCTGATTAAGCAAAACCTAATTGCACGACTACTTAAACGTTATACCGTGCAGTGCTTGCAAGCAACCAGCGGCGGCTTTAGCGCGGGCGCAAAGAGCAAACAAAGCTTAGTGATGCCAGTGCTTTCACTTGAGCAAGTAAAACAAGTTTGTCAGTGGGTACATCCTTGGCTTAATTTAACCAGTGATGATTTTAAAGCACTCAACTTTAAAGGTGTCGAAAAAGCGTTACTGATCAAAAATCTATGCTTTTATGCTTTGTTACCGAGCGCTTTAATTGCATTTATGGGCTATGCAGGACAAGGTTACAGCCCGGTATATGGCCTGCTTTGTGCTGTATTACTAAGTTCCTTGGTGTACTTATCATATCGACGATACGGTTATTATTTTTATCAATATCAAGGGCGATATTACGCAGTGTTTCGCAGTGGCATGATAAGTGTGCATTATCGAGTGTTTGAACTATATAAAGCGCAAAGCACGCGCGCAGTAAGCACTTATTTTATGCGAAAAAGTGGTTTGAAGAGCTTGTCTATACAACTCGCTGCGGGCACAGCGACTATGCCTTATATCAAAGCAGAGCAAGCCGATAAAATTATCGACTTTATTCTTTGCCAAGCCGAATCGGATCAACGAAGTTGGATGTAATTCACCGCTTTCAAGTTCTTAGGATGGTATTTTATTAGGCGATAAAGCGTAATAGCGGTAACTCACGTTTTCTTACATTTTTATGCTCTCTTTTTAGACTAAGTTATGACAATAATGGGTTTAAAATAAGAGATCAGGGAACATGATGAAAAAAACGTTACTCGCTACTTCGTTATTATTAGCCACACATACACAGGCCGCCGTGCAATGGCAAACTATTCATACCGAACACTTTAATGTTCATTACAGTCAAGAAAATGCAGATTGGGCACGCTCTGCGGCCAATGAATTAGAAATCGTCCGCAGCAAAGTGCTTGAGCAACAAAACCGTGCTTTAGATGAAGCGGTTGATGTGGTGGTGTTTGATCCACTCAATGCCGCTAATGGTTTTGCATTACCGGTTTCAAATAAGCCATTGATGGCGCTTTTTACTACACCACCGCAGTCAGATACAGTGATCTCAAATAATAGTGGTTGGCAGCAATTACTGGTACTGCACGAATATATTCATCTAGTGCATTTAGCACAACCTACCCGCAGTAAATGGCGTCAAGAGCTCAGGAATATTTGGGATTTATACGATATAACACACAGCGAGATGCCTCGCTGGGTGGCAGAGGGTTACGCAACATTACTTGAATCGAAAATGACGGGGCGTGGTCGGTTATTTGATAACTACAGCGAGGCGATTTTAATCGAATTTGCTCAGCAAGGTGCATTGCCCCGCTATGATCAGTTGAATAGTACAGATGGTGGCTTTATGGCTGGCTCTATGGCGTATTTAATGGGCGCCCGATTTTTAGCTTGGCTAGAGAAAAACTATTCAGAGCAAACCCTTGATGCTGTTTGGACGCGTATGCAAGGGGTTAAGCAACGCGAATTTGATGACGCATTCGAAGGGGTCTTTGGTGACTCTGCGAGTAAGTTGTATCGACGTTTTATTGCTGAGTATACCTATCAAGCAATGAGTAAAGAAAGAAGTGAACAGTCACTTACTAGTGAGCTTTGGTTGGCGTTAGATCACTATGCTAGTGGTCCTGCTTTATCACCAAATAGCGAGCAACTTGCAGTGGTGGAGCGTGATCAAGACGGCAAGACTCAGTTAAAACTCTACAGTACTGAGGATAACCTCAAAGCTGCAGAAGAGTTTAACCAAGAGCAACAAGAGCTACTCGCTGATGATCCTAAAGATGTTGCTGATAAACCACCCAAGGTGTTTCAACGTAAGCAAAAGCAAGTCTTGAATCAAATCAACCGTGCGGGTATTCAAAACCCACAATGGCTAAATGACGACGTGTTGTATTTTTCAGCCTACAGCAACGTAGATAATATTGATAATCAGCGTATATCAGATATATTTAGCTGGGATACGCAAACCGGTGAAGTTACCAAACTAACTGATTTAGCTGGCCTGCGGCGCTTTAGTATTGCAGATAATGGGCAAACACTTTATGGAGAACAGGTTAAAGGAGGTTACTCAGAGTTAGTGCGAGTTGATTTACAAACCGGTCAAGCTCAACCATTATTCGAAAAAAGTCTAGCAACGGTTTACGATTATCCTGTAGTTAGCCCCGATCAACAGCAACTCGCCTTTCTTAAAACTGAGTTTAATCATAATTGGCAATTGTATATACAAGATATTGATGGACAAAAATCAATTGCTGTACCAATGCCTAAGGGATATCAATACTTATCACAACCAAGTTGGAGTGCGGATGGCAAGCAGCTTTATTTTGTTGCAGGATTAGCTCAGGCAACGGATATCTACCGTTATGATTTAACTACACAACGTTTGTTCAAGCTGACTCAAGGCCAACAAGCGGTTGCTAATCCACTCGCATTATCTGACGGGGATTTACTGTATTTTTCAATCAGTAGTGATGGCCCTGACATTATGCAGCTACAGGTAAATAATAACGAAGAAGAAATCACCGATTTTGCAACTAACAGTATTGCGCCTTTGTTGCTTGTGAATGAGCACACCTTGCCAAAAGCTCAAATATATCAACAACCCATTGGTGAGCAAACGCACTACGATATTTGGCAGCAAAAAGCCACTTTTGCGTTAGGTGAACAATATCATTCAGCCTCCGCGGCATTATTTTCAGCGAGTATTAAAGGCAGCGATTTACTCAAGCAATTAGATTGGCAGCTGGGCTACAGTGTTGATTTACATGACACTGCACTGCAAGGCATTTATGCCCAAGCACGCTACAGTGCGCTTGCAATCAAGTTTGACAGCCAGTTATTTTCTTATGATTTGAATGCTAGCAAGCAATATCAGCATAGCCTGTTGGCTGATCAGTCAGTGCAAGGCGGCTATATTGCTGCCAGCCTGCCACTGAGCTTTGGAGAGTTTAAAGTACAGCCAGAACTGGCTTATAACTACTCAGAGATAGATGATGCAAATATCAAGCAAGAGCAGAGTTCACAGTGGCTTAGAGTCGGCTTGAAGCAATCTTGGAGCTATGACAGACAAGATTATGCCATCGGCCAAGCGATTGATGCGCGTTGGTATAGTGGCGATAGCGACACGCAGAGTTGGCAGGGCTATGATGTTTCTGCGCAGCTATTTGGTAAAGCGCTGGCAATCCCGATGTATGCTAATTATAGCCAGCAATATAGAGATGATAGTGAGTTGCGATTAGGTGGTTTTAGCTCTTCGTTGTTATCAAAAAATATTCGCAGTGACCTTGTTTTTGCACCTGAACTGCCCTTTTACAGCGCTATTGGCAAACGCTATCAAGGTTATGGTGGAGGTATTAGCTGGGCAGAAGGCATGCCATGGTTGTACTATCAACAGCATCAGATTGACCAACAGGTATACGGGCAAAGCTATGGTGTGAAATGGCAAGGCCCCTTTAGTTTTGGCTTAGGCCCTGCAGGCCTCAATGATGTGAAACTTGATTTTGGCCTAGTCAGAGTAGAAGGCGACAGCTTTGATGATGAGCTTAGAGGCTGGCTCGGGTTTTATTATTCGTTGTAAATTAATGGAGGCTCCAAGGAGCCTCTTCTATCGCTTTGTCTAAGTTAAGTATTTAATGCTGTCGCTGTTCGCCTTTGCTCGCGATTTCTTTGTGATTGTTTTTTACGGTTACGGCGGCTAAGCCACAAGTAAAAACCAGTGCCTGCAAGCCATACTGGGCTTAGGCCAATCACGCACCATAAGATTTTACTGAGTAAACCGGCAAAATAACCAAAGTGTAATTTTCTAAAGCTATCAATTACTTTCCAACCAATGCCGACTTCGCGAATATCCCAGTTAGCTATATGTTCACCGGTTTTTTTATCATAAGTAATGGTGTTGGCGTATTCGCTTGCCAGTGGATTGTTGCTATCAACTTCACCAAATAGCGTAATGTTTTCGTCAGGCTCCAGTGGCATAACTAAAAAAGTACCATTAAATGTCGGGATTTGTTTTTTGCTATCATCCAGAATGGCTTGAAAGTTAATGGTATCGCTATGTAAGTTTTTGGTGAGTATAAAATGCTGTTCTTCTGCGTGTTCGACTACTTCGTGATACCACACAGCCCAATTAAAGTAGCCGCCAGTGATCGCCAAAATTAAAATAATGGGTGAGCCAAGTACCCCTGTCATTTTATGAATATCGCTTAGTACAATTTGCAGCGTCGCCTTGAAGCGTACTGAAAATAAACGTTGCCAAAATTTACGATAAATTATTAAGCCTGTAACGCCGAGGATAAATAGAAAGATTGCAAAAAAGAACCCAAGGACGGTGCCTGTTTGACCAGGTAGAGTTTTTAAATCGTTTAGCAAAAATGTGTAATGCAGTTCTAAAAACCAATCTGTGAAGTAGTGACTAGTGCTAACTGGCTGCGAGAGTATTTCGCCAGAATATTGATTGATATGAAATTTATACCAAGTGTCGGTACCGCGTTCGATTAAATAAACCCGATCAGCAGTATCATCATTAAATATTTCCCAACTACCTACTACATAGCTAGGAAATTCATGCTCAGCAACCGCTATTAATTTATCAATGGGTTTGCGTTCTGCGTGACTATCAACGACAAAGTGACTATCTGGCATGAGTAAGCCATCAATTTCACTTTTAAACACTAATACGCTGCCAGTTAGACTGATCACAATAAGTGGAATCAAAGCACAAAGCGCAATCCAACTGTGTATTTTAAAAAGTGTTTTTCTCATAAGGCAAAGAGTCGTCAAAATTAATTTGTTGCATGATAACAATTATCAATGTTATTTCAATTCTATGCGATGAGATGTTTGCTTACTAACGGCAAAGTGTCAGTCGAAACATGGAAACTGTAAGGTTAACTTGCCGCAGGAGTAGTGAGTTTATTTTGTACAAATGGTTGCTTGTTTTTATAGGACCTTTACAATGCCGCGCCTTACATAAAGCATATAAAAACAGTGGTTTACACTGACTTATTGTTTTGTTTATAAGTTGCTAACTTATTAATCAATTACTAACGAACGAGGTCTACTTTGGCGCATTACCTGCCTATTTTATCATCATTTATTTTAGTGTTTAGCTTTTTACCATTACTAAATAAAATTCGTAAAAACCGCAGTGTATCGGGGTTGTCATTATTAATGATGACCTTTGGGGTGGCGCAAAGTATTTATTTTATTGCATTTAATCTCTTTTTTGAACGTTACTACATGGTACTACCGTTTGTGGTGACCGGGTGTTTAAGTGGCTTAATCTTGTATTATTTTGCTCGATATAACGCCAAAACTAGAGAGCGAACTCAGTTGGCCGCTATGTTAGGTTTTTCACTATTACCTTTTTTACTGTTAGTAAACCCACAGCTAGAGACTGCTAACGTACTTACTTGGCTTACTTTTGTTGGCTTAATAATGAGTTCGGTGCGAGTCATGCCGCAAACCTATAAAACGCTGCGCAGCGGAGATATAAGCAACTTAAGTGCTCGTTATTTTAGCTTACAGTTTATTGCTGGTGTGTGTGGTTTATTTGCAGAATTAGCGATGGCAGCACCAAGTACTTCGCATCTTTTAACGTTTGTGATGATCTTACTGACTAATGCCGCGCAACTTGGTTGTATTCAATATTATAAAATGCGCCCTGCAATAATATAGAATTGTTTGTTTTAAAAACAAGCGATTCCAAAGTTACTGTTTTTATGGCAAATTACCTTATCGAGATAAAAGGGATAAGGTATGAATTGGAATCAACTAGGTTACTTATGTCGATTATTTTCGCCATTAAGTAACCTTACACATGCACAGAAAAAGCAACTAAGCAGTGCCGAGCATTTACGGGTTTATAAAGCTGGGCAGCACAGTAGTCAATTAGCTACAAAATTATCAGCACAGCTTATTGATAACCGTTGTGAACACGAGCAGCAAAGACTTGCGTTATGTTATGAACAATTACCAAATGCAATTAGTACTAACGGCTTTAAATACGGGAGCAGATTAAGCTATCTGGTATTTATTTTTACTGCTTTTATTATCATTAGTCTGATTTATCAGGTTTTTGTTATACCTTCCTTTTCAGCTGTATTGAGTGACTATCATGCTCAATTAAATAACTCGCTTAGTGATGTGGCAAAATTTTGGTATATATTTGTATCTCTACAAGGAATGCTTCTTTCATTAATTTTGCTCAGTGTTATACGCCTAAGCCAAATAGGCAATCTACTAAAAGCAGAACCATCATCAAGTTGTATCGATTTTATTATCCCCAAAAAAATTCGCCAGCAACACAGCGAGCTAATTGTAATACTTGAATTTCCTGTAAACGGGGCAAGTGAAAGTATTAGCTTCCCTGAGGTTGAGCATTTACAAAGTTGTCAGTTACATGGCTTAGATATTAGTAAAGAATTTGTGCTTTTAATAAAGCAAAAGCTGGCGGTGTTTAATCAAGATGCTACAAGGTATTTGAATAAACTCATTACTATTTTCACGATTACTTTAGTTATTGCGATTGCATTATTTTTGAAAGAGGCTTATCGGCCTATCTTCGCATTGGGAGAGATCATTTGAAAAATAAAGGATTTACCCTAATTGAGCTAATGGTTGTGATTGCTATCATAGGCATTCTAGCTTCTGTGGCATTGCCACAATACAGTAAATATATACAGCGCAGTGAGCTTGTAGACCCCTTAGCAATGGCTGCCGTTATACGAGAAGATGTAACGACTTTTTATTTAGAGCAAGGACGATTTCCATCAAACAATGAGGAAGCCGGTATACCTGCGAGTAAGTTTTTAATTGGCAATCGAGTAACTGGTATTGTCGTTGATGTTGGGGCTATTCATATTAGCCTTGGTAATAAAGCGTCAGTGCCTTTGCAGGGGACGATATTAACATTTCGGCCAGCTGTGGTCACGGGTAGTCCGGGTAGCCCTATAGCTTGGTTATGTGGCTACGATCAGCCAGTCGCAGGTATGCAAGCAATGGGTGAAAATAAAACCACCGTACCCAAAGATATTTTGCCGTCATCGTGTAAAGAACTTAAATATTAAAATATTATAGGTAAATGAATGCAACTGACTATCCATCAAGTAGACGCTTTTACTAACGAATTATTTAAAGGCAACTATGCAGCGGTTATTGATTTAGATAATTGGCTTGATAATGAGCTGATGCTAAACATTGGCGCAGAAAATAACGTATCCGAAACCGCGTTTACTTGTCGTCAAGCTGATGGCAGCTACGCTATCCGTTGGTTTTCACCATTAATGGAAATAGACTTTTGCGGGCATGCTACACTCGCTGCGGCATTTGTGTTGTGCGAACAGCACAATTTATCGCAAATTCGTTTTCAAGCTGCAGCAGTCGGTGAGTTAGTTATTAATAAAAATAGCGATGGCAGCTTTGCCATGACTTTTCCAAAACAAACTCCTTTTGTTGCAATAAAAATACCCTCTGAGCTATTTGCTGGCTTGTCTATACAACCCGTTAAGGTGTTGAAAAACCAACAAGCTTACTTTGCTATTTATGATGGTGAGCAAGATGTGCTAGATCTTAAAACAGACTCTGCGTTGCTTAAAACATTGTTCCCGCTAGATGTCGTAGCAACAGCACCAAGCGCAAAATACGACTTTATTTCACGTTATTTTTGGCCTGCTAATGGCGGTGATGAAGACTATGTAACCGGTTCAATTCACACCGGCCTTGCGCCATATTGGGCTAAAGAGTTAGGTAAAACCTGGCTAAGTGCTTATCAGGCTTCTAGCCGTGGCGGACATCTGTATTGTGAAGTCGCTGAGCACACAGTTACTGTAACTGGCCATGCTGTGCGCTATATGCAGGGCACAATATATTTATAATGACTATTTAATTGCTACCTTGCGGTAGTTTAATGGTGATTTGTGCGCCATGCGCTGTGTTAGCTAACTGCAGGGGCACTAATTAGGCGCTCATAGCGTGATGCATATTGACCATACACAGGCGTCATAATATCAATGTCACCTTGTTGGACGGTCACAACATTGAGCGTACTCGCATTTAGCTGCGGCACAGCAGGTTGCACCGCAAAATAGCTGATGCTTGCTAGCAGTATGAGTGCGGCAACAATGAGGGCTATTTTAACTTTGTTTAGTTTTGTGGTTTTCTCAATATTAATATTAATATTCATAATCTACAAATCTACAAATCTACAAATCTACGAGGTTGATAGTGTAGTTAATGAAAGTTTGATGCCAGAAATGAATACTGTTTATTTTCAGTTTGTTAAGTATTTATATGGTGATTCTAAAGTGATAGCTGTTCGATATTGAACACGCAGGTGTTCGGTTTTGAAAATAAAAGCAGCCGCAGGAGATAGATTTATTATCCGAAGCTCAGGTTATTTAAATAAGGACTTTGAATCTTTTTGATACGGTTTTGTAACAGTTCCTTACAAATGTCACGTTAATGTTTCATTCAGCTCTGTTATTATGGCTTTAGTAAAATATTTAGGGGACTGATTATGCGAACAACGATATTGAAATGGACACTTCCATTTGTCGCGCTTGGCTTAGGAATTGTTGGCTTTGTGGGAATTAATGCGATTGCCCAAGAGCCAGAAAAAAAAGAAATAGTCGACACTCGGCCGGTTGTAAAAGTTGAGCCTGTAGCTGCCAACGATCATCAAGTGATTATTAATAGCTATGGCGAAGTTAAGCCACTTGAAAGCACGCGTTTATCAGCGCAGGTGTCGGGTGAGGTTGTTAGTTGGCATCCTCACTTTGTTGCTGGTGGTATTGTTGCTCGTGGCGAAACCTTATTTACTATTGAGAAAGATAACTATGAAGCGGCGCTATTACAAGCCCAAGCTGAACTTGCTCAAGCAAAATCACAGTTAATCGAAGAGCAAGCACAAGCACAAGTTGCGGCGGATGAAGTAAAGCGCTTTCCTGGTAAAGAGCGTACTGCATTGTTTTTACGTGAGCCACAAGTGCTTAGCGCGCAAGCATCGGTTAAGTCAGCGCAAGCACGATTAAAGCGTGCGCAACGTGATTTAGATAATTGCGAAGTAACAGCTCCTTATGATGCACTGGTTGTAAGTCGCGATATTGGTGTAGGCCAGTATATAAATATGGGCACACAAATCGGTGAGTTAAATAATATTGAAACAGCCGAAGTGATTATTCCGATCGCTGGCTTTGACAGTGTGTTTTTACCTGAGCGAGTTAAAGGAATTACTGCAACGGTAATAAAAACCGGTTTACATGGGTTTACGCGTCAAGCTGTGGTTGATCGTGATTTAGGTATTGTTGATAGTGCAACTCGTATGAGTAGCTTAGTTGTTCGTATAGATGACCCGTATGGGTTGGTTAATAAACAGCAGGCAATTAAATATGGCAGCTATGTACAAGTCAATTTTGCTGGCACTATGCTTAATAATATCTATCGCTTACCGCAAGAACTGGTGAATAACCAAATGGTATGGATTGTTAATGATGAGCAGCAACTTGAGCCACGTAAAGTGAAAGTGATCCGCGAAGAGGGCGAGTTCTTTTATATTAGTGATGGCTTAGAGGCTGATGATCAATTAGTTATTACCTTACCTGAGTATCCGCAAAAAGGCATGGCAGTGAAAATCGCTGGTGTGCAGGATGTTAAAAAAGTTGATGCACTCGATAGTGCAACCACTGAAAAACTATAAAGGGTAGACTGCGTTATGAGTAACACTGAACTACCAAATACACCAGACTCAACGGTTGAAAAGCAGACTGGTATTATTGCCTACTTTGCTAATAACTCTGTAGCGGCTAATTTAATGATGGTTTTCATTATAGTAATGGGGATCATTAGTTTTTTAACTATCCAACGACAAATGTTCCCGAACATTGAAATTAATTACATTACAATTAATGCGAATTACCCTGGCGCGTCACCGCAAGAGATGGAAGAAAGTATCCTCGTTAAGATTGAAGAATCTTTAAAAGATATTACCGAAATTAAAAAAGGTGTATACCGCGCATTTCGTAACGGCGGCAGCGCCCAGTTAGAAATCAATACTGATGCAGAGCTCACCGATGTACTGGATAAAATTAAGTTGCGGGTTGATGGTATCGCTACTTTCCCCGCAGGCATGGAGCCGGTCACCATAAGTCAAATAGAGTTTCGCCAAGATGTAATAGGCATGACATTAGTTGCCGACCTACCACTGAATGAGCTCAAACCGATAGCTAACCGCATTGAAGATGAGCTATTACAGCTATCAAATGTATCACTGGTGGTCAATGATGTACCACTGGATGAAATTGCCATTGAGATTGAACCAGACACATTACGTCGTTACAACTTAACCTTAAGCGAAGTCGCTGATGCTGTGCGTCGTTATTCAGCCAACTTTTCAGCAGGACAATTAAAAACCGATGCTGGGGTTATTTCTGTACGAGTTGAAAACCAACTGTATTCAGGTGAGGAGTTTCGCCAAATACCAGTAAAAATTGGTGATAACGGCGCTAAAGTTTTACTGCAAGATATTGCAATTATTAAGGACCAATTCACCGAAGGCGAACGTTACTTTAAGTTCAATGGTGAAAATGCCGTTTATTTATCAGTAAAAGCGACGGAAGAGCAAAGTATTATTCCTGTTGCGGATTCAGTTAAAGCGTTTATTGATCAAAAAAATAAAGACTTACCGCCGGGTGTCCGCTTAGAGCCATTAATGGATATGACCTATTACTTAAATGCTCGCTTAGATATGATGGTAAATAACCTGATCCAAGGTGCAATTTTAGTCGCTATTATGCTTTCTTTGTTCTTACGCTTTAAGCTTGCGCTATGGGTAATGATTGGCTTGCCGGTATGCTTTTTAGGCGCCATGATGATGATGCCGCTGTTTGGTGTAACCATTAATATCTTGTCATTATTTGCCTTTATTATGGTGCTAGGGATTGTGGTGGATGACGCCATTGTCATCGGAGAAAGCGCCTACACCGAAATAGAGAAAAAAGGCGGTGGAGTTGTTAATGTCGTTAATGGCGCTAAAAAAGTCGCAACCCCAGCAACCTTTGGGGTGTTAACCACAGTTGCGGTATTTGCGCCATTTACGTTATCGACAGGCCCTGAAAGTGCATTCTTTTTTGGGATCGCAGTCGTGGTTATGTTGTGTTTAATATTCAGCTTAATAGAATCAAAGCTTATTCTACCTGCACATATTGCCCATACTAACTTCCCGCCAATTAAGCCAGATAGCTGGCGAGCACGTTTTAATAAACGCTTTTTTGGTTTTGTAAATGGACCATATCGACGTTTTATAGTGCGTTGTGTAGAGTGGCGTTGGGCGGTACTGTTCTCGTTTATTTCATTACTGATCGTCACTTTTGCCTTGATTGCATCAAACAATGTGCGTACTGGTTTTATGCCGAAGATCCCGCATGACTATCCGCAGATCAACTTAGAGATGAATGATAATGTCTCTGATATACAAACCATTGAAGCAATTCGTGAAATCGAAGCTATGGTGATTGCCGTTGATAAAGAGACTGAGCGGGAATATGGTCAAAAACTAATTAGAGATGTACTCGTGTTTAACCAAGGTCGTACTGAAGCGCAAATACTCGCACCATTAGTTGAAGAGGATTTACGTCCTTATAACGCGTTTGAACTTTCTCGTCGTTGGCGTGAAGCGATGCCAACCATTGCTGGTGTTAAGTCGCTTATTATTTATGACGATGTGAATGCTCAAGGTGGTGGTGATGGTGAGTTTGGTTACTTGTTATATGGCTCAGATATCGACACTTTAAATGATGCTGGGCGTCGTTTTATTCAATTATTGCAACAACAAGACGGTTTGTTTGATATTAGCTCGACTATTGACCCTGCCAGCAAAGAAGTGCAAATGAGTTTAAAACCTGTGGCTTATGACCTCGGTTTAGACTTAGCCTCAATAGCAAACCAAGTTGGCGCAAGTTTTTACGGTGGTGAAGCACAACGTGTTATTCGCCGTGGTGAAGAAGTGCGGGTGATGGTACGTTATCCAAAACTAACCCGCGAAGCGTTTTCATCGCTCAAGCATGCAGTTATCACCACACCGCAAGGTAAAGAAGTGTTACTTGGTGATGTGGTCGAGCTGACTGAAAAACCGGGCATTAGCTATATTCGCCGTGAAGGTGGTTATCGTACTGTGTATGTTTATGGCAATATCGATGAAGAAGTGATCGAGCCAAATGAAGTAATTACACAAGTAAAAGACAAGCTATTACCTCAACTAAAAGAAGAGTTCCCAAGCGTTAAATCAGAGCTTGGCGGTGCTATTGAAGAGCAGCAATCACAAGCTAATCAGCAAAAAATGTTCTTTTTTGGTGGCATGATTTTAGTATATATCTTGTTGGCTGTACCTTTGAAAAGCTATGCGCAACCTTTGATTGTAATGTCGGTGATCCCGTTTAGTTTGACGGGGGCTGTATGGGGGCATTATTGGTTTGGCTTAGATCTAACCTTAATGTCGGGCTTTGGTATCATTGCCGCAGCGGGTGTAGTTATTAATGATTCGCTGGTTATGACCGACTTTGTTAACCAAGCTCGCCGTGAAGGTATCGCTATCAAAGATGCGGTGATAGAGGCCGGTTGTGCCCGCTTTAGACCAATATTGCTGACATCAATCACGACCTTTGCGGGCGTATTGCCGATTATGTTTGAAACCAGCTTACAGGCTAAATTTGTAATACCTATGGCTGTAGCGCTTGGATTTGCAGTAATGTTTGCAACCTTAATCACGTTAATATTAGTGCCGTGTTTGTACATCATAATGAGTGATGTAGGTAAGGTGTTTAAAGCTTTATTTAATGAAATTATGCTCTTATTTAAAAGTAAACAAGGGCCGCAGTTAGATCGTTAGTTTCAATTTGTTACTACGGACTTTAAAAGCCAATACGTAATGTATTGGCTTTTTTATTTTTATATACCTTAGTATTGGTTTTTATTGGCGGTTACATTCTTTAGTTTGATCTTTGAGCTATGTCACATTATACTCACGCTGTTTTGGCAAACTAATCGAAAGGTTAGGACGCAAAGTTTCCGGTCTAAGGTTTTAGTGTGCTAAAACTAAGATAGCGGGGCCGTTGCACAGGGTAATTTTAGCCTCACTGTGTGTCATCAGCCCTACAATATAGTTAAAAAGTATTTCTTTTATCCAATAAATACTGGATAGTACCTATTAGATGTTCTTAAGGTGTTGCTTTGTTTATGCATACGTCATTGGCCTGTGGAAATTGGATGCCAATAGGTTGTCTAAATCATCATACCCAATTATTTGTTGGTGATATGGTGACAGTGACTTTTTATGACACGCAAGGAGAGCTAGTCGATTTATCATTTAAATATGAAATTATCACTGAAGAACAAGGTGAGCCACATAATTGGCCGCGTTTTGTCGCGGAATATATTAATACCCATATACCACTAGTTGAAGCAGGAAGAATGACTGAGCAAGGTTTAGTGGTAGCTTATCGTTCAAACCAGATTTATGCACTTGAAGGCTGCGGGATTACTCGTGCGGAATTAACTTTTCAATGTATTGCTAAATGTGATGATTACCAAGCCGTTAAGCCTGCATATGACTATATCTACCCTGAAAAATGCAGTGTTTATAATGCGGGTGTAAAAGTGTTACAGCCAAAAACAGGCTTAATTTATAAATGCAAACCTTGGCCTTTCAGCCAGTTTTGCAATGTGAAAGAAGAAAACAATCCACTTTATGAGCCCGGTGTGGGACAAAGTTGGGATTTAGCCTGGCAGCAAGTTTCCCCTTAATGCTATTTAGCATTTTTCGGCCCACTCATTGAGTGGGCTTTTTTATGCACTTTTGAAAATTATGTTAAACTCCAGCCATCGAAATTTTTTATTGGTTTTTCTGTGGCTCTATCAAACTTATCGTTGTCTTCACTTCCTAATGCTCCTGTTGCACGTAAACAGCCGCACACGTTAACAACACACCAAAAAATACGCATTGATGATTATTATTGGATGCGTGATGACGAACGTACAGATCCAGCGATGCTGGCACATTTAGCCGCTGAAAATGACTATTGTGAACAGCAACTAGCGCCTATTCAGTCTTTTCAGAAGCAACTGTTCGAAGAACTAAAAGGGCGTATTGTTAAAGACGATAATACTTTTCCCGTTAAAGATGGCCAGTATTGGTATCACTCTGAAGTACGTGGCGATGATGAATATTCTCGCCATTACCGTAGTCGTCAGATGGATGCCGCAGATAAGCAGCTACTGTTAGATGTAAATATACTTGCAGAAGGTTTTGAATTTTATGAATTAGGCGAGGTGGCAATTAGTCCTAATGAACAATTGTTGGCTTACTCTGAAGATACCGATGGTCGTCGTATCTATACCGTAAAGTTTAAAGTTATTGATAACGATGATTTACTTGAAGATGTATTAGAAAACACCGAAGGGCAAATCGTTTGGGCAAACGACAATAAAACGGTTTTTTACGTAAAGAAAGACCTTAAAACGTTATTAGGTTATCAAGTTTATCGCCATGTATTAGGTACTAAGCAAGCGCACGATGTATTGGTATATGAAGAGCAAGATCGAAGCTTTTTTATGGGGCTTGGTAAAAGCCGTGATGAGGGGCTGATCATTATTGATTTAGCCACTACAGAAACGAATGATACTTGGGTGCTAGATGCTGATCAGCCGCAAGGAGTGTTTACTCAGTTACTGCCACGCGAAGAAGGGCATGAGTTTGATGTTGATAAACTCGGCGATACGTTTTATATCGTGACCAATTGGCAAGCTAAAAACTTTCGTTTAATGACGGCTAATACAAGTACCATTGCAGATAGAACACAGTGGCTTGAGCATACCCCTCATCGTGATAGCGTTTTATTAGAAGGCGTAGAGCTGTTTGACGATTTCTTGGTGCTTACTGAGCGCGAGCAAGGACAAACACGCTTTGTGGTCATTAATAAGCAACAGCAGCGTATGACCTTAGAATTTGATGATCCTTGTTATTATGCTGCCATTGCAATGAATCCTGAGCATGATACGCACGTAGCTCGTATTTATTACTCAAGCCTCACCACGCCAGGTTCATTATTTGAAGTAGACTTAAATAATGGTGATAAAACTTTATTAAAACAACAGCAAGTATTAGGCAGTTTTGATCCGCAAAACTATGCCTCTGAAAGATTAATGGTAACAGCGCGTGATGGTATTAAAGTGCCCGTGTCGCTGGTTTATCGTAAAGATAGTTTTGCTAAAAATGGCACTAATCCACTGTTTCAATATGGTTATGGGGCGTATGGCATAACCATCGATCCGAGTTTTTCGAGTACCTCATTAAGCTTACTCGATCGTGGTTTTGTGTATGCCATAGCACATGTTCGTGGTAGTGAGATGTTGGGCCGTGATTGGTACGAGCAAGGCAAAAAACAACATAAGCAAAATAGCTTTAACGACTTTATTGATGTAACCAAAGCATTGGTTGAGCAAGGTTATGGTGCGCAAGATAAAGTGTTTGCTTCAGGCGGTAGTGCCGGTGGCTTACTAATGGGAGCGGTTGTTAACCAAGCGCCAGCGCTTTATTTAGGAATTGGCTGCCATGTGCCATTTTTAGATGTGCTAACCACCATGCTGGATGAGTCAATACCTCTAACTACCAATGAATACGATGAATGGGGTAATCCAAATGACCCTGCCTATTATGATGTGATTGCTCAGTATTCACCATATGACAATATTACCGCACAGGCATACCCACATATTTTAGTGACTACCGGTTTGCATGATTCACAAGTGCAATATTGGGAGCCGATGAAGTGGGTGGCTAAAATGCGTGAATATAAAACTGACGATAATATTTTGGTGTTTAAAACCGATATGGATGCCGGTCACGGCGGAGCATCAGGGCGTTTTAAAAGCTTGGAAGAAAAAGCATTAGAGATGGCTTTCTTTATCAGTTTGGCTGATTAAGTGTGATTTTCTATTCAATTGAGTTTCACTATGTTTGGAGGCACTTATATGTTTAATGTACATGGGCGCTGGGAATACTCAATTGAATCACCAACAATATATATCAAAGTGATTGGATGTTTTAATCGAGAAGGTATACAGGCTTTTACCAAGGATGTATTTGCTGATTTAGCAAAGTTGCCGCCTCAATCCATTGAATATGCGGTGATTAACTTAGCCGAGTTTGAATTAGCGACCGCAGATAGCTTGGCGGTTGCAACTGAATACTTTCATGGTGTTAAAGCGCGCGGTTATAAACGTATTGTTTATATTCAAGCAAGTGCTGTAGCGAAAAGTTTGCTGGAACATATTTGGCGGGGTAGCGATATGGATATACAATTTTACGATGATATTCCAGGTTACTTAGCTAAGCACCCGGAACATCTATATATTAAAACCTGGTTATGATTAATTTAAATATGCTTTAAGCATCCACACTAGCTTCTCTTGCTCAGTTATATAATCACTCATCAATGAAGCCGTACCTTCATCTTGTGCATCACTTGCTTGCTCTAAAATATCGCGCTGCATTTTAATTAGCGTGCTGTAACCAGCGAGTAAGTTTTCGACTGCAGCGACACCATCACTGATATTTTTTGCTTCTTTAATTTTGCTGATCTCTAAGTAATCAGAAAATGCATGCAGTGGTGCGCCATCAAGCGTTAAAATACGCTCAGCGACTTCATCTACTTTTAAAAGTAATAGGTTATAAATTTCTTCAAACTTGATGTGTAGTTCAAAAAAGTTGCGACCTTTAATATTCCAATGAAAACCGCGGGCATTCATATATTGAATTTGATAACTACTTAGCAGGGTATTGAGTGACTTGACGATATCTTCACTTTTCGCGCTGTTAAGACCAATTGCGTTTACCTGTGACATAACTTCTCCTTAATAAACTGATAAGATGTTTTCTAAACAATGAAGCAAGTATCAGCCATTTTTAGTAATCTGTAAAATGGTTAAAATCGATAACCTCAATAGATTTTACCTATTAGCCAACCTGCTGTAGTAATTAACTTGTTCGTACAATAGAGATGGGCTCCAATCTTTAAAAAACCACCCTAAAAATCAAAATAACCGCAAATCGCTTAATAAAAGCACAATAAGATGATCTAAAACAAGCTTTTATAGCAAGCTATTACATGGCGAGTGGTTATTTGATTTAGGTCAAAATTAACGTTTTTAGTCGGCGCATAATCAACACAGATAAATTTGATGGAGAGATAACATGCAGGCTAAAACACAAAAAGAAAGTAAAATGGAATTAGTTGTTATTGGTATAGCGTTGATTGCATTTGTAGTTGGCTTAGTCGGCCATTTAGCAGGAGCAAGCTTTGCTAACTTTGATACCTTTGGTTATATCGCAGCGCCAACACCACTGATCTTAGCAATCATCGCATTTGTTGCCTATAAAGTGGCTGCTAGTGCAGAAGATTAAACCAGCAACTCAACAATATAATTCATCACTTGGCGTGAGTAGATCATACTGGTGTGACTTAAATGAAACACTTTATGTTCTGCCATGCCTTTGAGTTTGGTTTCATCAATTAATACCGTGCCATCTGATTGACTACCTTTGGCAATTAGCGGCATGAGGCCGATCGGTAAATCGCCAGCAATACTATAAAGCTTGGCATTAAATGGCCAATCACCATTTTCGGTCAGTAAAAATTCCACACTGTTTTTTAAAAATACATCAAAGCCTTTTTGCTGCATTCTGCGGGCTATATGGCTGCCTTTATGCGGTGTGCCTAAAGTAATAACTTTTGTTACGTTTTGGCTTTGCTCTGAATTTGCAGCAAGGTATGCGCGCGCCACTAGTCCGCCCATTGAATGACAAACAAGGGCCGTATTTTTATCATTAATAAAATTATCAATCTGTTTAAAAATAGCGGCGCGATCGGGAGACAATGTATTGTAAGAGAGGTTGAGAATATCCAACCCAGACTTTTCGAGCTGCGAGCATAAAGGGCGCATTACAAAGCCAGACATATACAATCCGTGTAATACCACAACGCGTTTAACAGTCATACACCCTCTTAATCTATTGAACCTACAATTACATTAATTGTACTGGTTTTATTTCAATGTTAACTGAATCAGAGCTCACCCATACATCACCATCTTGAATGGTAATAGTCAGCGATATATTGCGATCAACCAGCGCTGCCAGCGCTTGAGTTGTAGCAAAGTCTAAACTAAAAATGCTTAAATTTTTAAACTCATACAATTTAGGTTGATGCTTTTGCCACCAAATTGCTTGGTTGTTTTCACCATAAGTGTATAGCACCACTTTTTTAGCTTTATTACAGGCTTTTTTAACACGCTTTTCATCAGGTAAACCAAGCTCAACCCACAGCTCGATCTCATCGCTATAGCTTTTATGCCACAGCTCTGGTTCATCATCAGCCGATAAACCCTTAGTAAATTCTAAACCATCACAGGCATTAAGTGCATAGGCAAGCAAGCGGATCATCAAGCGTTGCTCGGTTTCTGAAGGGTGTTGTGCCAAGGTTAAATTAAAGTCTTGGTATACGTTGCGGTCCATATCGCTTAGCGATAACTGCGCTTTAATAATCGTCGATTTAAGAGCCATAACAGTTTATTTAAAAAAATTTGCGTCAGTATAGCGCAATTAAGGGCTGAGCCAGTTAAAATAGCCCGAAATTATCTGTAGGAGTTAAAAATGGCTATCCAGTGGTTCCCTGGGCATATGAATAAAGCCCGTAATGAAATTAAAGAAATAATGCCACAAATGGATGTGATCATTGAAGTGCTTGATGCGCGCATTCCTTACAGTAGTGAAAACCCGATGGTGGCGACGTTGCGTGAAGGTAAGCCGGTCATCAAAATTCTAAATAAAGCTGATTTAGCCGATCCTAAAATGACGCAAACGTGGAAGGATTACTTTGAGCAAGAAAATGGCGTAAAAGCGATTGCGTTTGGTAATGATAAAGCGGCTGAAGTTCATCGTATTAATGAACTGTGTAAAAAATTAGTACCACACAAAGTCGGTGCTGATAAGCAAATTAAAGCCATGATCATGGGTATTCCTAACGTGGGTAAATCTACGTTAATTAATGTGTTAGCGGGTCGTATTG
Source organism: Pseudoalteromonas sp. SG41-2 (assembly GCF_014164535.1). NCBI lineage: Bacteria > Pseudomonadati > Pseudomonadota > Gammaproteobacteria > Alteromonadales > Pseudoalteromonadaceae > Pseudoalteromonas > Pseudoalteromonas sp. SG41-2. The sequence goes on along the minus strand of NZ_JACJFK010000008.1, from coordinate 136,611 downwards.
TTGCGAAAACAGGCAACGAACCGGCGGTTACTAAAGCGCAGCAACGTATTAAGCTAGAAGACGGCATCATGCTTTACGACACACCGGGTATGTTGTGGCCAAAAGTTGAAAATGAAAACTCAGGCTACCGTTTAGGTGCTACAGGTGCGATACGTGATACCGCACTTGAATATGAAGAAGTCGCTAGTTACACCGCTGAATATCTATTGCGGGCGTATCCTGAACTTTTAAAAGCGCGTTATAAAATTGATGAATTACCTGAAAATGATTGGGAATTTGTTGAAATGGCGGGTAAAAAGCGTGGTTGTATTCGTGGTGGTAACCAAATTGATACTTATAAAATGTCAGAAATTCTAATTAATGAACTACGCGATGGCATAATTGGTCGTATCACTATGGAAACTCCAGCTATGCGTGAAGAAGAAGAAGTGATGGTTGCAGGGCTTCGTGCTGCGGCTGAGGCTAAAAAAGCAGCTAAAGAAGAAGAGAAAAAACAACGTCGAGCACGAGCACGTAAAAACCGCCGGTAATTGTTTTTCCACTGGTTAGCTCACTAAATTACAGACATAAAAAAAGCCCGTAAGGGCTTTTTTAGTTTCATATCTACCGTCACCGATATGAGCAATGTAGCAAGTAAAATAGTAGGGCGGTTACCTGTCACCAACATCAAGGGGCGTTGCGGTTAGTAACAGGTAACCTTAGCTGTTTACGTGCGCCACACGTGTTTCAGGGTCGAGAAACAAATCAGTTTATTCCGTACAAGTCGTTGTGCTTTGCGTCTTGTTGATATTGATTATCAGTTAGATCTTATGATCTGTCAACACCCATTTGCAAATAATTCTCATTTATTTTATTTGCTGATAAAAACAACAAATAAAGCACTTTGTTGGCATTAATATTACACAGCCCGATTTCTTGCTGATATTAGATTATTTTGCATTGCTAATGCTTATGGCGTCTTATTACTTGCAATGCGGTTATTTATTTGTTCTACCAATTCTTTATCTTTGCTTCCTTTGCTATTAACTATAAGTAAAAAGTGCTCGCCTTGTTTGTCGATAACTTTAATCACTGTATTATCAAGTTGTGTTCTGCCATAAGTGACTTCGACGCTAGTAACATCCTTAAAGTGTTTTAAGTTTGATTCAAGTTGGCCTTGTTCATTTTGCCAATAGCTAAAAATGTAGTTGTCGCTTATACCATTGCCGTCGTTACGAAAATCTACCCACGCATCGCTGTAAAAATATAAAACATCTTCATCAATAGGTACTAATTGATGGCGTTTTAAGAATTGCATTTGAAATGACCACAATTTATCGCCTTTTACGATAGCGGTACTCGGTAATAAATAGACTTCTTCCAGTAAGCTTAAAAATAAAATAGGTACCCAGATTATGGCGATAACTATATTTCTTACTCGCCATTTAGAATTGTATGCAAGTGCGTCAGATGATTGGTTTAGGTGTTGAATGTAATTAACTAATGGCAGCCATAAAAATGGCAGGATACAAATAGCTATAGTAGTTGCTTCGTCAATACGGGTCATGAGACTTGCCAAAATAACCAGTAACCACGCAATAATTGCCAAGACGTTTGGCATGATTTTATTTTTATTGTGCTGCGTTTGGCTGTGTGCAACTAGCTCTAAATATAAAGAGTAATAAAAAAATATCGCGAAAATCCCGCGAGCAATCGGCATGATATGACTATTTTGCTGTATTTTAATTGCTTTCCAGTTGCGATAACTCCAGTAGTTAATAAAAAGTCCTAAAGTAAAAATACTATAAAGAATAAACTTTGCATTAGTAACTGGGTAAAACTGCGCATCACTAAATGTTGGGCGCTTTGCTGACTCGATACGCCATGCCACAATAAAAAATATCAGTGCGAGCAGGTAAGCAAGTAATACTACAATGATCCAATTATCGTTTAAATCAAAACTGCTAGTGGTATCTGCAGTTACATATTTAACAATGCCAAACTGCGCATTGTCGATTAGCTTGCCTCGTTCGCTCAGGTACAGTTTAATCTGATCAGCTGGAATATGATCTTGTTTGGCGCTAAATGAAAAATCGAGTGTTAATATATTGTCCGTAAAGTGGATATTCTTTTTGAAATTAAAGAACGCATTATCAATTTCACTTTGCTTATTATCAAAGTGCCAATTTGGTTCTTCAAATTTTATTTTAATAGTTGTTTCAATATTATTTGGGTACTTAAAATACAGCGGCGTTGTGCGATTAATTTGATCGGGTTCGTAAACGCTATTTTGTATCTCTGAGGCATAAAAGTCAGCTCTGAGTCCTTCGTCGTCAGGTTGCCAAAAATCATTAATAAGGTAAAACTCGTCACTTAACAGCTCGCCGTTATTTGTATTCTCAGTTACCGTCATCGGCTTATCAATGGTTATGCCTTGAAAATAGCCTTGGTAATATTCTAGGTAATCTTTCGCTATTTTATCGAGTCCATTGCGGGCTAATGAACTGCGTCTATTTACAGCATCAAACTGGCTATATATGTAACTAGTTTGAAATGTTGTTGGCTGTTCAGGTTTAAGAGCTATGGTGTAGTTATCATGCGTTTTAATTGTAATACCATCGACAGGGGGACTCATTTTTGTAAGCTGTTGCTCAAAAGGTTTAACAATCAATGCATAACCATAATTTGGTTGTGCTAAATGCGCTAAAGTTCCGGTTTGATAGTTTATTGTTGGATCTAGCCAATAACGTTGACCTGCATGCTCAAGCGTGACAATGACATGATCAAATATTTGTGCTGAGGCTGGTAGTTCAATTAACCGTTTACCTTCGTCAGTGTTCACTAATGCAGGATAGGCTTTGATCCCCATTGCTTTAAGTAATGAAATTAGCAGTACGGTTTTGTCTTTACAATCACCATAACGAAGTGCCAGAGTTTCAGATGCCGACGTTGGTTGGTGGGAGTTAGTACCCATCTCCAAGCCTAAATAACGAACCTCGTCTTGACTGAATTTTAATGCAGCGGCGATACGATCGGAGGCTTGTGGATTATGCATGGCTATTTCATCGGCAATGAGTGTTACAGGATCTGTTACTTCTATTGCGGATTGATATAAAGGGGCTGCCCAGTTAGCAACTTCCTGCCATGATTTTAATTCAGAGAAAAAAACCTGTTTATACGGGTTATACCAATATGGTGTTTGGCTTGAAGATGTGATTGTTGCTTGATTGTGTAAGCTGATTTGATAGTCATGACCAACAGCGAGCGGGGTGTCTTTTATGTCAACCTCGCCGTTAATTGTATTGATATAAAGTGGTGTGGGTTTTTGCCATAACACACGCATAAATTGTTGCGCCACCGGTACCGACCAGTTTAATGTGCGAGACGCGCTAAAATGTTGGTAAATAGGGTTGCGGCCAGTAATCGTAAAGCTGTAATCGAGCTGGTCGTTAATGCGCATATCATCAACAATAATATTTAAACTTAGGCTGCCGTTGTAAATTCCATTGGCTAATTCGGTTTCTCGTTGTAAGACCTTAAATTGTGCGCTAGCGAGTTTATTTATGTATTGCCCATCTCGGATAAGGCCAAGACTATTGAGTGTGAGGGTTTGATAACTGGGATCAAAGTCTAAATTAAGTTGGCTAATGTAATCGATGCCAGTTTGGTTCACCGCCTGCATCACAGTACGCGTGTAGCGCTGCTGAGGATGTTGAGCAGATACTTTTATTTGGGTATCAAGTAATCGGTAATAAGTACCATCGACGATTTGGTTGACTGGGATTTCCGTTTTAATCAGTGGCTGTTGTTTCACCCAATCATCTGCAGCTTGGATTTGGTATTCTTGGCTGGTGCTATAAAAACTTATAACTAAAAAACACACACTGAGTGTGAGGCTCGTTAATTGAGTCCATTTCATTATTGTTCTTCTTTTTGGCTGGTTTTAAGTGTCCCTATTGTTGTTAGATTACCAAGCTATGGCTTATAAGCCAATAAAATACAGGGCATTATCTTGGTAAGGTAACTAATACACGAGTACCTTGACCTTCAGGATTGGCTAATAATTGTAACTGACCACCTTGATTACGAATGAGTTCGCGGCTGATCACTAAACCGATCCCTGCGCCTTGCGCTTTTGTTGAATAAAAAGGCACAAATAGGTTTTCAGGATTTGTAATACCAGTGCCGCTATCGAGCAGCTTAATAACAACTTTATCTTTATGTTGTTGCCAGCTAAGAGTAGGTGCGCTTCTACCTCCGGCTTCAAAGGCATTTTTAATTAGGTTGATCAGTGCTTGTTCTAACTGGCCTAAATCTACATTGAAGTGCTGAGCTTCGACCATGGCGCTATCGGTATTGGTTAAATAACGCTGATACTTTGATTTTAAACGGCCAAAGCCACGTATTTTTATTACAAAATCAGCTTGAGTTACGGTGGCTATTTGCAGTTGATTAGCCGCCAATGCGGTAGGTGCTAGCCATGAGTAAATCAGCCAAATAATAAGCGCTATGCTAATAAGTAAGGTACCAAATATGAGTTTTTTACGCTGACTCGGTTTGGTGCTGCGTTTTAAAGTGCTATCTATATCCATGGCATTGGTAATTTGTTGTTAAGGCAATTGAATAGCCTAAAGCGAATAACATGCCAAACTATAAGTGATTGAAATTACTTGGTTTGCTTTTTTATTGTTAGAAGCAGTTTCCCAGCTTTGGGAAAATAAAATTAAAAGTGGGAGTGTGGCTTATAGGGCTTAATAAATATACTTGGAATGGTCGTGGCTATTAGTTTTTTTAATTCTTTTTGTTCATTTAGTTTATTTGTTTTTTCAGGTACATAGCGCTATTTTTCTTTTAAACACATCCTCCCATTGCCCGCAAACTGATAAGTGATAAAAATGAGCCAATTTATAAATAACCTTAGCTTTCGAGTTAAATTTGCTATTCCTGTCGTCGTCGCCTTAGTTATTTTTTCGGTGTTGTCGGGTTACGTGTTGTATACGTTTAAAGAGCAAGCTCGACTTAACAGTTTTATAAGTTTAGAGGTGCGAACGGTGCTGGACGATCTTGAAGACGGCTATCGTGATCTCTTTCAGGTGAAAACGGCAGGTTTGAGCATGGTGCTAGGACAAGGCGACAAACAAAACTATATAGTACAGCTTGCAGAGTACCGAGATAATATAGTCCGTATCGACGCGCGCCTTTCTAGCCCATTAAAGCTGGTGAAGTCTGGCTACATTGATGCGATCAATGCACAGCGGGTTACGAATATCAAAGCCGATGTCGCTATTTGGTCTCGTTACTACCAAGCACTTTTTAGTGATCACCAGCTTGCGGCTAGTTACTTAGCTGAGCATAAACAAGATATGGAAGCAGTGTTAGCGCGTATTCGCAAAAATGTTACTAGCATGCGTGATGAAATAGATGCCAAACTTACAAATTCTTTAATTGAAGTAACCGCTAATCAAGAGTCTGCTAGCTTTGCTTTGCAGTTTGGTATTGTATTGAGCTTTGTTTTATCAATAGCTGCAACTTGGCTGCTGTCTACCGTTATTTTGGCGCCGTTAAAGAAAATGCAGTTAGCATTAGAAAACATAGCTAGTGGCCAAGGCGATCTCACGCAACGGTTAAACAGTGAGTCAAACGATGAAATGGGTGCGCTTGCGCGTTCGTTTAATACCTTTATCAGTAAAATTCATAACACAGTATTGGCGGTTGTCGGCTCGGCTGAACAGGTGCGCAATGAAACTGAAAGTTTGCGCATTATTACTGCAAGTGTATTAAGTGAAGCCAGTAATCAGCAAATAGAAAGTGAGCAAGTGGCAGCTGCGGTAAATGAAATGAGCACGACCAGTGATAACGTAAGCCAAAACGCTAATGATGCGGCCAGTGCCACAAGTACTGCTAATAATGATGCCAATGTAGCAAAAGCCACAATTGAAGAAACCATTTCGTTAATTAATCAACTGGTGACCGACATTTCGGCATCGAGCGACGTAATAAACACCTTAGAGCAAGATGTAATGAATATCGCCACTGTGCTTGATGTTATCCGTGGTATTGCTGATCAAACAAACTTGTTAGCGTTAAATGCGGCCATTGAAGCCGCGCGCGCGGGTGAGCAGGGGCGAGGCTTTGCGGTCGTTGCTGACGAGGTGCGTTCATTAGCGAGTCGCACGCAAGATAGTACCGGAGAGATCAACGCTATGATTGAAAAGCTCCAACAAGGTACCAATCAAGCGGTTGGTGCAATGCAAGCCAGTACCAAAAGCGGTCAACAAACGATTGAGCACTCTCGCGGTGCCGCGCAATCGGTGCAGCGTATTAATGACGCAGTTACCATTATTAACGATATGAACATGCAAATTGCCACCGCTGCCACGCAGCAAAGCCAAGTGAGTGAAGATGTGAATATCAATGTGCAACGTATTGCGACATCAAGTGGCAATATGCTAGACAAAGTGGATCAGGCTGAGCGTGCATGCCAAGCATTGGCACAGCAGTGTCAACAGTTAGACAACCTAGTAAGCAACTTTAAAGTATAAGTATTATCAAGGGGGTGAATTATTTATCACCCCTTAAGATGCCTCTTTTAGCTAAACCTCAATAAATAATCAATTACTATCAACGAGTTATTAAACTGTAGTTTTGTGCATATTGTGCGTGATTTTTATGCGCTAAATGCATTTTAAGCAGATCAATGCAGCTTAAATTCTAAACATTTCGTTAATCTGACGTTAACACTATGCTCGAAGACAGATAGCAGTGTGTAGTCGCTCATCTAACGACAACAAAATCATCAACAGGTGTGGAGAGAACAACCAATGAAAGCAAGTAACACACAATTGGCTTTAGCCATTGCAGCAGCACTAGCAAGTACCTCAGCATTCGCTGCCAATGACACTGAAAAATTACAGCAGCAACTAGACGAACTACAAAAAGAAGTCGCTGCGCTGAAGAAGTCTAGCGGCTTTAATTTGGAATTTGGTGGTCGAGTGCAACTTGATTACAACTATTTTGATGGTGCATATAACGCGAATAATGACGGTGATGCGGGCGGTGATTTTTTTGCGCGTCGTATCCGTACTTATGTTGAAAGTGAGCATGGTAACTGGGATCACAAGTTACTGCTTGAGTTTGCCGAAGGCACAGCAGAAATCGTGATGGCGCGAGTTCGTTATAATTTCGATAATGGTCTAAAAATTAAAGCGGGTAAAATCCGTGAAGACATCACCTTAAATGGCTTAACGAGCTCTAAGCATACCAATACTATAGAGCGTAGTACGCTAGCCAATACTTTTTCGCCGTTCTTCCGTTGGGGAGCGTCAGCGTCTCAATACTTTAAAGACAGTGGTTTTCGTTATGCCGTTGGTGTTTATAAAAATGATGCCTTTGGTGCTACGGGTCATGACGAAGATGATCAACTAACACTCGCTGCAACGGGACGTGTTACTTGGTCAAGCGCAGCCCCAGGCGATGTGATTCATTTAGGTGCGTGGCATTCATACCGTGATATGGGTGGTAACGAGTTAGGTGCGCGCTTTGCCCGTGGCGAAATACGTGAAGCCAATGTACGTCTTGTTGATTATGCGGTGGGTGGTAATGCCGTGGCATTGGATAGTTTGTCGCAAAGTGGTCTTGAGTTTGCGTATCAAGCTGATGCATTAACGCTAGAGGCTGAATACGCAAGCCGCACACTCGATGCTGTTAATGGCGCCGACCCGCTTGATGGCGAGCGTTATGATGGTTTTCATGTATCAGCGAGCTACTTCTTAGGTGGTGAGCAACGCAGGTACAAAGCCGGTTCAGCATTATTTGTACAACCTAAAGGCATTAAAGATGCGTGGGAGCTTGTCGCCCGAGTATCACAAATGGATGCAACAAGTAGCACACAAGGTACTGAAGTAACTACTTATACCCTAGGCACATCCTATTATATCAGCAGCGATATCAAATTTATGGGCAACTTGATCTACAGCGATGTAGAGGGCCCAGGCGCAACTGCGTTAGTGGGTGATGAAGACTCAGGTATGGGCTTTAGTGCGCGCATGCAGTATTTATTTTAGGAGTAAATTGAGATGAACTTACTTAAAAAATCATTTAAATCATTTAAAACTACGGTACTTGCGGCATCGTTAGTACTAAGCAGTCCGTTTGCTATGGCTGACATTCACTTTTTAGTACCGGGCGGTCCTGGTGGCGGCTGGGATACCACAGCACGCGGTGTGGGTGAAGGTTTAGTGAAAGCGGGTATTGAAGATAATGCGTCTTTTCAAAATATGTCGGGCGGCGGCGGTGGCCGTGCAATCGCTTATCTGATTGAGTCTGGTACTAAAAAAGGCGATATCTTAATGGTTAACTCAACACCTATCGTGTTGCGGGCACTAACCGGTAAAATTCCTTACAGCTACCGTGATTTAACTCCCGTTGCCAGTATGATTGCCGACTACGGTGCATTTGTAGTACGTAACGATTCGCCATTTAAAACCTGGCAGGATGTGATCGCAGCAATGAAAGAAGATTCAGGCTCTGTAAAAGTAGCTGGTGGCTCTGCACGTGGCAGCATGGATCACTTAGTTGCAGCGCAAGCAGTTAAAGCGGCAGGCCTTGACGGACGTCGTTTGCGTTATATCCCTTATGACGCGGGTGGTAAAGCCAAAGCAGGGTTGTTATCTGGCGAGGTTAACTTACTTTCTACCGGACTTAGCGAAGCGTTAGAAGTCGCTAATGGCGGTCAAGCGCGCATTCTAGCTGTGACCTCTGGTGAGGCACTACCAGATTATCCACAAATTCCAACCTTAAAATCACTTGGTTATGATATGGAGTTTGTTAATTGGCGTGGTTTCTTCGCGGCACCTAATTTACCGGCTGATAAACTTGCAGAATACACCGAGAAGTTACGTAAATTACAAACCACTCCAGAGTGGGAAGTAGTCCGTGCACGTAACGGTTGGTTAAACCTATTCCAAGAAAAAGATCAATTTATAAAGTCACTTGAACAGCAAGAAGCACAGCTTAAAGTTGTTATGGAAGAACTCGGCTTTATTCGTACGTCACGTTAATCGAGGCTTTTATGTTGAATCGCGAACTACTAGGGCCAAGTTTATTCTTGGCGCTATTTACCCTCTACGCCATTGTTGCATGGCAAATTCCGTTACTCCCATTTGAAGAGTATGAAACGGTTACTTCTGCCACCTTACCTAAAGTATATGCGGCATTTGGTATTATCGTTTGTCTGCTTTCTATCGGGGCTACTTTACTTAAACCAACTGCAGCCGTTGATGAAGATAATGCGCTCGAAAAGTCACATGTATTGCGAACAATCGGGTTGCTTATATTGATGGTGATATATAGCGCAGCGCTTGAGCCTATTGGCTTTTTAATCTCAACCAGTGCGTTTTTATTAGTTGGCTTTTTTGTTATGGGTGAGCGCCGCAAGGCTATTCTCTTATTGGCCTCTATCCCTGTTGCTGTAGTGTTTTGGTTTTTAATGACCCAAGTGCTCGGTATTTATTTGGTTCCTGGCAACCTGTGGAGTTAAGTTATGTTTGATGGAATTATGCTGGGCTTGTCGACCGTACTAGACTGGAACAATTTATTGTATGTCATAGTGGGTTGTTTTGTTGGTACCTTTATCGGCATGCTTCCGGGGCTTGGGCCAATTACTGCTATTGCGTTAATGATCCCAATTACTTATAGCATAGGTGCCGATTCAGGGATGATTCTGATGGCGGGGGTGTATTACGGTGCAATTTTTGGCGGTTCAACATCATCTATTTTAATTAATGCCCCAGGGGTGGCGGGTACAGTTGCGTCCTCCTTTGATGGCTATCCGCTGGCTAAACAAGGTCATGCTGGCAAAGCATTGGCGATAGCCGCTTACTCCTCCTTTATCGGCGGAACCATAGGCGCAATTTTATTGATGGTTGCAGCCCCCTTGTTGGCAAAAGTATCGCTGAGTTTTCAATCTCCAGATTACGTTGTACTGATGTTTTTAGGTTTAACAGCGATCGCGGCGTTTTCTAATAAAGGGCAATTTTTAAAAGCCATGATGATGACAGTATTTGGCTTAATGCTCGCGACTGTGGGGATTGATCCATCATCTGGTACTGAGCGTTTTACGTTAGGCCAAGCTGACTTACTTGATGGCATTAGCTTTTTATTAGTGGCAATGGCTACTTTTGCACTGGCTGAGGCGCTTATTAATGTAGTGCGTCCAGAGAAAAAAGAAACTAAAAGTATTAATGATTCAGACACACCGCAAATCGGTTCAACTAAATTGACCAAAGAAGAGATCAAAGACATTGCGCCAGTTATTGGCCGCTCGTCTATACTTGGTTTTATTGTTGGCGTATTGCCGGGTGCAGGTGCCACTATCGCTAGCTTTATGGCGTATGCGACGGAACGTAACTTAGCGCCTAAAGGCTTAAAAGAAAAGTTTGGTAAAGGTTCATTACGAGGCTTGGCAGCACCGGAGTCAGCGAACAATGCTGCGTGTACCGGTTCATTTGTACCATTACTTACATTAGGTATTCCAGGCTCGGGTACGACTGCCATTATGTTAGGTGCCTTAATTGCTTACGGTATTCAGCCAGGTCCAATGCTGATGCAAGAAAACCCAAGTGTATTTTGGGCGGTTATCGTTAGCATGTACTTTGGTAACATCGTATTGCTGATTTTAAATCTTCCTTTGATACCATATTTTGCAAAAGTATTAGCGATGCCAAAATCAGTATTAACGATAATGATTTTGTTCTTCAGCTTAATTGGCGTGTATTTAGTTTCCTTTAATACCTTTGATTTATTTATGATGGTTGGCTTTGCTGTGGTGGCGTTGGTATTACGATTACTGGCTTTCCCAATGGCACCATTACTATTAGGCTTTATTTTAGGCGACATGATTGAGCGTAACTTCCGTCGTTCAATGATGATCTCGGATGGTTCATTAAGCTTCTTATGGGAACGCCCACTAACATTGAGCATTTTTATTATCTCAATATTAGTGTTGTTATTTCCATTAAAAGACTTTATAACCCAACGCCGGGCAGATAAAGCGGCGCTTAAAGTGAAGCAAGAGCATGCATAATTGAGGTAAAAAATGAGCTACACCAAGACGCAAAATCCGCTGCAAAACATAGTTAAAAAGCCTAAGCGTTTAGAAACGCGGTTAATAATTTGGGTTACAGGGCTGTGTGTATTACAAGCGGTGTTATTTGGCGGTTTGGTGTATCGAATTACCGCACAAAGTTTGCATGATCACATTGGTGACAAAGCACTCGCTGTGGCGACGAGTATTGCATCAAGCGATGATGTCGTTAAAGCTTTAAAGAACCCTAGTAACTTGGTGGCAATCAACCAAGAAATAGAAAATCTGCGCCAGCTAACTGGCGCAGATTTTATTGTTATTGGTGATAAAAATGCGCATCGAATCGTCCATCCAGATAGCAATAAACTCGGTAAAAAAATGGTTGGCGGTGATAGCCAAGACGCGTTACACGGCGAGCGTTATATTTCAGTGGCGCAGGGCAGCTTAGGTGAATCTATTCGCGGTAAAGTGCCGGTATACGATGAGCAACAAAATATTATTGGTTTGGTCTCGGTCGGTTTTTTAGTGCAATCGGTTGAGCCGTTGATCCGTGAGCGGATTGTTGAAATTATGATTTGGGGTTTGTTGTTAGTTGCTTTGAGTATTATTGCCGCTATCTTTATTGGTCAGCGAGTAAGAAATGCCATCTTTGGTTTGCAACCAGATGAAATAGCGAGGTTGTTTTCAGAGCAGGACGCTATTTTAAATACCATGCGTAGCGGTGTTGTTGCACTTGATCCCGACGGACGAGTACGCAAACTGACTCAGCGTGCTTGCGAAATTTTAGATAAACCAGTCGCCTGTATTAATCAGTCATTAACTCTGAAAGATTTACTGCCAGAGCATGCTGAGTTTTTATTACGAAATCAGCGTCGTAAAATGGTTGGCTTTGAGTTGTTTGCTGCGGATAAACGTTTGGTGTTGTCGCGTTTTTCATTGCAAGTGCAAGGGCAGGCGGATGGTATTTTACTCACTCTGCGCCCAGCTGATGAGCTTGAATACTTGAGCCAGCAACTTACTAAAGTACAAGCATTTGCCGAGTTGTTAAGGGTGCAAACCCATGATTATTCGAATAAGCTAAATCTAATTGGGGCGCTTATTCAAATGGGTAAAAATGAGCAAGCAATCGAATTGATCGGCCAAGAAAGCCAAGGTTCACAAGCACAGATCCACCATTTATTAGAACGTATTCAAGATCCTGTGTTAGCCGGTTTGCTGGTGGGTAAATACCATAAAGCCCGCGAGTTAAACGTAGTATTGGAATTAAACCCAGAAAGTTTACTTGGTGCCATCGCACGTACTGAAATGTTAGAGCGAGTAGTATCAATCTTGGGCAACTTAATTGATAACGCCATTGATGCGGCGATCAGAGCCAGTAAAGATCGAGAACCTCATGTACGAGTCACGGTTGATGAAACGAGTAAGACATTATTGTTTGATGTCGAAGACAGTGGTTTTGGCTTGGGTAACGACCATGAAGTGATATTTACCCCACAATACAGTTCAAAAGCAGGGGCAGAGCATGGCATTGGTTTATATTTAGTGAAAACTAATTTAGATTCGTGTGGTGGTAGTTTAGAAATTGGTGAGTCAGATTTAAAAGGCGCGCGATTAAGCGTCTATATTCCTAAATAACCATAAGGTAATTTAGGCTAATAAGCAGTGGCCAAGCAAACAACAATAAAAGTAAATGGGCTAACATTGCAACGCTAAAATGAGTAATAAAAATGACATATTCAGTAGTTATCATCGAAGATGAGCTCGAAGTTGCACAACTTCTTGCTCAATACCTGCTTTTACCGAATGGGGTTGCGGGGAACCAAACTGCGCGACAAAGCTTGCGTCAAGGTCAGTATCAGGTAGTTGGTATTGCAGCAAACTTAAGTACTGCTACCGCGCTATTACAGGCGATAGAGCCCGATTTGATCTTACTTGATATCCATCTACCAGATGGCAATGGCCTTGAGTTATTAACCGACTTGCGTCGGCGCTCAATTAAAAGCGAAGTGATGCTACTGACTGCCGCCAAAGAAGTCGAAACTCTTGAAAAGGCAATGCAGTTAGGGGCCTGTGATTTTTTGGTTAAACCTTTGATGCTTAATCGACTTGATCAGGCGTTAGCGCGATTTGAGTCACGCCAGCAGTGTTTGTCTGATGCTAACGAGGTGACCCAATCTATGGTCGACACTTTATTTGGCTCAAGCGAACAAAGTAAAGCACCGGTTAGACTGCCGAAAGGGGTTGATCAGCTTACTTTAAAAAAGATTATTGATGCATTTAAAGAGCACAAAAAAACGCCTTTTACAGCACAGCAAATGGGCGATCTTGTAGGAGTAAGTCGCTCAACTGCACGCCGTTACTTAGAATATTTACTAGAGGCAGAGCAAGTCAGTGCCGACCAAAGCTATGGCAGCATAGGTCGGCCAGAGCGCTGTTATAAAATGGCTTAGTTATCTGGCAAAGCGCTTAAGTCTACCTCAGGCGCTTGACCAAGTGGGCGTTCAAATTCACTGTGTAATTTAGTTGGGCCTGTAAAAAAGCCAGTGTTGCGTAAGTAAAAACCTGCGTTTTCAGTGCCTCCTTGATAATCCATTCTCGATTGCTTGGCAGCCGTTGCATCATAAGTAAATTGTGCTTTATCAAGCGAGTGCCATTGGCCTTGAGTATCTCTGAGCCACTGATTACTGTATAACGCTTTGCGCTCGAATTGCCCTGCATCAGGGATGAAGTTTTCTAAGAAGCTGTGTGGCCTTGCCACATATGTATCTGTACTAGGGCGTCTAAATGAAGCAATGAACAGCCACTTTGCGGCGATAGGGTCATAAAAATATGCGCTGTAGTCGGTATGATTAGCAAGGTTTTCAGTCGGATTTACTTTCAATAAAAAGCGGTAGGTTTGTTCTGCTTGCCAAGGGAATACTAAATAGCTTTGCCCGCCAGAACCTTCATTACCAAACTTACCGGTATACACATCATGTCCTTTAGCTAATTGCTGAATACGCATTTCCACAGGAATAGCAGCTGGATCATCGGTCTGAAAAGGACTCCATACTGAAAATAATACTCGGCGTTCAGTGTCAGAGTTTACTTGCATACCAAAGTAACCCTCAGCAAAACCATTGGCCATAAAATACGAGCCTTGATGATCATACCCTTGTGGTACGCTCAGCTCTGAATAGAACCATTGATAGTTTTTAGTCGTGTCAGGTATGGGATAGTTTAAATGCACGGAAGGCCCGCGACGACCCCAATAAATATCATCTTTTACATATAAAGGCGCCGCCGACTCTTTATCTAGCGTGACAATAAGACCTTGAATATCAGCAAAGGTGTCAGCTGTTTTAGCGATACCGGTAAGTTGCAACTGTTGGTATCCGATTTGATCTGGCAGAAACTCGCCAAGATCGATATCTTGAAATTGCTGATTAGTGAGCATAATTAACTGACTCTGTTGATTAAAGTCGACTTTAAGCTGGCTGCGATCGCCTGCAACTTTTACGCGCAACTTTAAATTAAAAGCCGCTTTTGTTGGCAGGTAAAAGTAGTGATTAACTGGTATTGCAGAGTCTTGCCAGTGCGTGATCCCCACATCACTAATCAGTTTTTTATTTGCTGCGATACTATGGCTAGTAGCACTATTGCCATAACTGGGAATAAAGTAATCCGTGGTTTGGTTTGCCACTGCAAATGGCGAAAATGAAGTCCATAATAATGAACCAATAAATAGTAAAACTCTCATAGTGAGCTCCATAAAAAGCGCCGACAAACGGCGCTAATATAAGAGGGTATACCCAAGCCTCCTCAAGATGTGAATTTTGCATCTTGAGGTGGTTTGGGTATAAGCTTAAAATGATGCTGAAAAGCCAAGGCTAATCGAGCGACCATAGCGCGCTAAGCGACGAATTTGTTCTTCTGTTTTTACGTATGACCACTGTCTTTCATTGGTTAAGTTGGTTACGCTTAAATCAACTCGCACTTTCTCAGTGATATTGTAACTGGCACTGAAATCGTATTGGCCGTAGTCTGCCGCCCACTCTGGTCCGCCCCATGCATCAGGATAGACTAAGTAGTCGTCGCGCCAGTTATAAGCAATACGAGTTTGATAATCACCTTTTTCATAATAAATAACCGCGTTATACGAGTGCTCAGACATCCCCACAAATGGCAGATCATTTAGCTCTTCGTCGTCATAGCTGCTGTCTGTGAAAGTATAGTTTATTTGTACACCCAGGCCATCGAATGGTGCTGGAAGTATTTCGTCAAAAGACTGCTGATAAGCTGTTTCAAAGCCTAAAATTGTTGCGCCTTTTTCCGATGTAGGTGAGATTTTTGTAAAAACTGGGCCTTCTACAGCCACTCCATCTTTAAAATAATTACCCACTTGCGCAGTGCCTACTCGGCCGCGGGCAATCACTGATTCGATGTCTTTATAGTAGGCTGCAAAGGTTAGTGCACCATAGTCAGAGAAATACCATTCAATCGTCGTATCTATTTGATTGGCTCTTAGTGGCTTAATACCCGGGTTTGAGGCATGGTATTCGGCATTATTAAAATCTAAGTAGCTATAAGGCGATAGATAATCTAAGTTTGGCCGTGTGATTACTTTAGCCGCACTAAAACGATAGAGTAAGTCATCACGTAGATGCAATTTAAAGTTTAAGCTCGGTAGTACGTCGGTGTAGCTTTCTTCAGTGGTGGAGCGGGTGTAATAATCTTCAATTTCACCCTCAACGCGATAGCTTAATGCGCCATCTTTTTCGGTTATATTGTAACGAACATTATCAACATCAAAGATGTAACCATCTGATGTGACATCGGTTTGTATTACACGGACGCCCATGTTTAGTGCAAAAGGCAGTTTAGCAATATCGCCTTGTAGATTTGCTTCAACAAAAGCCGCTAAGGTCTGCTCAGTAAGGGCGAATGAATCCTTTGGGCTGTTCTTTGCGACAATTTTATCTTGCGCCGCTTGTGGATTAATTGATTCATAAAAAGCATACAGTTTGTCGTAATTAAAGCTTGCCCATGGATCCGGATGTTTACCAGGCTCACCATCTAAGAAGTTATCAAAGTTAGCTGGCACGAGTACATCTGCTGGTAAACGAAATAGGTTTAAGCCGCCTAGCTCTTCAACACTTGAGTCGTCAAAACTGTCGTATTCTGAGTTTTTAAAATAAGCGCCACCATTACTGAACATTGATGCATTTTTTGATTTATAAACACTGCGTTCTTTGGTTTGTTTGCCGTAATGAACGCCAAATTGAATATCTTTCACTAGTTCAAAAGAGGGAATATAGGTTGCTGCTAAGCGCACCTCTTCTATTTGGTCTTTCACATCGGTGCCTGAATTGTAGCTGTAATGCGCACCAAAAGGTTGTTCTGCACTCAGTGCTGGGGTCATGGTCACATCTGGCAGCATATTACTACCGGTTTGGTCGATAGTGATACCATCAACAAAACCACGTGCAACAATAAAACGATTGTTACCATTGCTGACATTTTTAGCTTGTGACTGTGAAATATCTAAATCAACCGTTAAGCTCTCTGTCGCATACCAAACCGTATTAAAACCCCATTGCCAAGTATCTGTATTACGTGGCACAGACACATTTAACAGCTCAGCCATTGCGCCATCAACTAGTTCTACATAATTAGCATTACCATCTTCATTGAACTTTACTTCACCGATAGCGGGGATCCCCGGTGTCCAAGATTCATCATAGGTTACAAATGAAATTTGATATTGCTCACCATTGGTTTCGTATTGTGAGTACATGCTGTCAAAGTTAACATCTATACTATCTGACGGGCGCCATTGCAGCGCTAAGCTTGCACCCAGTCGCTCACGCGTATCCTGCCAATTTGAATAACGTACATAGCCTGGAATAATCGATGGGTATGATTGCTCATTATCTTCAAGCTTGCCGTTGCCGTTACTATCGATTGGGATACGTACATCAACATTCTCGTCTGGATCATAAAAACCTTCACCTTCATAAGAGTCTTCACGCTGTGTACGTTCAGAATATACCGCTGTAAACAGCGCTCCAAAGGTATTATCAAAAAAGGTATCACTAATTAAAAACGAAGCTTGTGGATTGGTGTCGCCAGTACGTTCTTCATAAATGCCTTTGGCACTGCCTGATAAAGTGAAACCATCTAAATCCAAAGGTTTGCGGGTTTTGATATTGATAACTGAGCCAATGCCGCCTTCTTGTGTTTTACTTTGTGGGGATTTGTATACTTCGAGGGATTGGACTATTTCGGGGGCGATTAAATCAAAATTAAAGTTACGGCTAGAATGCTCTGATGCCATGCGTCGGCCATTAACGGTGGTAACGTTGTAGTCACCACCTAAACCTCGCACGGTAACATTTTGGCCCTCGCCGCCGTTACGCGTAATTGCAATCCCCGTCATCCGTTGCAATGCCTCGGCAATGTTTTGGTCGGGAAACTTACCGATATCTTCAGCAACGATAGCATCCATAACCCCCACAGCTTGTTGTTTTAAATACAGGGATTCTTTAATACTCGAGCGAACACCTCTAACTTCAATTACTTCGACTTCTTTTTCTTTTTTTTTGTCTTCATCAGCTGCCAGCGAGGTGCCACTGAAGATGGCGCTCATAGACAAAAACAGTGTGGACAGTTTTAGTTGTGCTTTCATAATAGTTACCTGTATTTTACTTGTTGATGGTTGTTTTTTTATTGAGTTATTGCCACGCGTGTTGAGTGTATTTTTCTCCAACACGCGTGAGGTTAATTACGAAATAATGCCAAGTGGTTTTGCTTGCTGCCAAAGACCACGGGTGAAATCTGGGAAGTCTTTGCTGTTACTTCTATCGGCTACAGAATCAACAGATAGCGGGAAAACAGCTGACCATGCGGCTGCGTCATACACATCTTGATCAAGTGGTTCGCCATTGCGTAGGCAAAAAATAATCCGCCAAAACATCAAGAAGTCCATGCCACCATGGCCGCCGTTGCGTTCAGCCTCAGCGCCCATTTTTTGCCAGAGCGGATGATCGTATTTGTTATACCAATCAGCCATGTCGTAATCCCACTCGTGATAGCTTTTACTGCCACCTTGCTCAAGTGCGATCCTATTTGGAAAGCCAGCAAACACACCGTTAGTGCCTTGAATTAAGTTATGACGAGAATAAGGGCGAGGGGTGGTGGTATCGTGTTGCACCATAATGCTGCGACCTTTAACCGTTTTAATAATGCTGGTATTCATATCACCCGCAATATAGTTAAGTTTGTTGCGGCTATGATCTGCGGGGAATTCTTTTTTAGCGTAGGCTGCACGGCCTAATGATGGCGAGCTCATCGAGCTTATATAGTCAAAACGATCGCCACGATTGATATTCATGTATTGTGAAACAGGGCCTAAGCCATGAGTTGGGTATAAATTACCATTAACCGCTGCATGCCATGGTGTACGCCAAGAACCTGTTTTATGGTCAATTTCTTTCATTTGCCAGCGTAGCTCATGGATATATGCTGCTTCACCATGCAACAATTCACCAAAAACGCCTTGGCGAACCATATTAAGAACCATTAATTCGTCGCGTCCGTAGCAAACATTTTCCAACATCATGCAGTTTTTCTGAGTTCGCTCAGAGGTGTTTACTAGTTGCCATGCCTCTTCTACAGTCACTGCTGCTGGTACTTCAACAAAAGCATGCTTGCCGCTTTCCATGGTATCGACAGCCATCGGCGTATGCCACTGCCATGGTGTTGAAATAATAACAATATCAATATCTTGTCTCTCTAGCATACGGCGGTAATCGTGATCGTTTTTGCCATAGGTGTCTGGTTTTTTAAAACCTTTATCAACAACAATCTTCACGGCCCTGTCTACAACGGCCTGATGGGTATCACAAATTGCTTTAATTTCAACGCCATCGAGATGACAAAAATGCTTAACAGCACCAACACCACGTTCACCCACGCCAATAAAACCAACCCTTACTACGTCCATTTTTGGCACAGTTAAGCCAAGGGTTGAACGTCCTTGTTGTGCGGTTCTTAATATTGATTTGGAATTGGTGGTAGAAGCACAACCCAAAGCCGCGCTGGTTGCTGCAATTGCGGCCATTGATTGTAAAAATCGTCTACGGTTGAGATCGCCCATAACATTGCCCTTATTGTTTATTATTTGTAAATTTGTTTTCGCAGGCTTTTATTTGTACACACAACAAAATGCCAATGCAAGATAAAAATCTTTCGTTTGCTTTCATTTTTAAGGGTGTTGTTTTTATTTTTTATTTTAAAGTCTTTATTTACAGTGGCTTAATTGCGTTTTTTAATGTTTAAAGATAAATGTAAAAAAATTGAATTGAAAGTAAACGAAAGCTGCGTACAATGAATGAAAGTTAACAATGAAAGAGAGCGGACATGCTTAACACTATCGAAAGGCGTCATGAGATTGTGCAATTGGTCTACAAACAAGAGCGGGTGCAGGTTCCTGAGTTGGCTCAGTTGTTTGGTGTTTCAACGGTAACTATCCGTAACGACTTAAATGAGTTGGATGAAAAAGGATTGTTGGTACGGTCCCGTGGTGGTGCAGTTGCCAGTAATCGCTTAACTCAAGAATTATCATTAAAAGAAAAACACGATGCAAATCGCGGTATTAAAGAGCGCTTAGGTAAATTTGCGGCGAGTCTAATTAAGGATGGTGAATCGATTATTTTAGACTCAGGGACAACAACTGAAGAAGTCGCTAAAAATCTAACCAGCCACCACGGCGTAGTTGTGATGACCAATGGCTTAAATGTGGCGCACTCACTACTTAATGCGCCATCGGTTGAAGTGTTAATGACTGGTGGCACGCTACGTAAAAAATCACTGTCATTTTATGGCCGCCAAGCTGAACAGCACTTACAACAATATCACTTTGATAAGTTAATTTTGGGTGTTGATGGCTTTGAAAAAGATATTGGTATTACAACGCACTTTGAGCTTGAAGCTCTGCTAAATCGGGTGATGTGTGAAGTATCGCGAGAGATCATAGTAGTAACAGATTCTAGTAAATTTAATCGTAAAGGCGTGCATAAAATTATTGCCGCCAGTGAAATAAACGTACTGGTTACAGACAGTGGAATTCCAGCAGAGATAAAAACCGCGCTCGAAGATGCAGGTGTGCGGTTACATATTCTCGATCTTTAACTTTCATAACTAAACAAAGATTATCTAACGAAGAGGCTTGCAATGACGATATTACAGCAATTAATCGCAGCGAATAAACGCGGCGAAAAACAGGGTATTTATGCCGTTTGTTCCGCTCATCCATTGGTGCTAGAAGCTGCCATATTGCAAGCCAAACAAGATAATAGTTATTTATTAATCGAAGCAACCGCTAATCAGGTCAATCAGTTTGGTGGTTATACGGGTATGTTACCTGCTGATTTTATGGCATTTATTGAGCAGCTTGCGACAAAGCAAGAGTTTGCAATTGATAAGCTGCTCCTTGGCGGTGACCATTTAGGCCCTGTGTGTTGGTGTGATGAAAGCGCTGAATCGGCGATGCAAAAAGCTGAGCAGTTGATCGCCAGTTATGTTGGTGCAGGATTCAAAAAAATTCACTTAGACACCAGTATGCGCTGCGCCGATGATGAATTAATTTTAGCAGATGAAACAGTTGCAACACGTGCGGCGCAGTTGTGTGCAGTGGCTGAACAAACAGCATTAGATACCTTTGGCCGCAGTGACTTAGTTTATGTTATTGGTACTGAGGTGCCGCCGCCCGGTGGTGCCGATGAGCAAATAGATACGCTTGCAGTCACAGAAACTGACCATGTTGCTAGTACATTGGCATTGCATAACGATGCATTTTTACAGCAGGGGTTATCATCGGCATGGCAGCGAGTGGTTGGCTTGGTTGTACAGCCAGGTGTGGAATTCGATAACACGCAAGTATTTGATTATGATAGCGCTAAAGCGCAACAGTTAAAGCAATATATAAAGGCCGTTGATGGCATTGCCTTTGAAGCACATTCAACTGATTATCAAACGCCCATCGCGTATCAACAATTAGTAAATGATCATTTTGCGATTTTAAAAGTGGGCCCAGAGCTTACCTTTGCTTTGCGTGAGGCATTATTTGCATTAAGCCATATTGAAGATGCGCTAATAGACACTGAGCAATGTTCACATATACGCACTGTTATTGATGCTGATATGCAGCAGTTTCCGAAAAATTGGCAGCGTTTTTATCAAGTTGATAAATCAGTGCAGCAACTTTATCGTCGCTTTAGTTTTAGTGACCGAATCCGTTATTACTGGGGACAACAAGGCAATCAAGCTGCCGTTGATAAGCTATTTAGTAATTTACAAAAACAACCGATACCACTGCCGTTACTAAGCCAATATATGCCATTGCAGTATCTTGCAGTGCGAAATAACACCCTGCAAAACAGCCCTAAATCTTTGGTACTTCATCACATAATGCAAGTAACCAGTCGCTACGCAGATGCGTGTTTTAAACAACAATAGACGTAAGTGAGGTAGTAATGTCTAGTTATTTAGCAATTGATGAAACCCTTTTAGAAGCTAAAAATAGTTTATGGACTGCAAAAGAAATTATGCAGCAGCCCGATTGTTGGCGAGCAACGCTCAGTATTGTAAAAGCTGCACGAGCGCAGCTAGATAGTTGGCTTGCGGGCGTATTAGATAAGCCAAATGCGCAAATAATTTTTACCGGTGCCGGTACCTCAGCTTATGTTGGTGAGGCGGTTGTTGGTTACTTGAATCAACAATTGGATATTGCTTGTCGAAGTGTTAGTAGCACAGAGCTTGTTGCCTGCCCAGAGCAGTATTTACAGCCAAATAAGTCAACTTTATTAGTGTCATTTGCACGCTCTGGCAATAGTCCTGAAAGTGTTGCCGCTGTTGATGTAGTGAATAACTATGTAAAACACTGCGCGCATCTATTTATTACTTGTAACCCCGATGGAGCACTGCATAAACAAGTAGCGCAAGATGAAAACTATTTCTCGTTATTGATGCCTACGCAAACACTTGATCACAGCTTCGCTATGACCAGTAGTTTTACCTCAATGTTGGTGGCAAGTGTGGCAATATTTAGTGATGCAGATAACGCTGTTTTAACTATTGCAGAAGCGGTTGAAAAAAATATTGCTGGTAAATTAGCTGAACTAAAAACATTGGCTGAACTGCCTATGCATCGCTTAGTGTATTTAGGCGCAGGATCCTTAAAAGGCTATGCGCAAGAATCAGCATTAAAATTATTAGAATTAAGTGCGGGTCAAGTTATGGGGTATTTTGAATCCCCGCTTGGTTTTCGTCACGGCCCAAAATCATTGGTTGATGATAAAACTTTAATTGTTTTATTTGGCTCAACTAATACCTATACCAAGCAGTACGATATTGATTTGTTGAATGAGTTACGTCGCGATAATAAAGCTATTGATGTTCACGCCTTGACGCTGCCAGATGACGCGGTGATGCAGCAATTAGACGATGTATTTAATGGCTTATATTATATGGTCTGCGCGCAAATAATGTCGTTCTATAAAGCGTGGCAATTAGGCATTACAGTAGATAACCCATGCCCAACTGGTGAAGTAAACAGAGTGGTGCAAGGGGTGACGATTTACCCGCTAAAACAAGGTGATATTAATGACTAAGCAGTATATTTATGGCATTGATATTGGCGGTAGTAAAATTGAACTTGCTGTATTTGACGCTTCATTAAAGCAACTTGAATCATGGCGCATTGCGACTCCGCAAAATAGTTATCAAGACTTTCTAAATGCGTTAGTTGGTATGATTTTAAGTGCTGATCATAAATATCAATGTCACGGTGCGGTCGGTATTGGTATGCCTGGCATTGTTAATGCAAACCAACAAGTACTGTCGGCTAACGTGCCTCATGCGACCGGTAAAAATGCCGCGCAAGATTTAGCTCAGTTAATAAATCGCCCGGTTGCGATCGAAAACGATTGCCGCTGTTTTGCACTCTCAGAAGCGCGCAGCAGCGTTGGTTTGCAACATACCCGAGTGTTCGGTGCAATTCTTGGTACTGGTGCGGGTGGTGGGCTGTGTATTGATGGTCAATTGTATAAAAGCGCCCAGGGAATTGCAGGTGAATACGGTCATTACGCACTTTCTGCAGTGTTACAGCAGAAGTACCAGTTACCTATTTTAAAATGTGGCTGTGGTTTAACAGGGTGCATTGAAAGTTATATTGCAGGCCCTGGCTTGGCGAGAATTTACCAGCACTTTTCTGGCGAAGTATTAACTACTTTTGAAATTGTTGAAGGGTTGAGAAAAGGCGACGTATTTTGCCAACAAAGCTTTGCCTGTTATTTGGATTTAATTGGCAGTACTTTTGCGGCAATTATTATGGCCTATGACCCTGAAGTGATTGTAGTTGGTGGCGGTATGTCTTTAGTTGATGAACTAATGAGCAAGCTTGAAGAGGCAATCGTACCGTATGTATTTGCTGATATTCGGGTGCCAAAAATAGTGCTTGCTGAATTTGGCGATGCCAGTGGCGCTCGCGGTGCCGCTATTTTGGCCAAAGAACAAGTGGGAGCGCTGGCATGATTGGATCAGTGTTTTACGTCAAAGCTGATGTAATTTATTGTCAAGAACGAGTACTTAAAAATCACTTCATGTTAGTTGAAAATGGCATTATTAGTCACTTTACGCAAAACCCTACGGCAGGTGTGCCTATTGATGATTATGGTAATGCTGCAATTATTCCAGGCTTAATTGATTTACACATTCATGGTCGCGAAGGTTGTGATGTGATTGATTGTAAAATGAGTAGTATTGAAACGATTTCATGCTCACTTGCAGAGCATGGAGTGACAGGCTTTTTAGCAACGACTGTGACCACCGATTGGCAACAAACACTTAATGCTATGAGTGTAATTGGTCAGGCATACACGCAGCAACCTAGCGGGGCACAGGTGCTAGGTGGCTATAGTGAGGGCCTGTTTTTCAGTGAAGTTCATAAAGGCGCGCACAATCAAGATTACTTTTTAGAGCTATCGCAGTCGCATCTAGAAGCGATGATTAATGCAGCCATGGGTAGCTTAAAAGTGGTTGCGTTGGCGCCAGAAAAGCCAGGCGCAAATGCATTAATTGAATACCTGACAGCGCAAGGAATTAGGGTAATGCTTGGTCACTGTGATGCCAATTATGAACAAACTCAAAGCGCACTTGAGCATGGCGCATGCGGTGGGGTGCATGTTTTTAATGGGATGCGTGGCATTCATCATCGTGATCCAGGTTGTGCCGGCGCGGTATTGATGAATGATGACGCATTTGTTGAAGTGATTGCAGATGGTGTACATCTTCATCCTACAATTTTAAAGCTGATCTATAAGCTAAAAGGTCCACAAAAAATCGCTTTGATCAGTGATTGTATCAATGCCGGTGGACTAAATGATGGTGAGTATAAATTGGGTAAAATGGATGTTGTTGTGCAACAAGGTGTGGCGAGAACTGCCTCCGGCTCGTTAGCTGGCAGCACTTTAACGCTTGAGCAAGCAGTTAAAAATATGCATCAATTAGGCAGTGTAGAGCTACGTGAGGCGATAAATATGGCCAGCATTGTGCCCGCGCAATTTCTTAATATTGCCAGCCAAGTTGGTTCTTTAGCGGAAGGTAAGCATGCGAATTTTGCTATTTTAAACAGCGATTTTAGTATTCAGGCGACTTATGTGAAGGGTCAGCGGTGCTTTTTTAAAAGTGCATAAAATGGCTAAAGCGCTCGGCTTTAGTGTGGCTATGCGCTTCAAAACCCATAGAAAGTAAAATATTATAAAATTGATTGCATTTTAAGCGACATGTATGGTGATGTTCGCTATAAGTAATGCTATACTCCCGCCGAATAATTTTTCGACTTTATTAAGAGTAAAATAATGGCAGATTTATCGAAGTACAGAAACATTGGTATTTTCGCGCACGTTGATGCGGGTAAAACCACGACTACTGAGCGTATCCTAAAGCTTACTGGTCAAATCCATAAAACTGGTGAGGTTCATGATGGTGAATCAACAACTGACTTCATGGAACAAGAAGCTGAGCGCGGTATTACTATCCAGTCTGCGGCTGTAAGCTGTTTCTGGAAAGATCACCGTTTTAACGTTATCGATACTCCTGGACACGTTGACTTCACAGTTGAAGTATACCGTTCATTAAAAGTACTTGATGGCGGCATCGGTGTATTCTGTGGTTCTGGTGGTGTTGAGCCACAATCAGAAACTAACTGGCGTTATGCTAACGAATCAGAAGTTGCACGTGTTATTTTCGTAAATAAATTAGACCGTATGGGTGCTGATTTTTACCGTGTAACAGAGCAAGTACGTAAAGTACTTGGCGCAAACCCACTAATCATGACGTTACCAATCGGTATCGAAGATGAGTTTTGTGGTGTTGTTGATGTTTTAACTAAAAAAGCATACATCTGGGACGAAACTGGTCTTCCAGAGAACTACACGATCGAAGACGTTCCAGCAGACATGGTAGACAAAGTTGATGAATACCATGAAATGCTAATCGAAACTGCTGTAGAGCAAGACGATGACCTAATGGAAGCATACATGGAAGGTGAAGTACCTTCTTTAGAAGATATCAAGCGTTGTATCCGTAAAGGTACTCGTGACCTTGCTTTCTTCCCTACATACTGTGGTTCTGCTTTCAAGAACAAAGGTATGCAATTAGTACTTGACGCTGTTGTTGACTACTTACCATCTCCTACAGAAGTTGATCCTCAACCGCTTATGGATGAAGAAGGTAACGAAAACGGCGAGTTTGCAGTTGTATCTGTAGATGAACCATTCAAAGCGTTAGCGTTTAAGATCATGGATGACCGTTTTGGTGCATTAACTTTCGTACGTATTTACTCAGGTAAACTTAATAAGGGTGACACTATCCTTAACGCGTTTACTGGTAAAACTGAGCGTGTTGGCCGTATGGTTGAGATGCAAGCAGACGACCGTAACGAATTAACTAGCGCACAAGCTGGTGACATCATTGCAATCGTAGGTATGAAAAACGTGCAAACTGGTCACACTCTTTGTGATCCTAAGCACCCAGTAACACTTGAGCCAATGGTATTCCCAACTCCAGTAATCTCGATTGCTGTACAGCCTAAAGATAAAGGCGGTAATGAGAAAATGGGTGTTGCTATCGGTAAAATGGTTGCAGAAGATCCATCTTTCCAAGTTGAGACTGATGAAGATTCAGGCGAAACTATCCTTAAAGGTATGGGTGAGCTTCACTTAGATATCAAAGTTGATATCCTTAAGCGTACTTACGGCGTAGACCTTATCGTTGGTCAACCACAGGTTGCTTACCGTGAAACTATCACTCGTGAAATCGAAGATAGCTACACGCATAAGAAACAATCTGGTGGTTCTGGTCAGTTCGGTAAAATCGACTACCGTATCAAGCCAGGCGAAGTTGCTTCAGGCTTCACGTTTAAATCATCAGTTGTTGGTGGTAACGTACCTAAAGAATTCTGGCCTGCAGTTGAGAAAGGCTTCAAGTCAATGATGAGCGAAGGTGTGCTAGCTGGCTTCCCAGTGCTTGACGTTGAAGTTGAACTTTTCGACGGTGGCTTCCATGCCGTGGATTCATCTGCAATCGCATTCGAAATCGCTGCTAAAGGCGCTTTCCGTCAATCGATCCCTAAAGCGGGCGCACAACTTCTTGAGCCAATCATGAAAGTTGACGTGTTCACGCCAGAAGATCACGTTGGTGATGTAATCGGTGACCTTAACCGTCGTCGTGGTATGATGAAAGACCAAGAAGCTGGTTTAACAGGCGTTCGTATTAAAGCTGACGTTCCGTTATCAGAAATGTTCGGTTACATCGGTTCATTACGTACAATGACATCAGGTCGTGGTCAGTTCTCTATGGAGTTCTCACACTATGCACCATGTCCACAAAACGTAGCTGAAACTGTAATCGCTGCAGAAAAAGAGAAAAAAGCTGCTAAGTAATTAGCCTTTAAACTCTTAAAAAAACCCGCACCTGTTGCGGGTTTTTTATTGCCAGAAATATTATCCCTCCAACAATCGAATACTTTTTTGTTGTCATGCTAGTAATGAGTAGTTAGCACTCTTTAGTAGTAATAGAAAAAGAATCAACTATTTATTACTGCAGTTTAAACGTCATTCCACTCATAAGTTGTAGTTTAAAAGCTGGCTGTTTTACTAATTAAACTAGTTATTTATAACTAGGTAAAAAGTAGTGCAATTACTTGAATCTTAGTTACGAATACAGGTAGAATACCCGCTTATGCCACCCATATACGCATATTAGAGAAATGGAAGTCTCTCGAATAAAGAGACATATATGTGTACTTTTTTAGGACGTTTATATGAATGCAATTAAATTGAGCCCAAACTGGCTGTTGCAGTTAGTTATGATACTAACCCTTTGTACAGTTGCTTTTTTGCTAACAATCATCTTTGCTGTTAATCAGACTTTTTTAGCCCTAATTATTGTTCCTGTTATTTTTATTATTTCAATTTTAAGTATCGTCAACTTACGTTTTATGCATTGTTATAAAGCGGGTATTTATTACTCTCAAGGGTTAAGTAAAAAATATATTAATGCAGATGAAATTGTTGATATTCAATTTAACTCATTAAAATTACTGACTGTATTATCGGTTTCTTTAGAAAATAACATAGAAATTTGTTTTTATAACTGGCAGTTTGACGAGCAAGCCCAGCAGTCAATTAGGTGTTGGTATAGCAAAAAGAAGAATCGCTGTAATAATTCACAGCATACTGAATGTAATGCATAGAAAAGGCCGCAGTTTAGCGGCCTTTTTACTAATCTGAACTCTGCTGAATAAACCTATTCAAGCAGAGTTTAGTTTATACTACGCTTTTTTACGGCGCAGGAGTGTTAGTGGTAACGCCAGTAACGTTAACCAAAATAATGAACCTGAGTCATCGTCTTCGTCATCAGTCTCATCATTAGCGATATTAATGTACACAAGCTGTGCATTTGATAAATTACCAGCACTGTCTTTTGCTTGTACCATTAATGTGATTTTTCTTTCAAACTCATAGTCTAAATCACCAGCAACGATTAGTTGTCCTTGCTCATTTATAGTCACTGCATTGTGGCCAGAAACAATAAAGCCAATAACGGGTGTGTACTGTGCATCTGCATCGCTAAAGCTCAATTGACCAATGACAGTGCCAATAGGGCTATTTTCACTGATGTTAAAACTCTGCTCAGGCTCTAGCACTGGAGCTTGTGGCTCAGGCGTTGGCTCTACAGCAGGTGTAGATTGAATATCAATAATTACAGGATCATGATCAGAGGCACGATAAGCACTCTCTGAATACAAGCTAGCAACTTGAGAATCAGATTTAAACTCTACGTTATAATCAAGACTGATCGGCTCATCAGCATTGATATGCCAATCTGTCGCTGCGACAACTTTAGCAAGTAAACTTGGACTAGCAACAGCATGATCTAAGCTACCCATGCGGCCAGAAAAACTATATGAATAGCCAAGTGTATTACCATCTAATTCTGCGACGACATTTTTAAATCCTTTATCAGCAAATGCGCGTATTGGATCTTCCATCGCATAGGCATTCATATCGCCTACTAAAATGATGTCTTCATCGTCTACACCAGTTGGCTTGCTATCAAGCCAGTCAGCATAAGCATTGGCGCCCGCTACACGGATCTCATTCCAACATGCTTGGCCATCACCTAAATCAGCATTGTTGCCATTAGCACTGCCACAGCTACCTTTGGATTTTAAATGCGCTACAGCAACAGTAAATACTTCTTCTGATTGAAGAGATTTGAAGCTTTGTGCAATAGGTGTGCGGTTACTATAGTCAAATGGATATTGGGTTGTGATAGCTGCGGTGCCAACTTGTGCGACTTTATTTGCACGGTAGATCAGTGCGGTGGTAATTTCATCAGTACCAATTTTATCTACGTTAAAATTAACAAAGGCGTATTCATTATTGCTATCTTCATCGTTTAACGCATTAACTAGACTAGCAATAGCGCTATTTGCACTGAAACCATCGTTTTCGATTTCCATTAAACCGATAACATCAGCTTCTATAGCAACAAGTGCACTGACAATTTTCGCTTGTTGGCGAATAAATTCAGCTTCACTATCAGCCCCACGACTGGTTGGGAAACCAGCACCTTGGCCATCACCATTGAAGTAGTTAAGCACATTAAAGCTTGCAATCCGAAGATCTGCATCAGCGTGCAGTTCTGGTGCATCTGTACGTGGATTAGTTGCAACAAAAGTTGGTTGTACTGTTGGGTGAATGCAATAGCGATCAAAGCTGTAACCCATTACACCAGTGATTGCGTTCACAGAATCACCTAAACGTAATGTGTTATAAGCGTCTAAGCCAGTACCTGGGTAAGAAACTGGGTCAAGATTTTGTTTCGTTGAACCATCATCAAGTAAGATTTGTTTCTTGATGTTTTCGGCTTCAACAGCGTTAGCAGCATCACCGGGAAGGGCTATTTGTGTACCTTGATATAAACGTTCTGTGGCAAGACCTACTTCACCATAACGGCCTAAACCATAGTTGTTGCTAACGACCAGCGGTTGTTCTAGTGAAACCAGCATGCCTTCATAAGCTTCTAAATCGGCTACATTATTAACAGGGAGAGTGATGCTTGTTGCTGTTGGCGTTAAGCCTGTAGCACATACTTCCACTTGACTAACATCACCAATTTGGGTGGCATTAAAGTATTCAGCAACACTGCCTTTGACGCGCACATGGTCACCAACATTGACATCGGTATCAGCAAAATAAACAAAGACACCTTCAGAAGTAAGTGGGTTTGTATCAATATCTGCATCAAGTGATGTAATAAAGAAGCCACTTAATTGCTCACTACCTTGAAAATCAGCAGTTACTACGCCTTCCAGCTCAATTTCTGTGTTTAATAGAGGGCTATCACCGCCTTCACCTTGTACAGCGCTGATCAAGGTTTTAGCTGCGCCGCATTCTAATGGTACTAACGGCTCCGGTTCTGGCTCGGGATCTGGTTGGTTGTTTTCACCGTGGAAGCCTAGGCCAGAAAAGTCATCTTTATCAAATTGTAGCCATTGTTCACTAGGATCAAACGCGCTAGTTGCATCAGTGCGACCAGAGGTGACATCTGCCTTACGACGTAGAGTCTTATCTTTAGTAGTTACCCCTCCCGCTGTCCAAACTTCTTGCACACCTACCTGTCCAAAACTATCAATAACAGTATCACCGAGCGTAAGTGTGAAAGCGTCATCACCATTAAAGTTAACAGCACCGCTACGTAAATCTGCTTTAGTTGTTAAGTCATCTAAAGCACGGGTGTCCGTTGTTACAATAACAAAAGTACTATCAGCAGCAAGAGAGCCTGACAATTCTTCACTTGTTGAAACTGTATCACTGCCATTTGAATATAAATTAAGGGTATAGCCGTCGAGAGATATAGCTGTTGATGAGGTGTTGTAGATTTCAATTGCTTTATTGTAACCGCCACCTTCAACATATTCTGAAATAATTAGATTAGCTGAGGCTGGTGCACTGAGGCTTGCAATAACAAGCGCCAATGGCGTTATTTTTGTTTTGAACATTATTATTTTTTCCCGTGTATTGTGTCCCGAATGGGACAAACAGTTTAAGGAAAATTTATGACAAAGAAAATACAAAATGTTAATAATATGAAAATAAAAAGGGCGGTGAATCGCCCTTTTCTAAATTAAATATCTATGAGGCTTATCTTTTAAGCAGTTGTGCAGCTTGTTTTGCAAAATAGGTAAGAATACCGTCAGCGCCAGCACGCTTGAAAGCAAGCAATGACTCCATAATCGTGGCTTCTTCAGCAAGCCAGCCATTATCTATCGCCGCTTTATGCATAG
Organism: Pseudoalteromonas sp. SG41-2; assembly: GCF_014164535.1. Classification (NCBI taxonomy): domain Bacteria; kingdom Pseudomonadati; phylum Pseudomonadota; class Gammaproteobacteria; order Alteromonadales; family Pseudoalteromonadaceae; genus Pseudoalteromonas; species Pseudoalteromonas sp. SG41-2. Next base: position 105,655 of record NZ_JACJFK010000008.1, on the reverse strand, counting down.
CGTATTCGCCACTCACTTGGTAAGCAAACGTCGGCACACCAAACTCATCTTTAACCCGGCGTACAATATCTAAATAAGGCATACCAGGTTTGACCATCACCATGTCAGCACCTTCTTGTAAATCCAGCGCTACTTCACGAATGGCTTCATCAGAATTAGCAGGGTCCATTTGGTAGGTTTTTTTGTCCGCACCTTTTAAGTTACCAGCAGAGCCGACGGCATCACGAAATGGTCCATAGTAACTTGAGGCATATTTAGCTGAATAAGCCATAATGCGTGTATGAATGTGACCTTCGGCCTCGAGCGCTTCGCGGATCGCGCCAATGCGGCCATCCATCATATCTGAAGGGGCAACAATATCTGCACCCGCTTGTGCATGAGATATCGCTTGTTTAACTAATATTTCAGTCGTGATGTCGTTAATTACATAGCCATTATCGTCGATAATGCCGTCTTGTCCATGCACAGTAAATGGATCAAGCGCCACATCGGTGATTACCCCTAATTCTGGATAGGCTTCTTTGAGTGCGCGTACAGTGCGTTGTGCCAGTGCATCATCATTGTAAGCTTCTTCAGCAAGCAATGATTTTTTGTCCGCAGGGGTGACCGGAAAAATAGCGATTGCAGGAATACCTAATTCAACCAACTCTTTTGCTTCAATCAGCAGTAAGTCAATCGATAAGCGATCTATGCCTGGCATCGATGCAATGGCTTCACGGCGATTGTTACCTTCAAGTACAAATACTGGATAAATTAAGTCATTTACACTGAGTTGATTTTCGGCCATCAAGCGGCGCGAAAAATCATTGCGGCGCATTCTGCGCATGCGAGTATAAGGGAAAAGGTCGAGACCTGATTGGGCCATTATTTGCTCCTAGTCTAAAATTGGAAAACTAACTACACGATTACGCCCACTTTGCTTGGCATGATAAAGTGCTTTGTCGGCGCAGTCGGTGAATAATCCCGGATTATGAATGTCTTCTGCAATGGCGCTATATACACCAGCACTAATGGTAAACTTTATCTGGGTGTTTGCCACTGTAATTGTGGCATCCATGATTGCTTGGCGGATTTGCTCTGCTATTTCTACTGCACCGCCGAGGATGGTGTTAGGTAGTAAGATCACAAACTCTTCGCCACCATAACGGGCTACTTCGTCAAGTGGGCGTTTTAAATGGCTTTTTATAATGTCAGCCACAGCACGGATAGTTTGGTCGCCAATTAAGTGCCCGTAGGTGTCGTTAATGCTCTTAAAGTGATCAATATCGAGCATGACCACACTTAAAGGCGTTTGCTCTCGACGAGAGCGACGCAAGTCCATTACTAGCTTTTTATCGAAATAGCGGCGATTTTTTATTTGTGTTAATGGATCTTCCATATTGATTTGTTCAAGTGCGCGATTCTTTTCTTCAAGCTCTCGCAGGGTGACCTGAAGTTCAAACGTTCGCTCTTCTATATTTGCTTCTAAATCTAACCTAGCTTGTTCTTGTAGTGCTAAACGCTCTTGCAATAAAGCATCTTGTGCTTCACTTTGGGCTATTTTACTCTGCTGTGCAGTAACTTGAGCATCGCGTTCGATTAAAAAGTGTTTGATGGTAGCAAAGCTTAAACTGAGTGAGCAGATTAAAAAGCTAAAAAATACAAACGGTAAACCACGGGTATTAAAATCATAGATGTCAAATACGACAATTATTAGATAGATCTGCGCAGTTAAGAACATTAACATACTACATAAAAGCGCACTCAGAGGCTGCGTTCGCTGTTGCTTAATATCGATCCCTAACGCAGTTATGTGTAACAACATAATCAACACCGGTGCAATTAGGCTGTAATAAAGCATGATATTTGTAGGGAGCAACCAGATAAAAAATAAGCTGATAAAAAGTAACCAGTTACTCCATTTGTGTAAGGGTTGCAGCGCTGTTTTTGTGGGCAGGCGCAATTGTTCAAATAATAGCTTGAATAAGCAAGTGGTTAATATCAGCATGCTAGGCACGGCTAGCTGCTGCAAACTAGGCAAAGACGGGTGGAAATAGCGATAACCAAAGCCATATAAGTAAATCAGTAATAACCATAACGTGATTAAAATACTGCCACTGAGTGCAAAGTAACGTTTTCGTGAAAAGCCAAACATGACCAAGCAAGTGACTGCCAACGATAAAATAAATCCGACGAGCAGGCCGTACATTAAATTAAACTTACTTTTATCTTTTAAATATTCGTCATGCTGCCAAAGACTTAACGGCACTCTAACACCATCTAGACTTTCAACTCGAAGCAGTAATGTTGACTGACTTGCCGGTGGCAGTGTTAGCTTTACTAATAATGATTCTGTATTAATTTGTCGGTTATTGAGTGGTAATACATCACCAATTTCTTTAAACAATAATCTGTTTTGCTTAAAGTAATGGTATACAGCAACTTTATCTAATAACGGATTATCAATGGACAATAAAATTGGTAGCTCTGAATTCTCAGCGTTAACCAGTTGCAGGCGTAGCCATACGGCTTGATTAGTGAGTCCTAAATTGAGCGATTGCTCTGAAAGCTGTTGCCATTGCTGATTTGAAGTGAGCTTGGCTTGCTCTGCTGTGAAAGGCTGCAGGGAATATTCGAAAGGTATATTCACAAGGTGTTTGAAGTGCTTATCTAAGGTGATCTGCGTTGCGTTGGCCGTAAATGAAATAAATACAAAGCTATAAAGCAGCAACCAAACACGCTTCATTATCAGCCCTTGTGGTTGAATAACTGTTGGAAGTTAAGTGTAGTTTGCTTTGCAACAGTTGCAAACTCTAGGCCTTTTAAGGACGCGATAGTTTGGCATATATGTGGTAAATAGCTTGGCTCATTGCGATGCGATTTAGGTTTTGGTGTTAATGAGCGAGGGATCAAAAACGGTGCATCCGTTTCTATTAATAGGCGCTCTAATGGCAGCATAGGCATCAGTTGTTGCAGTGATTTACCGCGACGTTCGTCACAGACCCAACCGGTAATACCAATGTATAAACCGAGCGATAAATACTGTTCTAAGGCGTGCTGATCACCAGTAAAACAATGTAATACTCCACGCACCGAATATTGTTGCAATATTGCCAGCATATCTTCGCTCGCATCGCGCTCATGTAAATATACCGGAAGGTTTAACTCTACTGCCAAAGTGAGTTGTCGGTGCAACACGGAACGTTGAGTCTCGCGGGGAGAAAAGTCGCGATTGTAATCTAATCCACATTCGCCAATCGCAACAACCTCAGGGTGTGCAGCGAGAGTGCGCAGTTGTGTTTCTAGTTTTCCATCGGCTGATTTTGCGTCATGGGGGTGAACACCGGCGGTAGCAAGTAGCTTGTACTGTTGTGCTAAGTTAATCGCTTGCTGACTGGAGTTTATATCGCAGCCAATTAACAGCATTTGGCTAACATTTTGCGCTTTTGCGCGAGCAATGATAGCCGAATGTTGAGCATCAAATTGATGATTGGTAAGATTTACGCCTGCATCAATGAGTGATGTGGTCATTAATTAGTGCGCTTAACGCGGATCGAACGATTCTGGCCTGCTTTTTTTAATAAAAAGGAGTTGAACATACCACGTTCAATAATCACGGTATCATTTTGGTCGATACGCAAGCTATCTGAGCCAATTTGACGCCATTGTTGACCGTTGTCTAAACTAATAATTAATTCACCGTATGGCGCTTCTTTGACGTTGCTAACGACGGCTGATATTTCATTGTCATTATCTCTTGCTACTTCTTTGTGTTCTAAACCAAAATCGTCATTTTTAGTCTTAGCTATTTGCTCATTGGCTACTGCTGCAGCTGTTGGTGCGCCAACGTTAGGGGCTGCTGAGTTGGTAGGTGGGGTTAAGGTTTTTGTTGTTGCTGGCTTACTTAATGATTTACCCGCCATAGTGTTGTCATAACAAAGCAGACGATTGAAGTCATTTTCTACAAATGTACATGCTTGTAAAGCTTGTAAGTTAACTTCATTGGCATGAACAGTAGGAATGCTTAATAAGGCAAGTATTGGTAGTAGTTGTTTTTTCATTTATTCCTCAGACTCATTTTGCTGGGGTTTAGCGCTATAAAAGGATGCTAAGATTAAACCCAATTCAAATAACAGTAGCATGGGAAATGCTAATAATGTTTGTGATAGTACATCCGGTGGCGTTAAAAACATAGCTACAACAAAAACACCGACCACAATATAAGGACGTTTTTCTTTTAAACTTTGTGTTGTGGTAGCGCCACTAAAACACAGCAGCATTATCGCTACTGGAATCTCAAAAGCGACCCCAAAAGCAAAAAATAGCTTCAACGCAAAACTTAAGTAGCTACTAATATCTGGTGCCAACGTCATCATTTCTGGGCCAACGCTAGTAAAAAAGCCAAGAATTATGGGTAGTACTACAAAGTAACAAAATGCGATACCGCTATAAAAAAGTATAATGCTAGATGCTAAAACAGGCATTAGCATGCGTTTTTCATGTTGGTATAACCCTGGCGCAATAAAGCCCCATATTTGGTGTAATATTAATGGAAACGCTGCAAATAAAGCGACAAATAAGGTTAACTTAAACGGCGCAAAAAATGGTGCTGTTACATCAGTAGCGATCATGGTTGCTGTACTTGGTAAGTGCGCAACTAATGGGGCCGCTACAAAACCGTAAATATCGTTCGCAAAGTAAACCAGCGCAATAAAAAATACCAATATAGCTAATAAGGCTTTCATAAGCCTATTTCGCAATTCAATTAAATGACTTACAAAGCCTGATTTAACTTGTTCAGTCATAATTTAACTCGTTACCGATATATAGACCATAGCCAACAAAAATAATTTCATTTTTGTTCATCAATATTCACTTTATCTGTTTGCTCAGAAGATCTTTTTTTATAACTGTGGGTGACTGAGTCCGCTGCCTTTTGTAATTCGCTGACCGAGTCTTTTATTGCTGGACTTAAGTCTTGCATGCCTTGTTGTTCAGCTTTTTTTAAATTTTGGTGTAACTCATGCACTCTTAATTCTTCGTTGACTTCAGCCTTAACAGAATTAGCCAACGATTTTATAGTTTTTACCCAACGGCTAACAGTACGAATAGCAACCGGCAAACGCTCAGGGCCAAGTACCACTAAGCCGACGATTAACACCACAACAAGTTCCCACATACCCATGCTAATTAAGCCTTATGGTCTTCTTTATTTTTATCAACAGACTCTTTGTTTTGTATTGGGTTATTTGCTTGTTCAATTGGTTCTGCTGGTTTATTTTGCTCATCTTCAGAGACTGCTTTTTTAAACCCTTTTACAGCGTTACCTAAATCACCGCCAATGCCACGCAATTTTTTTGTGCCAAAAAGTAACACTATGATTGCTAAAACAATTAACAATTGCCAAATACTAATGCCGCCAAAACCCATGATGTTCTCCACTTATTTAAATACTGTGAATTAAAATTATTGTACTGATTATACTCACCGAGCACTAAATAGCACTTAGTTTATGTTGCGCTGCGCCAAGCAAGTATAAAGCCGCTTAAAGAGCATATCCCAGCAATACCTGCAGCGACAAGGTCATGCTGCAAATAACATAACCCAGAGACTATCATTGCTGAACCAGCAAAAAGACCAAGTAATAATGGCTTGTATGATGGCTGTGGCAGTGGTGCAGGGCTGTTGCGCTGTTGTTTTAGGTTGTGATAAATCAAATCAGGTAACTCAGGCATTTTTTCTGCCCAAAATGGCAAGTTTGCGTATACCTGTTTCAATACCGACCAAGGACCAACCTGTTGCTTTACCCAGTCTTCTAAAAAGGGTTTAGCTGTTTTCCATAAATCTAATTGTGGATATAGCTGACGCCCAAGGCCTTCAACATACAACAAGGTTTTTTGTAGTAGAACTAATTGGGGTTGAACTTGCATATTAAAGCGACGAGCGGTATTAAATAGATTAACTAAGACGTGGCCAAATGAAATCTCTGCTAATGGCTTATTAAAAATCGGCTCGCAGACAGTGCGAATGGCAAACTCAAATTCTTCCACGCTGGTGTCTTTAGGTACCCAGCCAGAATCGACATGTAATTGTGCGACTTGACGATAATCGCGATTAAAAAAGGCAATAAAGTTTTCGGCTAAGTAACGTTTGTCTTCTTTGTTTAGCGTGCCCACGATGCCACAATCAATACCGATAAATTTAGGGTTTTCAGGGCTCTCATAGGATACAAATACGTTACCAGGGTGCATATCAGCATGAAAAAAACTATCACGGAACACTTGGGTGAAAAACACCTCCACACCGCGTTCGGCCAGTAGTTTCATATTGGTGTTTTGCGCAACTAATGCCTCAGTATCAGACACTGGAATACCGTAGATTCGCTCCATGACTAGTACATTTACGCGACTATAGTCACTGTAAACATAGGGAATATAAAGCGAATCAGAACCCTCAAAATTACGCTTTAATTGAATGGCGTTTGCGCCTTCACGCATCAGATCAAGTTCATCAAGTAAGGTTTTTTTATACTCTTTGACTACTTCAACTGGGCGTAACCTTTTCGCTTCATTGATTAACTTGGCCACTACTTTGGAAAATTGTTCCATTAATGCTAAATCAGCGTCAATTTGTTCTCTGATATCAGGGCGAATAACTTTAATAACCACCTTTTGTGGTTGATTATGTTCATCCACTAAAGTAGCAGTATGTACTTGGGCAATGGATGCTGAAGCTAAAGGGGTTTGCTCAAAATCGCTAAAGTATTCACTGATATCATCGATTTCAAGTGCATTTTCAATTAGTTGTTGTGCTAACACACCATCAAATGGCTGTACTTGATCTTGTAGTAAGGCCAGCTCTAAAGCGATGTCTAGTGGTAATAAATCGCGCCGAGTAGATAACATCTGGCCAAACTTGATCCACACCGGCCCCAATTGCTGTAATGCTAAACGCAGTCTTAACCCTGCTGGTTTTTCTGGGTGTTTATTGGTTAGCCAAAATAGACATGCACGGCCAACTTTGCCATACCAAGGTATTTTTTGTGATGGGATCAGTTCATCCAAACCATAGCTAAGGAGGGTTTTTGTGATGTTATAAAGCCGAGCAGCTGACACAGATAATCCTTACTGATTCATTTTGCTTGAAGTAGTTGGTTGATACGTAACTCAAGTTGCGCAACATGTGCTTTGAGTTGACGCGTGTGTTGCTTAAATTGCTCAAGCTCTAAAGGATGAATAGTCACTTTGAGCTCGTCTTGGCATAAAGTAGTGAGCGTTGTAGAGAGTTTCTTGTTGGCTTTTTGACCTTGCTGTTGAGTTTGTTTAACTAATTGCCATAGTTGCTGTGCCGCTGCGTCACCAAGATAATCAGATAAATGTTCAGGCCAATCGATATTAAGCGCAGCGAAAGCATTACTAAACCCTTGTGCAATATTTAGATCACCTTGCAAATCGAGTTTATCTTGGCGGATTAACTGAGTCAGCATTGCAGGGTTTTTAAGTGCCATTAACGTATTAATATCGGCGCTTATCATGCAGTCATATTGCGTTTCGGTAGTGTTGTATAAATGCAGTTGTTGGCCAGTAAACACCACTAAAAACTGCTGTTGCCAATCGCGTATATCAATTAATAAGCGTTGTTGGGCAATTGATGACAGCCTATCGCCAAGAGTGGGGTCGAGCTTAAGTGCCGTATTTAAAATACCTTCGACTAGTGCGACTATGAAATTATTTAACATACAATACCTTAGCAATAAACGTTACTAGCTGGTGTGACGCTTAATATTTGAAGCCACGATGTAATGCTACAATACCACCGGTGAGGTTTTGATAGGTGGTTTGCTCAAATCCAGCCTCGTTCATCATTGCTTTTAGTGTTTCTTGATCTGGGTGCATACGAATTGATTCAGCTAAATATTTGTATGATTCACCGTCGTTAGCAACTAACTCACCCATTTTAGGTAGTAAGTTAAATGAGTAAAAATCATAGGCTTTACTTAACACTTGATGCTCTGGTTTGGAGAACTCCAATACCAGCAGACGACCACCAGGCTTTAAGATTCGGTACATCGAGCGAAGTGCTTTATTTTGATCTGTAACATTACGTAAACCAAAGGCAATGGTAATTAAATCAAAACTATTATCAGGGAAAGGCAGTGCTTCAGCATTCATTTGTACGTAGTCAATATTACCGACAAGACCTAGGTTATGTAGCTTTTCGCGGCCCACTTTAAGCATTGATGAGTTAATATCACCTAATACTACTTGCCCAGTATCACCAACTAGTTGACTAAACTTTGCCGTTAAGTCGCCAGTGCCACCGGCTAAATCCAGCACATGATGGCCTTTACGCACACCTGAGCTGGCAATGGTTTGACGTTTCCATAAACGATGAATACCAAACGACATGAGATCATTCATTACGTCATATTTAGTAGCAACTGAATGAAATACATCGGCAACCATAGAAGCTTTTTCGGTTTCGGCAACGGTTTTATAACCAAAATGCGTGGTCTTTTCAGGATTCTCGTTCATGATTAATCTCTATCGTGGTAATAAAGACTAGTGTACTTGATTGTTACGCCATGGTGCAATTTGAATATGGGGAAAATTGCTTGTGGATCAAGCTTTATTATTTATTCGTTGTGGCTCACTGTCCGGCAATAAAGCTGCTTTGGCCAAGCGATCTTGCTTTATGTGCTGCATTGGAGGCTTTACGGGCAAGATTATTAAAATCTTTTTCGTCTAAGTGCTTGGCAATCCCTAATGACAGGTTGATTGCTGGTAGCTTAATACCGTTTTTAGAACTGACGAATCGCAGTTTCTCGACTCCATTACGGACTTTTTCAGCAATTACATTCGCAGTTTCAGGGTCGATATCGGCCAGTAATACAGTAAAAGCATCTTTGCCAGTACGCCCTGGCAGGCCACTTTCAAATACATACTTTTGAATTTGTTTAGCTACTTTACTTAAAATTACTTCACCAATGATATCGCCGTAGTTATCAATAAAGTGATCTAAGTTATCGATTTGGATGGCAATTGCACACACAGATTTTTTTTGGTTTAACCATAATTGTGTTTGCTGGTTTAAATAATGACGTTTAAAAAGGCCTGTTTGCTGGTCGGTGATGTGTTGTTTACGTAATTGTACGAGTTGTTGTTGGGTTTTCTCTTGTAATCGCTTTGCTTTGATCAGCTCTATTTTAAATTGTTTATGTTGAGTGAGCAGGTGGGCAGTTTGCTTATTTAATGTCTCAAGTGCGAGTTTGCTTTGGCTAACATTATTTTCATCTAATAAATGCACGCATTCGCTGACCTGACTTGCAAAGCGAATGATATCTTTTTCGGTTGAGTGCGCGCTACGTGATAATGAATTAATAACATCATCAACATTGCGTACCATTTTGGTTTCAGCTTGATGAGCTTGATCCATATAATCGAAATACAGTTGCTCTATATAAACACAGTCAATTTCTTGGCCTTGGGCAATTGCACGATCGATAGTGGTATTTAAATCAGAATTAACTTGGCTGATATAGGTATAGACAACGTGATAATTGAGAGGGGTCGGTGGTAATATATGGTGTTCTAAAAAGATACATACCTTGGTCATTTTTTCTTGAGCAATAGCCATGGAATCATGGAACATCATTGTATACACCAATTAAATACACGTAACAGCGAAATTAAATAACCTTCTCCATGAGGTCTTGACGCGATCCTAGCGTATGAGATTGCCTTACATTAATCTGTATCGGGGATATTTAAAAGCAAAAATATGTAATTTGGCAGCGAAATCTCCATTTTTCTCGTTCATTAGCTGGTTTTCTCGACAATCTTACTAGGCAATAAAAATGCTGATTAACTACTAGCCAATAGTCGCGGTTAATTTAACCTTATATTTATCGCCCTTGGTCGCATTTTTTTGGTTATTTGATCTGCCTAGGTTAGGTTAAACATCACGTTTTAAGTAGCAGATCCCTATTATTATGAAAAAATCACCTTCATCGGTTATGCGTCATTCTCTGTTAAGTATCGCCTTGGCATGTACATTAAGTGCGTGCCAAATGACCACGATAGATAGCGACCAACAATTTACGCAAGTGGCGCAATCAATTGTTGATTACCGTAAAAGTATAAGCACGTATAGCAACCCTGAGGGTGTTGATGGCTATTTGTTAACTAATTTATCTGCGGAGTTTCTTGAAAAGAAATACCAACATAACACTGAATTATTAGCGCAGTTAGACGCAATAGATAAAGACAAACTCAGTGATGAAAACCGTATTAACCTCACTATAATTCGCGGCCAAGTACAAAATAGTATCGATGAATATGTATTTAACAGCCACTATATGCCGCTTACTTCTGAATATGGCTTTCACTCGAGTTTATCTTTTATGGTGTCGAGTTCAGATTATAAAAAACTAGCTGATTACCAACTTTATCTACAGCGTTTGCAGCAAGTTCCTCGGTTTTTTGCGCAAAATATCGGTTGGATGCGTAAAGGGCTGGAAGTTGGCTTAACTCAACCTAAGGCTGTATTAATTGGTTATCAAGATTCTATCAGTGCATATATTGTTGATGACGTTACTGAGTCTGAATTTTATAAACCATTTTTAAATAATACCGCTGGTTTGAGTGATAGTGAGTTTTTTGCTTTACAGCAACAAGCTAAAAAAATCATTAAAGAACAGGTGATTACTGCTTATAAAAATTATTTAACGTTTTTTAATGAAGAGTATCAGCCAGGTGCGCGTACTGAAATTGGTATCTCTGCTACACCAAATGGTGCTGCGTTTTATGCTAATCGTGCCAAGTATTACACCACCACAGATATGACACCAAAAGAAATCCATGAACTGGGGTTAAAAGAAGTGGCACGTATTCGTGCTGAAATGGATAAGATTATTGAGCAAGTTGGTTTTAAAGGCACATTTGCTGAATTTGTGCACTTTTTACGTACTGATCCGCAATTTTACGCTAAAACACCGGAAGAGTTATTAAAAGAAGCATCGTACATAGCTAAAAAAATGGATGCACAATTACCTAAGCTATTTCACACCTTACCACGCATGCCTTATGGTGTTGCACCTGTGCCAGCAAGCATAGCGCCTAAGTACACGACTGGCCGTTACTCTGGGTCGAGTCGTGATGATCAAGCGGGTTATTACTGGGTTAACACTTATGCACTTGATAAGCGCCCTTTATATGTTTTAGAAGCACTTACTTTTCATGAAGCTGTACCTGGGCATCATTTACAGATTTCCCTTAATGCTGAATTAGAAAACCTACCAAGTTATCGTCAAGATGCTTATTTATCAGCATTTGGCGAAGGATGGGGATTATATTCTGAATACTTAGGTATTGAAGCGGGCTTTTATCAAGATCCATATAGTAACTTTGGTCGTTTAACTTATGAAATGTGGCGTGCAGCCCGTTTAGTGGTTGATACTGGCATGCACATGTACGGCTGGAGTCGCGATCGTGCGATGAAATTTATGAGCGAAAATACAGCATTGTCTTTACACAATGTGAAAACCGAAACTGATCGTTATATTTCATGGCCAGCACAAGCACTATCATACAAAATTGGTGAGCTGACTATTAAACGCTTACGCAAAGAAACAGAGCAAGCATTAGGGCAAGACTTTGATGTACGCGAGTTCCATCATCAAATACTTCGTCATGGCTCTGTGCCAATGTCAGTATTAGAAGATCAAATCCATCGATACATTGAAACTGAGTTGACTAAACAAAAAAGCTAGCTTCTATCGATATGGATCGCTGCATTCAGTGCAGTGATCCATTAAAATCCTTTGCTTGAAATTTAATCTGCTTATATGCTCTCTACTGTAATAAGATTTTTACTAATATATTCGCTACTTAGCTTAAGTTTTTAGTATAAGTATTAGTGAAATGAGAAAACAACCAGCAAGGGGCGCTGCATGAGTAATTTAATAGTTTTTAGCATTGATGTGTTTGCCAGCTTATTTATAGTGGTATTTGGGTGTTTAGTTTTAGTTGTTATTTATTTTTATATCAGTGATGTCACTCAATCTAAACAAGCGATTAGACGTAATTATCCGGTAATAGGTCGGTTTAGATACTTTTTTGAGCGCCAAGGTGAGTTTTTTCGTCAATACTTTTTCGCTATGGATCGCGAAGAAATGCCATTTAATCGCGCCGATCGTAGTTGGGTTTATAAAGCGGCTAAAAATGTTGATCGTACCACCGCCTTTGGCTCAACTCAGAGCCTAGAAGTTACCGGGACCGTGATGTTTATGAACTGCGCGTTTCCTACCTTGGACGAAGAAGCGCTTGAACCTAGTGCAGTTACGTTAGGGCCGCATTGTCCAAATCCTTATATTACTAAATCGCTATTCAATATTTCAGGTATGAGTTTTGGTGCGTTATCAAAACCTGCTGTACGTGCGTTATCGCAAGGTGCCAAACTCGCTGGTTGTTGGATGAACACTGGTGAAGGTGGTTTAAGCCCTTATCACTTAGAAGGAGGTGCCGACATTGTGTTTCAAATTGGCACAGCTAAATATGGTGTGCGCGATGAACAAGGTAAATTAAGTCATGAGAAGCTCAAGCAAATAGCTGCGCATGAACAAGTAAAAATGTTTGAAATTAAAATGAGCCAAGGTGCGAAGCCTGGTAAAGGCGGTATGTTGCCAGGCAAAAAAGTGACTGCTGAAATTGCGGCTATTCGTGGTATCCCAGAAGGTCACGATTCAATTAGCCCAAATGGTCATCCTGAAGTTAAAAACCCTGCAGATTTACTTAATATGATTGCCTCGGTGCGCGAAACGACTGGCAAGCCAACCGGCTTTAAAGCGGTTATTGGCGCTTATGCATGGCTGGAAACCTTGTTTGCTGAGATCAATCATCGTGGTATTGAATCTGCGCCCGATTTTATTACTATCGATAGTGCTGATGGCGGTACCGGTGCTGCACCACAACCGCTGATGGATTCGGTGGGTTTACCACTGAAAGAAAGTTTACCTTTGGTTGTTAATATGCTCGAAAAGCATGGCCTGCGAGAGCGAATTAAAGTTATTGCGTCAGGCAAACTGATTGTGCCGTCTAAGGTTGCATGGGCGCTCGCGCTGGGCGCAGACTTTGTTGTATCGGCACGTGGTCATATGTTTGCTTTGGGTTGTATTCAAGCGCTGCAATGTAATAAAGACACTTGCCCAACAGGGATAACCACACACAACGAGCGGTTGCAACGTGGCTTAGATGTCGCCGATAAAGCGCAGCGCGTAGCAAACTACAATAAGTACATTCATTATGGTGCGGGTTTAATTGCTCACTCATGCGGGGTATTTAGTGCCCGTGAACTTGGCCGCCAGCATGTGCGCGTTGTGCAAGAAAATGGTTTATCAGAGCCGCTTGATAAAATGTATGAAAATTATCAGTAATTTAAAAGATTAGGTAATAGAAGCTAGGTCCCGCCCAAATAGGTTGATAAAAGGCACTAAATAAAGTGCCTTTTGCTATTTTTATAAATTTAATTTAGTTGGCTTATCAATAAAGAGAAAAACTCTTCTTTGTTATTGCAAGTGTGGGCGTTGAGTACTAACTGCTCACCCAGCGCTAAAGTGTGGCGTTGTACGTCTAAACGCGCCTGCGCATCTTCAATGCCATCAATGTCAGCAACGTGTGCTAAGCCGATAGTGCGGCGTATTAGTTCTGTCCCACAGTAACCAATCGCGTCTTGTAATACTTGTTGCATAAAATACTCGCCATAACCAGCGGCTTTTAAATTGTTATCTGTGGTTTGCTCTGCAATAAATGTCAGCCACTGTTGTTCAAACAAAGAATAACTCTCTTGCAGGCAAGTCAGTAAATGGGTGTGATAGTTACGGCGTGTAACAAATTCACTAATACGAGCATTTTGCGCGCAGTAGTTTAATAATAAATTGCCGATAAATGAGCCTATATCAAAGCCAACTGGGCCAAAAAAGCCAAATTCAGGGTCGATCATCTTAGTGGTGTTTTGATCGACAAAAATACTGCCGCTATGCATATCACCATGTAATAGCGTCTGCGGGCATGATAAAAACTTAGCTTTTAGTTTTGCGATCGCTAAATGTAATGCGGTGTTATTTTGTAGTTTATTGACTGTACTTTGCAACTCGCTTGGATAGTTATTACGTTCATGTTCACGCAAGATATCGTTGAAAAACAAATCTTCAGTAATTTGGCACAACTCTGGATTGGTAAACTGACTGACTTTGGCTTTTTTATCTTGCGCGGTTAGGTAAAAGTCTGAGTTATAAAAACCGGTATGGCTTAAGTAGTGAGCCACATGTTGACCTAATAGCGGAAATTGCTCTGCGTTTATTTGTGCGCTACGCAAAATTTGTAAGTGACCAAGATCTTCTAAAATGGTCAGTGCTTGCTCTGGATTATGATGCAATACTTTTGCTGTGTAGTCAGGGCTTAATGCGCCGTGATTGAGTAAAACCTCAGCTTCAATGCGTGCTCGGTCAAGCGTTAATGGCCATGACTCACCCACACAGCGCGCATAAGGCAAGGCTTGCTTTAAAATAACGCTATTACTTTGCTCGTCGCTTATTCTAAAAACGAGATTTAAATTGCCATCTCCAAACTCATACGCCGATAACGTTTGGTCAGGATCAAACAAATCATATCCATCTTTAGTTACAAGATTTTTAATATAATCAATCGCATGCTGTGCATTAAAGGCAACGTATTCGGCCATCGGCGTACTCTCAGAAAATGATAAACGATAGCATTCTATACCTTCAACCGTTTAGATGTCTACACTTCTGGGTTGTGCGTTTTAAAAACTACTGTAAAATAACCTCAGCCTAACGATTATTCAGGATCAATCATGCAAGACCTCATAGCGAGCAGTTTAAAATATCAAAACAATACACTAAGCGTGTTAGACCAATACCTACTGCCGCATCAGCAGGTATGGCACGAATGTGATGATGTAGCCAGTATGAGGGATTTAATTCTAAGCTTAAAAATACGCGGCGCACCGCTGATTGGTTTAGGAGCAAGTTTGCTAGTTGCCCATTTGGCAGAGCAAGGCACAGCTAAAGTAGCATTAGCGCAGGCGATTGATGATTTAGAAGCCACTCGGCCAACTGCGGTTAATTTAATGCATTGTATGGCAAAGTTACGTATTGCATTACAACAAGATGATTATGTAACGGCAATTGTAAGCGCTGCTGTAACATTGTTTAATGAAGATATCGCCTTGTGTGAAAGCATGGCAAATCATGGTGCTGCATTGGTTAGCAGCGGCGATAATATTCTCACACATTGTAATACTGGTGCCTTAGCAACCGCAGGTATTGGTACTGCTCTTGGTGTTATTTATAAAGCGCAGCAACGTCATGGCGATATTCATGTATGGGTGGATGAAACGCGGCCATTATTGCAAGGCGGGCGTTTAACCGCGTTTGAACTTGAGCGCTGGCAAGTACCTTACACCTTAATTTGCGATAATATGGCAGCGAGTTTAATGGCTGATGGCAAGGTTGATAAAATTTTTGTCGGTGCAGATCGTATTGCTGCAAATGGTGACTTTGCTAATAAAGTAGGCACTTATAACTTAGCAGTACTGGCGCATTTTCATGACATCCCATTTTATGTAGTAGCGCCGCTAACAACCCTCGATGTAAACACAGCATGCGGTGCAGACATTGAAATAGAACAACGTAACAGCGCAGAAGTGCGCGGTGTAAGCGGAAGCTTTGGTGAAGCGCTATGGGCACCTACAAATGCTAACGTATATAATCCCGCATTTGATGTAACCCCCGCTAAGCTTATTACCGGCTGGGTACTCGATACTGGCGTTTATGACCAACAACAAGTTTTAGTTGGTGAATTAAAAAGGCTGGTTTAACAGCCTTTTGCCACATACACCCATGCATTAATGCCGCTGCTAAATGACTCTTCAATACGGATGTAGTCATTAACTTCGTAGCTATCCGCGTTAGCAAGTTCCTCTAAGGTGATAGTAAAAATAGTGCCAGTTACTGTATCTGTTGGCAGGCCTGTTTTAATTAATGCTGGATGAAAACGCTGGCCGCTGCTTTTGTACACGGCGGCGTCGGTGATCTCAACTTCGCCTACTACGTAACCTTGTAGTGTATCGGCTTGGCCTTCGAGCAAGCGGCCAAAGGTATCAAGCTGTACTTGCTCTAATTGCAGTGTGCCGTATGAAAACAACTTTTCCATTTAAACTCCATTATTAACAGATATTTAGTCCAATAAAGGAAACTGCTTAGCAATCTCAGATTCGGTGCTTTGTGCCACCCAGCCTTCGGTATTATTGAATAAACGGATCGCAGTAAATTCAGGATCGCTGCCCATATCAAACCAATGGGGAGTAAGCTCTGGTACTGAAATTAAATCACCCTGCTTGCAAAGTACTTGGTAAACCTTGTCGTTAATATGCAGGCAAAATAATCCTTGGCCTTTTACAAAAAAGCGTACTTCGTCTTCACTATGGGTGTGCTCAAATAAAAACTTAGCACGTAATTCTGCAGCGTTCGGATTGCCTTTTGCCAGCGAAATAACATCTACAGTTTGATAACCACCTTGTTGCTTTAAGCTTTCAATATCAGCGTTATAGGCGGAAATAATAGCTTCATGGCTAGTATCAGCAGTAATCATTTTTGTTGCTTGCCACTGCTCAAATCGTACATTTACTTTATTAAGCTCGGTGGCAATTTGTGCTGTATCTTGAGTGTTTAATAAAGCATTATTGCCGTTACAGTCAGCAAAAATAGTCAGTTGGCTCATGCTAAATGCTCCACAGTGAATTGGCTAAAATCGTTAATATAGTTATGCGCAGGCGAGCTTGCTTGACCATCACGGATCAGGTGCAAGGTTTTTAAACCTGCGGCTTTGGCGGCATCAAGCTCGGCTGCCACATCACTTAAAAATAACACTTCATTAGCGGCAAAAGGTAGTTGCTCAATAATATTGTGATATGAACGTTGCTCTTGTTTAGCGCCGACTTGAGTATCAAAATAATCAGTAAATAAGGAGCGAATATCACCAAAGTCAGAGTAGTTAAAAATTAAATGCTGTGCTTTTACTGACCCTGATGAATACACATACAACTGCTGGCCGGCTTGTTGCTGTGCAACTAAAAAGTGGTAGGCATCTGGGTATAAATGGCCGGTAAAATCGTCATTTTCATAGCCAGTTTGCCAAATCAAACCTTGTAACTGTTTTAATGGAGTGATTTTTTTATCGTCACGGATCCATTCAAGTAAAGTGTTAATTACGACATCAATACTGGCATCTGGCTGTTCAATAACCGCTTTTACGGCATAAATTTGTTCAGCTACAGCGCTTTGCTCTTGATGAGTTTTTACAAATTCGGGGAGCTGCTTTGCGGCATATGGAAATAGTACGTCTTTAACAAACGAAATACGGGTAATAGTGCCTTCAATATCGGTCAGCAGTGCTTTGATCATGATTCTAATCCTACTAATTTTAAGCGTTCTATCTCACATGCAAATAAAAACTCAAGGCCTTCTAATTGACGGCGTACTTCACCAATAGTGCGACCCACTACATACAAACCGTGGCCGCGAATAAGCACGCCGTGCTCAATAGGCGTGTGTAAGTGGTGATCGCTCACTAATAAACTCAAGCGATCAATATCTTGGTCGTTATCAAAGATTGGAATACTCAAGGTGTCTAAATGTGAAGTAATGCCGGTTAGTGACTTTTGCATTTCGTAGCCGTGTAAGTCTAGGCTGTGACCTTTAATAACCCGAGATAATACCGTCGCAGCAACCGAATGAGTGTGCAATACATAATTAGCAGCAGGAATAAGTTTATACATGCACAAATGCAATTCGGTTTCAGCTGAGGGTTTGGCGGCGCTAGCGCTACGATTACCGACATGATCCAGTTCAATAAAGGTATGCGACCCTAATTGACCTTTGTCAAAACCGCTGGCAGTAACCACAAAACCGGTGTTAGTTCGCGCTGAAAAATTACCACCCGTAGCTGGCACCCAACCACGTTGACTGATCCACTTTCCTGCTTCTATAAGTTCTGAAATAGCGGTATTGTTATGCATACATTCCTCATACTTTTTTAGACGGCTATACATCTGTTAACAGCAATGATAGCATCGCTTTGGGCGCAAAACCATCATTAAGGGTAACCAGTGTTTGAAAGTAAATTGCCAAATTTAGGCACCAGTATTTTTAGTCAAATGACTGCTTTAGCAAATCAATTCGAAGCGATTAATTTATCGCAGGGTTTTCCTGAGTTTGATGCGCCTGAGCTACTTAAAAAACAGCTTAATCATTATGTGCTTGAAGGAGTGAATCAATATTCACCTTCATCTGGTGTACCGCGCCTGCAGCAACAAATTGCCCAGTTAGCAAAACGAAAATATGCGGCTGAAATAGATGCCGCGCAGCAAGTAACGGTAACCTCTGGCGCGACCGAGGCCTTGTTTGTTGCCATTCAGGCGCTGGTGCGCGAAGGTGATGAAGTCATTGTGTTTGACCCCGCTTATGATTCATACCAGCCAGCGATTGAATTGGCCGGTGGTCAGTCAGTCAATATTGCTCTGCATGCTCCGAGTTATGCAATTGACTGGCAAACGGTGGCTGCGGCTATCAATAGCAAAACGCGGGCTATTATAATCAACACCCCACATAACCCAAGTGGTAAAACGTTAAAACAGCACGATATTAATGCTCTAAAAGCCTTAGTAATTAAGCATGACTTATACCTGATAAGTGATGAAGTATACGAGCATATTACTTTTGATCAGCAACCACATTTAAGTGTGCTGCGTGATAACGAATTGTTTGCTCGCAGCTTTGTGATCTCAAGCTTTGGCAAGACTTTTCACAGCACCGGCTGGAAAATGGGTTACTGCATCGCACCCGCTGCACTTGCGGCCGAGTTTCGTAAAATTCACCAATATGTGACTTTTTCAAGCTTTACGCCGGCACAACATGCATTAGCCGATATGTTAGAACAGCAAGGTGAGCATGTGGATGAGCTCAGTGAGTTTTATCAACAAAAGCGTGATGTACTTAGTAAAGCACTAAAAGATAGCCGCTTTACCATTTTACCAAGTGAAGGCACCTACTTTTTACTGCTTGATTACAGCGATGTATCGGATTTAAATGACGTAGAATTTTGCCAGTGGTTAGTAGAACAAGCAGGCGTTGCAGCCATTCCACTAAGCGTGTTTTATCAGCAACCAAGCAACGATAAAGTTATTCGCTTATGCTTTGCTAAAAATGACGCCACGCTATTACAAGCCGCGGAGATTTTATGTCAACTTTAACCCTAGCACTGATACAAACATCGCTTAATTGGTTAGATAAAGACGCCAACTTGGCACACTTTGGCAATAAAATAGCTGATATAGATAAACCAGTAGAGCTTATTTTATTGCCAGAAACCTTTGCCACCGGCTTTGCTATTAACCTTGATTGCGCAGAGCCGGATCATCAGTTAAAGCAAGGCAAAGTGCTTGATTGGATGATCGCGTCGGCAAAATCAAGCAATGCGGTAATTGCAGGCTCGGTATTGGTAACGCAAGGAAATAAAAAAGCTAATCGCTTTTATTGGGCATGGCCCAATGGCGAAGTGAAGTATTACGACAAACGGCATTTATTTTGCTTGGGCAAAGAGGGCGATTTTGTAACCGCAGGGCAGCAACGTGAAGTGTTCACCCTTAATGACTTTAGAATTTTACCGCAAGTTTGTTACGACTTACGTTTTCCGGTCTTTCAGCGCAATCGCAATGACTACGATGTGATGGTTAATGTCGCCAACTGGCCTGCTGCAAGGCGCAAAGTATGGGACACCTTACTAATGGCGCGGGCGATGGAAAACCAGTGTTATGTGATTGGCGTTAATCGTATTGGTGATGATGCTAATGGCGTCGCGCACAATGGCGGCACGGCAGTGTATGACTTTAAAGGTGATACGTTAGCAGCCGCTACTGATAACAAAGCTGATGTTGTTATTATCACTTTGGACAAACAGCCGCTTGAGCTCTTTAAGCAAAGTTTCCCGGCGCATTTAGATGCCGATGGGTTTAGTTTGGGTTATTAAGATAAAGAGACTGTTTAGCCTCTTTACCCGTTTTACGCAGAAGCATTGTAGGTGAGTTTGATCGCAGCGAAACCCGACAACATACAACAAAAAAATAATCTACAGGCTTGTATCAATACAAGGCCGTTTATCTGCGATGAATTTTTACCTGCTCACCCAATCGTTACGAGAGAATACCTAGGCTAGGTTAAAGTATTGATTTAATAGGTAGCAACCTATTGCATTACTATGATGTAACAGTTAGTTATCCGGTTTTTTATCTGCATTGTGATTATATGGTTGGCACAATATCTGAATTTCGTGATGCCCATCATATAATTTAAATAACTCATCGCCCCCAGTTTTGTTAAAAAATTGAGATAGGGTTATTTTGTCCTGCTCATACTCCATTAGTAACCAAAAGCCGTAAAAACCTTTAAACCAAAAATAATAGAATATCGCTGCGAAAAAAAATACTAGATAGGCTGCTTTACCTACTTTCTTTTTATATTTTAAACAACTAAGGAACAACCAAATACAACTCAATATTGCTAAAATTAAGAATGCTGAAAAAGGAGTAATAACTACTTCAATGTTGTCCCAGCGAGAGCTTAGACAAGAAGCATATCGGTCTGAAACTATTGTGTAAATTAAAGTGATTTTGAAAAGGAAGTACAATAATACAGTTGTAAAAACTGCATATAAAATACCACTTTCCTTGTCCTCACTGTTATACCAATCGACTTAAATATTTAACCATTCTAGCGAGCTAAATAAAGCGCTAACTGCGTTATAATTTTTTTAAGTAGAACAACTACATGTCAAAATTTACGCCTTGTTATCACTGCATTTATCTGTCGCTATAAATGGTCAGTAACTTAACACGATTGGTATTATTCAACTTGTAGCCTTAGAAAATATTTTGGTGTTTTTAAAAAGAAAAGTCAGAACGATTTTTGAATTTGGTTTAAGAGCTGACTTATGTGTTCTATTTGATATTACATTACACAACTTAGCGGAAGGGATCTAGAGTTTAGTTTTCAGGGCGCACTGCGTGCGTTTAACTTTGTTCCAGACAAAGTTTGGTCGAACCCTAGTCGAGGATTCTCACCCGCCTTCATTGGTGTAAAGGTTACGGACATAAAACAATAGGCTTTTCATTCTGAAATTTGTGTCAAACGTGGGGATGGGCTTGCTTACGTCCATGTAACCAATCGCTTCGCGACGCTTGCAGCGGCCTAAAATGTTCCTGACATTTTATCGAACCCTGGTCGAGGGTTCTCACCCGCCTTCTGCCATTTTTAACAACAAAAAAAGCCCCACAATAAATTGCGGGGCTTTTTTCGTTATTAAATGGCGGAGAAGGAGGGATTCGAACCCTCGATAGAGCTACAAACCCTATACTCCCTTAGCAGGGGAGCGCCTTCGGCCACTCGGCCACCTCTCCGGCGCATAAATTGTCATTTTGATAATCGAGTGAACCACCAAAACGTAATAATGGTGGAGAGATAGGGATTTGAACCCTAGAGGGGCTATAAACCCCTGCCGGTTTTCAAGACCGGTGCATTCGACCACTCTGCCATCTCTCCGTTGGGAAAGAATAATACGCAGGTGATTGGGGTGTGTAAATAGGAAAAAGATCGTTTGCTGTTTTTTTGTTCTAAAAAAGAGGTTTTTTTATAAAAAAGGAGTTTTTAGGGAGTTTAAAGAAGGGGTTGCAGCAAACGAGGGAGCTAAATAAGTAGTTTCATTTAGTGGTTGGGTGTTTGCTGCACCGCTAAAGTAATCATGGTTGGGTGATTACTTGTATTGAACTGCGCCGCCAAGAGCTAGCTTTTTGCCGAAACGGTTAAGTCTGGCAAGCATTTTTGCTTTGCGGTTGGTCGGTTTTACTGCAACATGAGTAGCTGCATTTTCGTTTAATGTATTTACTGGGTTCATTACTTTGCTCCGGGTTATGTCTGTTTTGACAATACGGCTATTCTGAGCTTTTTTTGCACAAAAATAAAACGATAAAAATTAGGGTGGTCGGATAGAAATAACTAATCCGAATTGTTTTTATTAAGGTATGATTCAGATAGTGTGTACTGAGTATTATGCATGGTTATGAAATTTAAATTCGCCTAAATCACTTGTTTAAAAGCAATATTACACTACCACTGATATTTTAATGCATTAGATAATAAATAAAGTGACTAATTATTCAGATTAATTTATTTTTTGAAAATGTCTATTTCCCTACTTTTGAATAGGCTGGTATCCAGATGCTAATAATTATTAAACCAAGTACGCAAAAAAAACATAAAAAAAATTGCACTTGGTTATTAGAGCAGTGTCAAAAACGTCAAATTAGTTACACTATTTTTTACACCACAGGACATTTTACCAATGATTGCCAAAAAATAACGGTTTTGGCTCAGTCACAAAAGCGCGTTGTTGTGCTCGGTGGTGATGGCAGCCTGCATTTGGCTGTAAATGCATTGATGGGATTGAGTTGCTCGTTGGCGTTATTGCCTCAGGGGACGGGTAATGATTTTGCACGCGGCTTTGGCTGTTCAAACTCAGCTTGGCGTAATGCTATTTTTAGTGAGCATCAAGTAAAAATCGATATTGGCCAAATAAATAGCCGTTACTTTATTAATATTGCGGGGGTTGGCTTTGATGCGCATGTAGTACAGGCATTGCAAACCAAGCCTGCATTATCCGCTTTAAGTTATAGTTTAGCTGGCTTTAAGTGTTTATTCGTTTATCAGCCTTCTCGCTTGGCTGGGAGTTTTGCAGGGCAGCAATGCGAATATGGTAATTTGATTACTGTATTTGCAAATCATCATTATTTTGGTGGGGGGTTGATGATAGCGCCAAAAGCACAATTGAATAGTGGCTATTTAGAGTGCTATCGCGTGCCTACGCGTGGTTTGTTAGGTAACCTCTACAGTTTTGTGCGCTTATTGCTACGTAAGCACCACGGTATGAAAGAGCTCAACTACCAGCGCTTAGAAATTGCTTATATAAATACGCCTGATTTACCAATCGAAGCAGATGGTGAGCTGGTAGGCGTTACCCCAGCGGTGGTGACTATTCATCCGCTCGCGTTGCGTTTTTGTATGCCCAATGCTAAATGACGAGTAATATGTTAGTAATAAAAAAGCGCCTAACAAGTAGGCGCTTTTGGCGTTAGTTGCGTATATACGCATTCTAACTGGGGATGGAGCGTTTATTAGCAAATGATGCTTTATTAGACTCAATAAACGCTTTAATTCTTTTTGTTGGAGTCAGTACAATAGCATTACCAAGCAGTACTAAACTAAAGCCGATAAACGTATTGGCTTGCCAACTAAAACCTTCAAATAATGTACTTAAAGTCACTGCAACTAATGGAAATAACACAATCACATAGCTGGCACGTTCTGGGCCGATATTTTTTAGTAGTGCAAAGTAACATGCAAATGCAATAACCGTCCCAAACACCGATAAATAAACTAATGAATACCAGTAGCTTGCTGGGGCCGACAGGCTAAAATCGGCACCGCTGATGATTACATATACAAATAAACCAATAGCGCTGTATAACATGCCCCATGCATTGCCCTGCATGACGCCAATACGTTGTTGAGAGTTACGCACGCTGATCATATTCCCTAATGAAGCCACAAAGGTGCCAGCTAAGGCAAGTAGCAAACCGACCAACGCCCCATTACTCAAGTCGAACTGCTGTAATTGTGGCCAAAACAGACTGATGATGCCTAATACCCCTATCAATGCACCCGTATAAATACGTTTAGCGATGGGTTTACCAAAAAATAATCGGGTATTTACAATGTTCATTAATAACAACATTGAAAAGGCGATTGATGCCATGGCTGACGTTAAATAATGTTGTGCCCAGTAAAGTACTAAGTAATTAAGGCCAAAGTTACACAATGCTAGTAATACGAAAAAGCCATGATCGCGACGACTATAATTCATCGGTAATTTTTTAATATTCACCCATACCCACATTAGAATTGCAGCCAAACTAAAGCGATAAAATAGTGAAACTTCAACGGCGATATCGCCAAGTTGAAATTCGATTGCGAGCCAGGTAGAGCCCCAAATTAAAACGGTTAGTGCATAAAGCACGATACTTTTCATGGCCTTGGTCCATTATGTCGATTAAGTGTTTATTTTAAGATACTTCTGTATACTTAACATACACAGAAAACTATAAATGCAACCTATACAGATTGTACGGCTTTAAGGTGTCTACTATGTCGCTGGTGATCAGCAAAACCAACCATGACTTTTTATATCAGCAAGTAATGCAGCTGGTGCGTGAGCTGAGTGAGCAGGGGACACTATTACCAGGCGAAAAACTCCCCTCATTACGTAAAATGGCCACTAAGCTGAATGTCAGTATTCCGACGGTGAAATTGGCTTACCAATCACTTGAGGCACAAGGTTTGGTTGAAGCACGAGAAAAGTCAGGCTATTTTTTAAAAACGGCACATACCCAGTTAGCGCGGCCAAAGCGGGTTAAACTCAATCGTGAGCCAGTTTCGGTCAACATGCAGGTATTAATTGAGCAAGTGTATGATGCAATTCATCAAGCCGATGTCGTACCGTTTGGCATTGCTAATCCTGTTGCTGCCGCTCCAACTGATAAAATGCTAAGTCGTACGATGCGCCGGGTTATGTCGATTGCCGGCAGTCGCGCCATAAATTATGGTGCGATGGATGGTTTTGCACCATTGAAAAAGCAGTTAATCCATCGTTATTTAGATTTTGGCATTGGTGTTGACTCGCAAGAACTTGTGATCACCAACGGTGCTCAAGAAGCACTGGCGATCGCGCTAAAATGTGTCACTAAAGTAGGTGATGTGGTGGCGATCGAGTCACCTTGTTATTTTGGTATCATTGAATTGATCGAAAGCCTGGGCCTCAAGGCGCTCGAGATCCCGCTGTGTCCTGATGATGGGATCTGGCTTGATGATCTGAGCCAGGCTTTACATGATCACGATATTAAAGCCTGTGTGTTCTCTACTTCGATCAATAATCCTGTGGGTAGTTTTATGCCTGATCATAAGCGTAAACAATTAGTAGAGTTATTGGAATCTCAAGATGTGGTGCTAATTGAAGATGATGTGTATGGTGATTTACATTTTACCCCGCAGCGCGGTACACCCGCTCAGGCTTACTCAACAAAAGGGTTGGTATTAACCTGTGCATCGTTTTCTAAAACTGCGGCGCCGAGTTATCGTGTTGGCTGGTTGATTGCCGGAAAGTTTGCTGCCAAAGCGCGTCGCTATAAGCGTGCATTGAGTTGTTCTACTTCATTGATCAATCAATGGACGTTATATGAATTTATAGTTAGTGGTGATTATGATCGTAATATAAAACTACTGCGACAGCGTCTACGTTCTAATAAAGAACTAATGATCTGGTGTTTACAACAGGCCTTTCCGAGTACCGCTAGGATCAGCGATCCGCAAGGCGGATGTGTGATCTGGATTGATTTAGGTGCGGCTTACGATAGTGTAAAACTATTTCAACTGGCATTAGAAAGTGGCATTAGCATTACTCCTGGCTATATTTTTTCAGCCACTAATAAATATCGCAGTTGTATTCGATTAAGTTATGGTTTGCCATGGGGTGAAAAAATTGAACAAGCTATTATAAAGCTAGGTGAGTTAGTGCATTTAGCGAAGAAATAGCATGGCATAAAAAAGCAGCACCTTTAAAAAAGAGTGCTGCTAAAGGGATATCAAACTTTTAGCGTTTAGAACCTGAGTTCAAGTTAGTTATTTTGTTTATAACTAAATAATTGGTAGTCTTTCAATTCTGGAACTAGTTTAACTAATTGTTGCTCTTGATCAGCAATGGTTGAAAAATTACCGCACAGTGCATCAGCGCGTTTTTCAAGTTGGTTAGCTTGTTGCTCAACTTTGGCTTCAATTTCAGCTCCCATATTTTCCATGCGTTGTTCAAAGGCTTGCATATCGCCACCAGAGCCCATTAGTTCTGAACCTACAGCCATTAAAATACTACCCATCGATTGCATCATCGCAGCTTGTACAGCGCTTTCTATTTGCTCATCAAATTGGCTTTCAAAGTTTTCGCCAAATTGGCTAAAGCTTTGTTGGCCCATTACAAAAGCGCCTTGTTGGTAAAAGGTGTTTTGTACTTCTACCTGAATATCAGCCATTAATTCATTAATGCTATCTAGGCCATCGATATTAAATGCATTGGCGACTTCTTCAATGGCGACCCCGGCAATTTTAACGCCTTCAAGAGCAATGTTCGCGACTTCTGGTAATTGGCTACGCAGACTGTCTGAATAATTACTGATAGCTTGGTGTTGTTGACTGTTGAGTGTCAAAGTTTGGCCATCAATCATTAACTCGCCACTATTTATAAAAGTCATAGTGTGGTTATCAGCTGTAAAAATTTCTAATTCATTTGGCTTAATACGCACATCATTTTTAAATTCAACGTCACATGTGTCGCCGCTAAAAGAAATATTCGTCTCATTGTCATTGTGTGCCATTGCCCCTGTGGCAATGAATAAAGAACTTATTAATAGTAATTTTTTCATTTTTATTTCCTGCTAATTTGTTGATTATGACCAGTACGCATTTAACGTATTTAATACTTATCAAGTTTAATGCCAATAATTATTGGCATTTAAAAACAATGAGTTAATTGTTTTTTTCCCTTTTTTAATTACATTTAAATGTTATAAAAAAGCCATTTTTTAGTCATTTTGACTAATTTACATTAATACATAAAAGATACTTATCGTTTCGATAAAAAACTCTCACTTTCCAGAACTCAAATTTAGCGCTATTTATTCACAATATCGACATAACACTATTTTAGAATTGCGTTATGGCTTTATTTTGGTGCTTTTTCATACGGTGAAATAGTGCTGAACATTTTTAATTTACCAATGATAGTGATAAAAAATCCTTAATTGGTCTCAAACACTTTATGGAGTGGGTTGTGGGTAAGACATTTAGTTACGATGCGCTAGATGACGATTTTGTTGAAGACGAGTACGAAATGGTCGGGCGTAATCAACACGACAAGAATAAGCAAAAGGTTAAGAAAAAGTTGGAAGACTACCTTGAGCAAAAACGCTTGCGTAAAAACTTGGGCGATGATGACTTAGATGAGTATTTAAACGACTAAGAGATAATTTAAATAAAGAGGCAATTTGCCTCTTTATTGCTTTTAGAGTTTAGATATTACTGCTTTTAAGGGCTTTGATAATAGCACCTTCGATTTGTTGCGGTTTGGTAAATGGTGCAAAGCGTTTAATTGCCTCGCCGTCGCGGCCAACTAAAAACTTAGTGAAATTCCATTTTATTTTGCGGGTTAAAAATCCAGGTAAGGCTGATTTTAAATGCCTGAATACGGGGTGGGCGTTTTCGCCATTAACATCAATTTTGCTCATCATCACAAAATCAACACCGTAGTTAATTAAACAACCTTGCGCTATTTCTTTTGCGCCGCCAGGCTCTTGTTTGCCGAATTGATTGCACGGAAAACCAATAATTACTAACCCTTGATCAGCGTATTTTGCATGTAATTGTTGTAAACCTTCGTACTGTGGAGTGAAGCCACATTTACTGGCAGTGTTGACAATTAACACAACTTTGCCTGCGAAATCTGAAAAATCAATGCTTTGGCCTTGCAGATTGCTGGCTGAAAGTTGATAGAAGTCGTTCATGTTGCTCTCTTGTTATTGTTGTTTGTTAAATTCTATCCTGAGTTGTGACAGACATACAGCTTAAATTATCATCATATTGCATAGACCATTTTATTTTAACTTGCATGATTAAAGCTTGTGAGTAAATGTTCAATCAATAATCGCACTCTGTACGGCATTAAATCTTTACGTGGATACACTAACCAAGAGGCATTGTCTGTTACCTGAAACTCATCAAGTAAGGTAATTAGTTGCCCGTTTTCAATATACTTATCAACAATATCAGTGGCTAAATGGGCAATGCCCAAGCCTGCTAATGTCGCAGATAATAGTGCGCGCGGATGGTTACTGCGCCAGTTGCCGGCAACTTTTACCTCTTTAATATCGCCGGCAAAATTAAATCGCCAACGTTTCCCCATGGCAATTAAGCAATTATGAGCGGTTAATTGTTGAGGCGTAGTTGGGGTTGGGTGATGTGCTAAATATTCTGGACTGGCAACGAGAGTCATGATTCGCGGGCTAAGTGGTCGTGCAATTAAGTTAGAGTCTTGCATGCGGCCAAAACGGATCGCTAAATCAAAACCTTCTTCAACTAAGTCGACATTACGATTGTTGAAGTCCATATCTACTTCAACCTCAGGGTAGCGTTTTACAAACTCAACAATTTTAGGTGCTACATGACATGCAACAAATTCACCAGCACCAGAAATTCTAATGATCCCTTTGGGTTTACGTTGCTCACCTTGCAGTTGATTATTAGCATCAATTAGCTCTTGTTTAATTGCTTTGAGCTTTACGGCATATTCGCGGCCGGCATCGGTGAGGCTTATTTTTCGGGTAGTACGTTGAAATAGCAATGAGCCTAAGCGGTTTTCAAGTTGCTGTACTTGGCGGCTAATATGTGAAGTTGATACTTCCATGACTTTGGCTGCTTTGGTAAAGCTGCCATGTTCAACCACATGTAAAAATTCATCAAGGCCATGCCACATAATTTAGTTCTCAAATATTAAGTAATTATAGTTTATACCATCTATTGTTGCAGCTGTGCAAAAGTGATTCTCTGAGCTTAGTCTTTAAATTAATGCTTAAATCCCTACAATTAGATGGTCACCAAATTTTAGCTCACACTAAATAATGAGCATCTCTAAGCAATGGAGCAAGCATGTTAAATTTCAGTTTTGCAAACCCAACCAAAATTCATTTCGGCGAACAACAAATCGCTTTAATTAAAAATGAGATCCCTGCAGACGCAAAAGTATTAGTTACTTATGGTGGCGGCAGTATTAAAAGTAATGGCGTCTATGATCAAGTCGTCGATGCGTTAAGTGAACATACGTGGTTTGAGTTTGCCGGTATTGAGCCTAACCCAAGTTATCAAACATGTATGAAAGCCGTTGCTTTGGTTAAAGAAAAGCAAGTTGATTACATTCTTGCAGTTGGTGGTGGTTCAGTCGCTGATGGTAGTAAATTTATTGCCGCAGCAGCTAATTATGACGGCGAGCCATGGGATATTTTATCAAAAGGTGGCGAGATTAAATCTGCTATTGCTCTTGGTGTGGTATTAACGTTACCTGCAACGGGCTCTGAGTCAAACGGCAATAGTGTTGTTTCAAATCTTGACACTCACGAAAAACTTGCATTTGCTAGTCCATTTGTATTGCCAAAATTTGCAGTACTCGACCCTGCAGTGACTTTTTCATTGCCTGAGCGCCAAGTGGCGAACGGTATTGTTGATGCATTTGTGCATACTATGGAGCAGTATTTAACCTACGATGTAGGTGCTAAGCTGCAAGACCGTTTCGCTGAAGGTATTTTAATGACCTTAATCGAAGAGGGCCCTAAAGCGTTCAGTGAGCCTGATAACTATCAAGTACGTGCAAATATTATGTGGTCAGCAACGATGGCATTAAACGGCTTAATTGGAGCGGGTGTACCACAAGATTGGTCCACTCATATGTTGGGCCATGAAATGACTGCGATGTATGGCCTTGACCACGCGCAAACGCTTGCGATTGTATTACCTCGTATGATGGCTGAGCAAACAGAAACTAAGCGCGGTAAAATCTTACAGTACGCAGAACGCGTTTTAGGATTAGATATCAGTGATGAAGATGCAGCAATTGAACAAGCAATTAATGCAACTGAAGCGTTTTTTCACAGTGTGAATATGCCAACGCGTTTAAGTGATTATAACTTAGGCGAAGAAGTCGCTGATAAAATTGTTGAGCAACTTGAACGCCACGGTATGACGGCTATTGGCGAACGTGGTCAGGTCACTCTAGATAAAAGCCGTGCTATTTTATTAGCCAGCGTTTAAAGCTACTTTTAGCGCATTACTAATGTGCTAATTTAAGGTCAAAAATAAACCCATACCAACCAGTGTTGTGTAGTAAATGTTGTGCGTTTTATACGCGACAATAATGGCTGCTATTGCCGCACTGAGGTATGGGTTTTGCCAATCTAAATTTATTCCCTCATCTGTTACAAACACAATAGGTACCCAAATCGCGGTAAGTACCGCCGGTGCGCTAAAACTTAGAAACTGCTGCATTTTCGGGCCAACTTTAAATGGTAGGTCACGATGTAAAAATAAGTAACGGGTAAAAAAGGTAATACACGCCATAAGTAAAATAGTGCTCATCATCAGTTATGCTCCAATTTATCTTGGATACGGCTAATAAGGTAACCGATAGTCATCGCCGATAGTGCCGCGGCTACTAACCATAGTTCAAACCCCTGGCTTTTTAAAACGGTAGCGACAACACCAGCGCTTACAACCGTTGCCAATGTAGCGAGATTTTTAATACCAGGAATTACTAATGCAATAAAAGTTGCAGCAATAGCAAAGTCTAAGCCTAAATTAGTGAGATCAGGTAGCAGACTGCCCGCTACGATGCCAATTAATGTCCACAAGTTCCAAGTAATATAAAAGCTAAAGCCGGCACTGAGCGCGTAGATCAAGCGAGTTTTAGTTCGATAAGCTTTGCGATGATGGGAAAACGCAAACAGCTCATCAGTGAGTACAAAGCTTACCGGTAAGCGCCAACGTAGCGGCTGATCAATCACTTTATGACGCACCGCTAAGCCGTATAAAAAGTGCCGTGAGCTAATTATGAAGGTGGTGAATAAAATAGTTAATAAAGGCGTATTGCCAGCCATTAGCTCTATAGCGACTAGTTGGGCGGAACCGGCAAACACTAATAATGACATAGCTTGGGTTTCAAATGCGCTAAAGCCATTTTGTATTGCCAGTGAACCACATAAAATCCCCCAGGGGATCACTGCTAAACACAGTGGTAGCATATCTAAAAAGCCTTTTAGGAGTGCGCGCTTGGTGCTAAGTGTCATTAATATTATTCATTACGGTAATTAATGCCCTTAGTCTGCCATAGATCAATTAACCCTGAACAGCAAAGATGCTAAATTAACAAAAGTTTGAAATAATAAGCTTTTACGCAAAAGAGGTTAAGCATGCATAAAATTAAAGTATGGGATGGGTTTATTCGCAGTTTCCATTGGTTGTTAGTTATTGCAATTGCGGCGCTGTATTTTAGTGCTGAAGAAGGCATGATGGAATTACACTTTGTGGCTGGCTTTTTCACCTTAGCGCTACTAGTAACACGCCTTATTTGGGGCTTGATTGGTAGCAAAACAGCTAAGTTAAGTGCATTGTTTCATTTACCTAGCGCAGCACTAAAATCATTTAAACAAACAGATAATAAACCTGGCCATGGCGCAGCGGGCAGCTACATGGTGTTGGCATTTTTTATTTTATTACTGGCGCAGTTAGTAAGCGGCTTAATGACCACTGATGACATTTTGACAGATGGCCCATTAGTGCAGTATGTATCAAGTAATGTAGTTGAATGGGCCGGCTGGGTGCATCATAAAAACTTTGATTTATTGTTGTACGCGATTATTCTCCATATTGTGGCAATTGTAATTTATCGCATTAAAGGCAAAAATTTAGTCAAAGCAATGGTTACGGGCTATGCCGCTGAAAAAAATAATGATAGTAATGAAGAGCTAACAAAATCACCGTGGACTGCGATAATTATTTTTGTCGTTGTATTTGCGGCATTACTGATGACATGGGGCGCAGAACCTGTGGCTTACTTGTTTAGTTAAACGGTTCAACAGATCAAAAACGGCGCTAATTAAGCGCCGTTTTAGTTTTAAGATGATCGCATTAAAGATTAGTCTTTAAATGATGTGTGGCAATCTTTACAGCCTTTAGCCCATGGGCCAAATGCTTTAGCAATTACTTTTTTATCACCTGTTTGCGCGGCAACGGCTAGTTCATCAGCATATTGTTGGAATGCTACCGCTTTTTTCATAAAGGTTTCGTTATCGCTCCAAATAGCAGGTAATGCAGATGTTTCGCCTTTATCACTGCCTGCAACGAATGCTTCCCATGGCATTTTTGATAATGCAGCGGCATTATTTGCACGGTGCTTAAAACGCTCAGCATCAAAAGGTACTTTGCCCTTTAGCATGTCACCCATATCACCAATTTGGACACGGATCATTGAAAACGCCGCTTGGCGGTACTCAATGGCGTCACTAGGCTCTTCAAATACAGAGTTTGCTGTTGCACCAAATGTTAGTGCACAAAGTGTTGCACCTAAAAATAATTGCTTTAACTTCATTCCTTTTGCCCCTTATATGTAATTCATTGCTTGTATAGCAGCTGTTGTATATCAGCAAGTCAGATTATTCAAGTGTATTGCGGTTAAACTGAACTGTTATTGAATTATAAAACTAAGATCATGCCTTAATTATTTATATCAATGTCAGCAAAGATCATTCCTCTGCGCATACTACGGGTTGCTAAAAATACTTCACCCAGTAATGACATAAATGCACAAATAAGTAGTGCCATTGCGCCAACAAAACAACTGCCGATGGAAACACCTAAATTAACTGATTGGATATGAGACAAAAATAACAGCATGACCACGGCGCAAACAAGTACCGCACTTAATACACTTAAACTAAAGGCAATATGGATACAGCGAGAGCGTTTCAGCAGTGCTCGTAGCTCGGTTGTTAGCGATGAATTAAACTCTTCATCGGTACTTACCTTTAATTTTCGTTCAAGTTGACGAGCACGGTCGGTAATTCGAGCTAAGCGATTAGATAAAACGCCCAGCGTAGCAGCAATACCAGTAATTAAAAAAACCGGCGCAACGGCTGTTTGGATTACTTTTGCCATTGTTAAAATATTTATAACATCAGAGTTCATTGGTTCCCTTTTAGGTATATTGGTGTGCTTTAGTTCTATTTGTTTACAAACATTTACATTTTCACTTTTCAGTTTTTAAACATTAAAAACAGATGTTTAGTGTTATTTTTTTCGGTTTTCTATTTGCCTTTGTAATTTTAATGTAATCGAGTTGTTGTTATTTTGGGTGTTGAAGTTCTATATTAGTCTCGCACTTAATTTATGATCACCAATAAATACAATAATACATAACATATCCCAGGGGAAATCATGTCTAAGAATCTAATAAAAAGAACGGCGGTTGCAACCGCTGTAACAAGTATCTTAGTTACAGGCGCTGTAAATGCAAATACAATAAATAACAGCGTACTTAAGCATACCAGCTACACGCCAGTATCACAGACCGATATTGTAAATAAAAATCAACCATCAGCATACCTTGTTGTTTTAAAAACAAAAACAGCAGCTGATATGATGGAGCAGGGGGTCTACAATGTTTCTGATGCTCGTCAGAGCTATAATCAAGTTGCAACGTTACAAAGCCAAGTTCAAGATAAGCTATTTACCCTTGATAGCAATGTAAAAGTACTTGGTTCAACTAAAATTTTGGCGCCGACGTTAATTGTTCAAGCAAGCCAAGGTGCACTAGATAGAATTGCAAAAGACTCGCGTGTAGAGCGTGTTTTACCTATGTTTGATTACGACCTTCATGTTGCAGCAACTGCTGACTACATCAAAGCGTCACCATTAGTAACAAATGGTACAGTAACAGGTGCAACGCAAACTGTTGCAGTACTAGATACAGGTATTGATTATACTCACAAAATTTTTGGTGGTGAAGGAACTGTTGAAGCTTATGAAGCAGCTCAAGCAGATCCAACTGCAGTGACTTGGCCACAAGGTCAAGTTATGGGGGGTTATGACTTCATGCGTGATGATGCTGATCCAATTGAAAATGATCCAGCTACTCCAACAGAAGAAGATGCAGCAACTAGCCATGGTACATCTGTATCTCACTCTGTCACTGGTATTGCACCAGCGGTGGAGCTATACGTGTATTCAGTGTGTGGCGGTGGTTGTCCAAGTGCAGCACAGGTTTCGGCATTAGAAGCCGCTATGGATCCAAATGGTGATGGTGATTCAGAAGACCGAGTTGATGTAATCAATATGTCTTTAGGTGGAGAGTTTGGTGACACATACATCGGTGGTGGTACGCAGTTTTTAATTCAGCAAGCCGTAGATGCAGGTGTGAACGTTGTTATTTCTGCTGGTAATGATGGTGATAACCCATTCCGCATTGGCGGTCCTTCTACGACGCCAAATGCACTCTCTGTTGGCGCGATGACGCATCCTGCAAATGATGTTGGCGTTGCATCTGGCACAGTTGAAGGTGCAGAGACCACAATTCAGCCGTCAGGTTTTGGTCCACAAACTGCGTTTGTAATGACAGATGCCGATGCTGAAGTTGTTTACCCTGAAGAAAACCAAAATGGCTGCGTGGCATTTTCTGCTGAAACTGACTTTACTGACAAAGCGGTAATTATTGACCGTGGTGCCTGTAATTTCACTCAAAAAGTATTAAGCGCTCAAGATCGTGGTGCTAAGTTTGTATTTGTAGCAAATAATGTTGATGATGGTACGCCTGCGCCAATGGGTGGCTTTGATGCAGCAGTAACAATTCCTAATGTCGGTATTAATTTTGCTGCAGGGGCAGCAATGAAAGCTGCTTTAACAGCCGGTGAAATGCCAACATATAGCATAACGATTGAACGTAAAGTGCTAGCGGGTGCAGTTGCATCGTTCTCATCTCGTGGTCCATCAATGGATGGTTTACTAAAACCTGAAATTACAGCGCCAGGTACTGATATC
Organism: Pseudoalteromonas sp. SG41-2; assembly: GCF_014164535.1. Lineage (NCBI taxonomy): Bacteria > Pseudomonadati > Pseudomonadota > Gammaproteobacteria > Alteromonadales > Pseudoalteromonadaceae > Pseudoalteromonas > Pseudoalteromonas sp. SG41-2. Next base: position 70,812 of record NZ_JACJFK010000008.1, on the reverse strand, counting down.
ATGGTAGCGGCAACTGGTACACAAGATCAATTAGCACCCGCAACAGGTACTTCATTTTCAGGTCCGATCACTGCTGGTGCTGTTGCATTAGTTCGTGAAGCGCATCCAGATCGTACTGCACTTGAAATTAAAGCGACAATCATGAATGCGGCTGACTTAAATGTAACCGTAGAGCCGATTAGTACTAACCCAGATTCTCCACTTGCACCAATTAGTTCTATCGGTGCAGGCTTAGTAAATGTTGACAAAGCTGTTAACTTACCTGTTGCGGCATGGGTTGAAGATGAAACATTCAAAACTAAACAAGCGGCGCTATCGTTCGGTTTAGAACGCATGACAGAAACAACCAGCTTTACAAAAACAGTGACGTTGAAAAATTTCTCTGATGCAGACAAAACATATGACCTTCGTATTGAAGAGCGTTATATGAATGATGTGGATACTGGTGCTGTTAGTTTTGATATTCCACGTAGCGTAACTGTTGCGGCAAATACGGTAACAACATTCGATGTAACCATGACAGTTGATCCATCTAAACTGCATAAGTGGACGTTAGAAAACCCATTTAGCCAAGAGGATCTAGCAGCTCGTAGTCCGTCACTGACTATGGCTGAGTTTGATGGTGCGCTGGTATTTGATGATACTTCAACAGCCGACACAGATCATGACTTGCACATTGTTTACCATGCGATACCTAAAGCCGGTGCTGAATTAGCTTTTTCATATGAAGAAGTTAATGGTGTTGGTGAGTTGGTTGTAACCAATGTGGGGGCGACTACGATATTACCAACTGCAGAATCAGTGGTTGCTACAAGTGAAGAGAACCGCGACGCTGACTTTGATATTCTCTCAACTACATTTGCTGCTTATACGTCTGAGACATGTGAGTCAGGTGTGTTCATTACATCTTCAATTCAATTACGAGATGAAATTACCCACATGCGTCAAATCGGTGTTCGTATGAATCTCGATATTGATAATGATGGTGTTTATGATCACTTTATGATGAATATTAATGATGTTGGCCGTGATGCAGCAATACCTGGGCGCAGCCGTACATTAATTGGTGAAATCGATGCCGCAGGTGAGGATGTGTGGCAGTGGGGTACACCGATGTATCATGCTGCTGGTGAAGATACAGTGACCTTCTCTGGATGTAGTAATTTGTTAGGCTTAGATGCAAATATGCTGGGCAGCACAATTAACATTGCAGCTTCAGTTGGTTATCCAAATTATCAAGCCGGTGTGTTCTCTGAAACCGATAGTGTAGTTGGTTCTACTGTGTTTACAGGTAATCCGGTGGTTACTTTGGAATCGACAGAAGACGCTGAAACTAAATTATCTGAACTTGCTCCAGGTCAGAAGGCTGTAATTAGAGCTGATGGTAATTTCGCATTGACCTCAGCTACAGGGACAGATGTATATACTAATTCAGTAACTGGTGTTCCGGCTGTTCCAGCTGTGCCTAATCTCGTTGTAGAAGAGTTTACAATTAATGAAACTGCACTTGATGGTATTACTATTGGTAGACTTAGTTTTGAAGATACTCCAGCACTACGTATAACAAACTTTACTGTTGTGAGTATGTCTGCTCCAGGCTTAATGATTGATGCTGAAACTGGCGATATCATGGTTGAAGATACGAGTATGTTGGATTTTGAGTCTGACATTAAAGAAATCATTTTAACAGTGAAGGCGACTGATTTACTTGGTACTGAATCTGCAGCAGCCGATATTAAAGTAACGATTACCAATGATGCAGATGAGTTACCAGTTGTAGCAAAAGGGCAAAATTTCAGTATTATTGAATCCGCAGCCGAAGGTACAGTGATTGGCATGCTTGATCATAGTTTGTTTGAAAGTGCGGCAACAATGGTTACTGGTGGTACGGTTGCAAACACAAACTTAATTAGTATTAATAATAAGGGTGAGCTAGTTGTCACTGGCAGCCTAAGTTATTATGCAACTCCAACTATGACTCTTGATGTAACAGTAATGGATGACAGCGGCTTAGAGTCTGAGGTTGTGCAAGTTATGTTGAATGTAACCGCCGATCCTAAATCTCATGCCCCAGTCATTGAGGGTGGTCAAAAATTCAGAACTGATGAAAATGTTGCCATTGGTACCGTGTTGGGTCAATTGGTATTCTCAGACCCTGATATGGATATTTCGCCAATTACTCGTTTTATTGTATCTGGAACAACATTAGTTAGTGTTCAGTTAGATGGTTCAATTGTGACTATGGGTGAAATTGACTATGAGTTTGATAAAGAGATTGTTTTCAGTGTTCAAGCTGAAGATAGCAAAGGTTATGTATCGAAAGCGGTAAGTGTTGAGATTGACGTTAACAATCTACGTGCGAACGATGATGACGACAATGATAGCTCTGGTTCGCTAGCGTGGTTAACGCTGCTTGTAGCACCGTTTGCATTTATGCGTCGCCGTAAACAAAAGTAGTAATATAGCCTCTAAAGGCATATAGCTTTAGTTAAAATACCGCCATTGGGCGGTATTTTTTTTGTTTTAAATTTATTGTTATTACCTAAAATGGTTACATTTTTTGTTTCAATGTTGTTTTTTTGTTTCTTGCTGGTGTAGTATTCGGGACTTAATGTTTCTTTTTGGGAGCATTTAATAACAATAATCTCATCAGAGGAATTTATGTCTAACAAGTTAATAACAAAAACAGCCTTATCAATTGCAGTATCATCAGCACTAATGGCGGCATCGGTAAATGCACAAACAGTGCAAGCAGCACACAGTATTACCGCTCTCAATAATTTCTCTACAGCTACATTTAATGAAACCGATGTTAAAGAACAGTTACCATCAGCTCATATGATTGTGCTAAGAGCGACAACCGCTGCCGATCTAATGGCGCAAGGTATTTATCAAATAGGTGACAGCCGTGCAACCATTGCACAAATTGAGCAAGTGCAAAGTGCAGTGACAATTGAACTAAGTAGTCTAGATTTTGGTACAAAAGTAATTGGCCAAACTAAAGTGCTGGCGCCTACTTTGATTGTACAAGCAAGTCCTGAGGCGTTAGAAAAAATTGCCCGTGACTACCGAGTTGAGAAAGTGCTGCCAATGTATGATTATGAATTACATGTCGCCGCATCTGCAGATTATTTAAAAGCTTCACCATTGGTTGCAAATGGGGTTGTAACAGGTAAAGGTCAAACGGTAGCGGTACTGGATACAGGTGTTGACTACACGCACAACGTTTTTGGTGGTGCTGGTACCGTAGAGGCGTATGACGCAGCTCAAGCTGATCCTACTTCTGTAGCTTGGCCGCAAGGCATCGTACATGGTGGCTACGACTTTATTCGTGACGATGCTGATCCAATTGAACATGATCCTGTAGTCGTGATCCCCGATGTTGATGAACCGACCAGTCATGGTACGTCTGTTTCTCACTCTGTTACTGGAATTGCTCCTGAAGTAGAGTTATATGTGTACTCAGTGTGTGGTGGTGGTTGTCCAAGCGCAGCACAAGCATCAGCATTAGAAGCGGCAATGGATCCTAATGGTGATGGCGATATCTCTGACCGCGTAGATGTTATTAATATGTCTTTAGGTGGCGAGTTTGGTGGCACTGAAACTGACGGAGGTACTCAATACTTAATTCAAAAAGCGGTTGATTTAGGTGTAAATGTTGTTATCTCAGCAGGCAATGATGGCGATCATCCTTTTCGTATTGGGGGACCAAGTACCACGCCAAACGCACTTGCAGTTGGTGCGATGACGCATCCAACATTAGATATTGGGATTGCTTCAGGTACCGTGCTTGGAGAAGAGGTTGTTTTTCAAGTTTCAGGTTTTGGTCCGCAAACCGCATTTGCTATGGCAGATACCGATGCTGAACTTGTTTACCCAACCGCAAATCAAAATGGCTGTGAAGCATTTTCAGAAGACACCGATTTTAATAATAAAGCGGTGCTTATAGACCGTGGTGAATGTAATTTCACGAAAAAAGTACTGCATGCACAACAGCGCGGCGCATCGTTTGTATTTATTGCAAATAACGAAGATGACGGTACTCCTGCTTCAATGGGTGGATTTGATGCCACGGTTACTATCCCAAATATTGGCATTACTTATGCTGCCGGGGCAGCGATAAAAGCGGAGCTTAAAGCATCAGGCAAGGCTGCATATAGCTTAGTTGTTGAGCGTAAAGTAACATCAGGTGCTGTGGCAACCTTTTCATCGCGCGGTCCATCAATGGATGGTTTATTAAAACCTGAAATCACAGCGCCAGGTACAAGCATTATGGTTGCAGCAACTGGTACGCAAGATCAACTAGCTCCAGCCTCAGGTACATCCTTTTCAGGACCGATTACTGCCGGTGCGGTTGCGTTAGTACGCGCAGCACACCCACAGCGTAATGCCTTTGAAATTAAAGCAACATTAATGAATACGGCAGATCTAAATGTGACTAATGAGCCGCTTAGCACAAATCCAGATTCTGAATTAGCACCAATTAGTATGATTGGTGCTGGTTTAGTTAACGTTGAAAAAGCGGTTAATCTGCCTGTTGCAGCATGGGTTGATAATACCGAGTTTAAAACTAAACAAGCGGCATTATCGTTTGGCTTAGAAAACTTTACTGGCGTTAGGTCAATCAGCAAAACAGTCACCGTGAAAAATTTCTCGACACAAGAAAAAACCTACAAATTACGGACTGAAGCACGTTACGCAAATGATAAAAACAGCGGTGCAATCAGTTGGGATATTCCAGGCAGCGTAACAATTCCCGCAGGTCAAACTACAGAGTTTGATGTAACGCTAACGGTTGATCCTAGTAAATTGCACGAGTGGAAACTGGAAAACCCATTTGATGCCGAGTCGGTAGCTGCACGAAGCGCCGCATTAACGCTCGCAGAGTTTGACGGCGCCTTAGTGTTTGACGATGTGGATGATACTGATTCAGATTATGCGCTACATGTTGTTTATCATGCGCTACCAAAAGCGGCTAGTGAATTAAGTATTGCTCCGGAAGTGGTTGGTAATGAGATGCAACTTATCGTTGAGAATACCGGGGCAACAACAGTTTCAACAATGACAGAAAATATTGTTGCAACTGGTAAAGTTAAGTCAGCAGCAGAGGCACCGTTCAATATTCTTGCAACGACATTCAATGCAATAGCAGCTGAAGGATGTGAATCTGGTGTATTAGTTACAGCATCGATTCAGTTACGTGATGAGATCACTCATGTATTCCAAGCAGGTTATCGTTTAGATATAGACACCAACAACGATGGTGCCTATGACTTCCTTATGCAGAACTACAATGACCGAGGTCGTAAAACGACTTCGCCAGGGCGTTCACGTACTGTTATTGGTACTATCGATGACACTGGCGCAGAAACGCTTCGGTTTTTGACACCGTTATATCAATCAGCTGGTGCAGATACCATTACCTTCTCGGTATGTAGCAGCACACTGGGGTTAACACGTGATAATTTAGGTGATCCGTTAAATATTAAGGCATCTGTAGGCTATCCATCTTATGGTGGCGGCGTGTACTTTGAAACAGATAGTCTAGTTGGCGCTACGACCTTTAGTTCTTCAGCGTCAGTGAGTTTAACTGCGGTGGATGGCAGTGATACAGTCGTAAATCAACTTGCGCCAGGTGAAAAAGCGATTGTGAATGCTAGTGCGCCATTTGCTTTTACAGCATCGTCATTACAAGATGTACTGAAATTAGTGACTGCTGAAGACTTAGTGTTACCAAAAACGCAGGCTCCTAAGCTTGCAAATGCATCATTTGATGTTGTTGAAAATGCGGAAAATGGCCATCTCGTTGGCACCTTGAGTGTTGTGGAATCAGATAGAGATTTAGCGATTGCTGAGTTTTATGTGCAATCGCAAACTCATCAAGGCTTTAGTGTTGATAATAAAGGGCAAATTCTTGTATCAAACAGCGAGTTAGTTGATTTTGAAGTTGGTAAGCACATCGCTGAACTAGTCGTTGTTGCCATCGATACTTTGGGAAATACATCAGAGCCTGCTGTTATTACTATTAACATTACCAATGTTGCAGATGAAGCGAGCGAAGTAACCCCAATTATAAATTCTGGCCAAGTATTCTCTGTTGCAGAAAACACCCCAGTAGCTACCGCATTTGCTCAATTAGCTTTCACAGATCCAGATAACAGTTCAATCACTATGTTTACTGTAGCGGGAAGTGATGCAATCACGATTGATAATACGGGGATGCTAACCGTTGCTCAACTACTTAATTTTGAAGAGCAAAGTACTATTACGTTAGAGATAGTCGCAATTGATGAAGATGGTCATCAGTCAGCTGCTGAAATTGTGACGATTAACGTGTTAAATGTCGCTGATGAAGGAGCAGAAGTTGCGCCAATTATCGAAGCCGGGCAAACTTTTAAAGTGCAAGAAAATGCCGTGGTAGGCACTGTGATTGGTCAAATACGTGCTATTGATCCAGATACAGCAGTAACACCAATTGTAAGCTACACAGTGGCAGGTCATAACGGTATTGCAATTGATGAACTTGGCCAAATCACAGTGGTGGGTGACGTTGATTATGATGCAACACCTGAGATAAAGCTGATGGTTAGTGCAACGGATAGTGCTGGTAATCAATCTGCAGCTGTTGAAGTAACAATCACTGTAGCGCAAGACGCATTAGAAAACACGCCAGTTATTGCTGATAAACAACGCTTTAGTGTTGATGAAAATACAGCGCTTGGCACTGTGATTGGTAAACTTAACTTTAGTGATCCAGATGCTGATGTAAGTCCTGTTACTAAGTTTATTGTGTCAGGCACTGACTTAGTCACTGTTAATGCTGCGGGTGAAATTGTTGTTGCAGGTAGTATTGATTATGAATATGAGCGTAACTTTACATTTAGTGTTATCGCTGTTGATAGTGCGGGTAATAACTCTAAAGCTGTTGCTGTTGAAGTACGAGTAAAGAATATTGTGGGCAAAGATGACGATAATAATGACGGTGACAGCGGTTCACTAGCATGGTTAACATTGCTTATTGCACCATTTGCATTTATGCGCCGCCGTAAATAAAAGTAATTGTTTAGTTAGTCATTTTAATTATCAGTGACTAACGAGCAAAGTTAATCAAACAAAGGGAGCTTAGGCTCCCTTTTTACATTGCTTTACAAACTAATATAGGTAATCAACAGCTAGTTAGATATATTGCTAGTAGTGGAATAATAATAACTCTAGGGAATACTATGAAAACACGTCAATCATTTGCGTTAGCGGCTTTGTCGTTAGCTATTTTAGCGGGCTGTAATAAAGCCCCAGAACAAAATAATATAAAATCCGAGGCTGTACAGAGTGAAGCTGCAGTGGTTAATGTAACTGCACCGATAGCCAATAAGATCCCTTTCGAAATGACTATTCATGGTGATACGCGCACCGATAATTACTATTGGATGCGTGACGATGCACGAAAAGATGCAGCTGTCATAGCACACCTTAATGCAGAAAATACCTATACTGATGCGATGCTAAAGCATACTAAAGCTTTACAAACTACTTTGTTTGAAGAGTTAAAAGGGCGCATTCAAAAAGATGATGACTCCGTGCCAACTAAAAGTGGCGATTATTATTATTCATCGCAAACGCGAGGGGATAATGAATACCCGACTTATGTTCGCAGTAGCGATGATAAGGGCACTGATCAACACGTTATATTAGATGTAAATGAGTTGGCAAAAGGCCATGACTATTTCGCGGCAACAGGTTTATCTGTCAGCCCAAATGGTCACTTATTAGCATATGGTGAAGACACGGTAAGTCGACGTATCTACTCTATTTTAGTGAAAGATTTAAAGACCGGTAAATTACTAGAAGATAAGCTCGAAGGGACCGATGGTGATATCGTCTGGGCGAATGATAATAAAACTTTTTATTACATTAAAAAAGACTTACAGACATTGTTAGGTTATCAGGTTTATCGCCATACCTTAGGTACGCCACAAGCACAAGATGAGTTAGTGTACGAAGAGACTAACACAAGTTATTACACTGGCCTTGGTAAGAGTAAAGACAAACAAGAAATTTATATTTGGCATGGCAGTACTAACGCTTCAGGTGTGTCGGTAATTGATGCTAATGACGTCAAGGCGCAGCCAAAGCGCTTAATTGAACGTGAAGAAAACCTAGAATATGATATTGCTAAACTCGGTGATACTTATTACATAGTCACGAACCTTAACGCAGTAAACTTTCAGCTAATGACGGTGGATAAAGATAAAGCGCACGACAAAGCGAATTGGCAAACACTGATCGCCGCGCGTGATGATATTAAGCTTGAAGGCATCGATTTGTTCACTGATCATTTAGTGTATAAAGAGCGTGAAATGGGGCAATCTCGTTTAACGATACGCAACTTAAAGTCGGGTGATGAACAGCAGCTGAGCTTTAATGACAGCAGTTATATGGTCAGAACATATGGTAATAATGAATTAGATAGCGAAAGCTTACGAGTATATTATGCCAGTATGACGACGCCTGGTTCATCGTATGATATCGATTTGAATAGCACAACGAAAACACTGTTAAAACAGCAACAAGTGATCGGTGATTTTAATGCCGATAATTATGCATCGGAGCGACTATTTATTACTGCGCGAGATGGCGTAAAAGTACCGGTGAGTTTAGTTTATCGCAAAGATAAATTCAAAAAAGATGGCACTAATCCATTGTTACAATATGGCTATGGGTCGTATGGGGTAACCATGGATCCAAGTTTTTCTAGTAGTCGTTTGAGTTTACTTGATCGAGGCTTTGTATTTGCTATCGCGCATATTCGTGGCTCGCAGATGCTTGGTCGTCCTTGGTATGAAGATGGCAAGCTACTCAATAAAAAGAATACTTTTAATGACTTTGTTGATGTAACCAAAGGCTTAGTTACCCAGCAGTATGGTGCGCAAGATAAAATATTCGCGATGGGCGGCAGTGCGGGCGGCTTATTAATGGGCGCCGTGGCAAACCAAGCACCAGAGCTTTATCAGGGGATGGTTGCGGCTGTGCCATTTGTTGATGTAGTGACCACTATGTTAGATGCGAGCTTACCATTAACAACCAACGAGTACGGCGAGTGGGGCAACCCAAATGACAAACTATATTATGATTATATGCTGTCTTACTCACCGTACGATCAAGTGAGTAAACAAGCGTATCCAAATATGTTGGTCACCACAGGTTTGCATGATTCTCAAGTGCAATATTTTGAACCAGCAAAATGGGTTGCAAAATTACGTGAGTTTAAAACCGATGATAATAAATTACTGTTTAAAATTGATATGGAAGCAGGCCATGGTGGCGCATCTGGGCGTTTTAAAAGCCTTCAAGATACAGCTCTAAATTATGCATTTATCTTAGATCTAGCTGGTATTAAAAAGTAATAACTGATTTTAGTGTTTTACAATTAAGGCGTGACTTAGGTTACGCCTTAATTTTTTGTCTAAATTAAGTGTTGTGGTTTTGCACACTTGCTCGAGCTTAGCAGTATCGACGACGCTGATTAAAATCTAGACATTAAGACTGAAAAAGGTCAGCATATAGGTATTAACGAAATAAGGAGATGGTAATGGAAGATAATCAACAGGTTGAACCAGTTATAACGAGTAAAGATGAGCGTATGTGGGCGATGTTATGTCATTTAAGCGCATTAGCCGGATTTATTATACCTATGGGTAGTATCATCGGTCCGCTGATTGTCTGGTTAATAAAAAAAGACGAAATGCCATTAGTGGCTGAACATGGGCGTAAATCGCTTAACTTTCAAATCACTATGTTCATAGCATATATAGTGTGTTTGATTTTGATGTTTGCAGTTATCGGGGTAATTCTATTACCTATAGTCGCTATTTTCTCGTTTATTATGGTGGTGATTGGCGCAATCAAAACTAATGACGGTAAAGAGTTTAATTACCCATTTAGCTTACAATTGATAAAATAAACCACTCTTCATTTTTATTAAACCCAGCAAATGCTGGGTTTTTTATATGCATTAATAAAGGCTTAGATGGCTTATTTAACTCTGTTCTTTACTGCGTTTATTTCGGCAACATTATTGCCAAGCTCATCAGAAGTGGTACTCACAGCAATGGTGACCAAAGGAGAATATTTACTTTGGTTGTTATGGCTCAGTGCCACAGTTGGTAACGTACTAGGTAGTTGCGTTAATTACTGGTTAGGCACGCAAGTCATACGTTTTAAGGATCGGAAATGGTTTCCCGTGTCACAGGCAAGTATCGATAAGGCTGCAGAGCGCTTTGAAAAGTATGGTGTTTATAGCCTGTTGTTGGCATGGCTACCAATTATTGGTGATCCGCTAACAGTTGTAGGAGGCATTTTTAAAGTGCGCTGGTGGACATTTTTATGGCTGGTTACCCTTGGCAAAGGCGCACGTTACTTGCTTGTACTAGCCTTTGCCGTTGGGCTGGATAAGTTGCTTTAAGCTTTACTCCAATCGAGTGTTAGCGATACTGAATCTGCAAAACGCAAAGCGTGAGGTTTATCAACTCGCACTTTTGCATAATTCACGCTGCTATGGCTATGGCAAACACTGAGTATTTCTGCCACTAGTTTTTCAAGCAATAAAAAGTGACCTTGTTCAACAATACTAATCACTTCTTTGGTGATCACTTTATAATTAAGTGCTTGTTCAACTTGATCCGTTTCACAGGCTTGCTCAGCAGGATAGTGAATTTCTAAATTGATCACTACATCCTGCTTTTTCTCACGTTCATCGGGATTAAAGCCAATAAAAGTGCGCAGCCGTAAGTTAGTTACATGGATAATTGCATTGGCCATAGGATCAGCCTTTTACAAGTTGTAAAAACTCATTGCGGGTTTTTGGATCGGCTCTGAAGTTACCTAGCATTACCGACGTACGCATACTTGAGTTTTGTTTTTCAACCCCACGCATCATCATACACATATGTTTTGCTTCCACTATTACACCAACGCCTTTAGCACCGGTGACTTCTTCAACCGCTTTAGCGATTTGATGAGTCAGTTGTTCTTGAATTTGAAAGCGGCGTGCAAACATATCAACAATACGCGCAAATTTCGATAAACCCAGCACTTTGCCGTTAGGAATATAAGCAATATGACAGCGCCCTACAAATGGTAATAAATGATGTTCACACATCGAATAAAGCTCTATATCTTGAATTAAAACCATGTCATCTGCATCAGAAGTAAATACCGCATTATTGGTAATTTCTTCTAATGTTTGACGATAGCCTTTGGTCAAATATTCCATCGCTTTGGCGGCGCGTTTTGGCGTGTCTAATAGGCCTTCACGTTGTGGATCTTCACCTACAGCAGTAATAATTTCGTGGTAACTATTTTTTAATTGATCGTGCATAAATTTCTCGATTAATCCGTTATTTTAAATGTCTGCCACCATCTACGGGTAAAGAACGTCCCGTGATGTAATGGCTGCTAAGCAATAAATCGACGCTGTTTATAATTTCGCGACAACCGGGCTCGATGCCCATTAATGATTTTTTAAGGGTTTTTTCTCGGTACTCATCGCTATCGTGATCATTAAAAATAATTAATGAAGGGGCGATAGCGTTCACTTTAATATTCGGGGCAAACTTAGCTGCAAATGATTTTGTCATATTTTCTAAGGCGGCTTTACTTGCGGCATATGCGATATGCTTTGGACTTCCTTTTTCAACAACATAATCAGTTAAATGAATGATATCAGCAGGGTGTTGCTGCTGTTGCTGGAAATTTAACAGTAACTCGCTAAGCGCTAAGTTAATTAAGTAAGGTGCTTTAGCATGGATCCGCATCATGTTATCAAATAGCGTACTGCTATCTGGATTATTCGCTTCGCAATCCCAACTCGAGGCATTGTGGATCACCGCCTTTAAGCTATTTGTGTGCAGCTTTAATTGACTGACAAACTCATTAATGCCCTTGTCAGTGCTAAAGTCTGCGTAAACACATACAGCACCATGGTCAGATAATTCATCAATAGCGGGATGGCGAGTTCGGTAAGTAATGATAATAGCTTGCCCTTGGGCTATAAAATGTTTTGCCAGTGCTAAACCAATACGTTGGCCGGCACCTGTTATTAAAATGGGCGATGTCATAACTAAATACAAATCCTTAGGTTTTTTAATGCGATGAGCTGGATTACCATGTGTTTACTAACAACTATAAACTAAATTACAGAACTATTTCATCTTTACTGCAAAGATATTGCACTCATATAACAATCTGTTTGTACGCCGTAACGAACAGTTGCGATCATTTGCTCTGCGATGATTGTCAGGCATAATAATAAAACTTCGATTTATGATCCGTAACTATGCAATCATCACCTAAACCGATCCATAAACTGCGTATGATCCCCTGGTTATTTATTGCTGGCGTGTATTGTTCATTAATTGCTTGGCAAGGCGCAAATGCCGCGCTACAAAGTGTTATCGCAGAGTTTAGCATTGCTGTGACTATGGCTTTTGGGTCTTTTGTTGCTGGTGGCACTGCACTTGGTGGTGGCGCAGTAGCATTTCCTGTGATGACTAAGTTACTGGCAATAGATCCTGTAACGGCAAAAGTATTCTCGTTAGCGATTCAAAGTTTTGGTATGAGTGCGGCCGCATTAACCATTATTTTTACCGGTATTCCATATTATCGCCAAGTGGTATTAATCGCAGCTCCTGCTGCGTTAGTTGGCGTATTACTAAGCCTTACTTTTATTGCCGATCAATTACCAAGACTGGTGGTTAAAGGAGTATTTAGCGTACTTTTAATATGCTTCGCATTAACTCTTTTATGGCGTATTTACAGCAGGGTGCAACATGTATGTAGTCAAACCGATATACACGTTAGTACATTTAAAGTTGCATTAGTTGCTGTTATTGGAGGAGTTGCATCTGGCTTAGTTGGTTCGGGAGCTGACATTGCTATTTTTGCGTTATTGATTATCGCCTGCAACGCTAATATTCAAAAAGCGACTGCAACCTCGGTGATTATCATGGCAATAACGTCTGTGGTGGCAAGCATTGCGAACGTATGGTTCTTCAATAGCTTAAGCAGCGAAATACAGTCGTATTTATTAGCGGCTATTCCAGTGGTTGTGGTCGGAGCACCGTTAGGGGCTTATGTTTGTGCTAAAGTGAAAAGCGGGCAATTAATCACATTTTTCTTATTGTTAATTGCCCTAGAAGTGTCATTTACGGTTTATGAGCTTATGAGCTTATGAGCTTATGACAGCCTAAAGATCGTCGTAAATGGTTGGAATAGCTTGGCGTTTATGTTGAGTGCGTAGATAAATTGCGATGAGTTTTTCACTTACCTCGTCACTGACTTCTTTGCCTTCTAAAAAGTCATCAATTTGTTCATAGCTTAAACCAAGGGCTTCTTCATCAGTAAGGCCTGGGCGATCACACTCTAGGTCGGCGGTTGGGGCTTTATTAACGAGTAAATCGGGTGCACCTAACTGCTTGGCTAATGCGCGTACTTGGCGTTTTGATAAGCCAAATAATGGCGCTAAGTCGCATGCGCCATCACCAAATTTAGTATAAAAGCCAGTAATGTTCTCGGCGCTATGATCAGTACCAACAACGAGGCCTTGGCACAGTCCGGCAATTTCATATTGCGCGACCATGCGTTGGCGGGCTTTCACATTACCTTTGATAAAATCAATTTGTGCTTGTTCAGGCAGTGCATCACCGCAACCTACCACTGCAGCTAATGCTTGCTCATGCATGCCGTCTGCTGCGGGTTTAATATTCACTGTTAGGCGTTTATTTGGTTGAATAAAATCAACAGCCAATTGCGCTTCAGCTTCATCAGCTTGCACACCATACGGTAAGCGAACCGCAATAAATTGATACTTGTCGGTTTGTTGCTGCGCATTTAATTCGTTAACGGCGAGTTGGCATAAGCGACCACAGGTAGAGGAATCTACACCGCCACTAATCCCCAGCACTAAAGAGCGTGAATGTGCTGCCACTAAACGGTTTTTTATAAAGTTTACGCGGCGTGTGATCTCGTTGTTGACGTCTATATTTGGCTGGACTTTCATTTCTGCCACTATTTCAGCGCGCATGCTGAGCTCTCCTAATAATATTACTGGTTGTCATGGTTATACCAATTAGCTTAAAAGCATGATCTCTATTTAATGCAATTGGAATTATTATCTAATTCAAAGGGTTTAATTTAAAGCCCTAAATGTAGCTTAATTTTTTGTAATTCAGCTTTTAGCTCATCAATTTCAGCAAGTAACTCATTCAACTCGTCAGCTTTGAGTGCTGGCAATTCAGGTGGTTCTACTGCAACAGCACTTTGTGGATCAGCAAATAAATGGCTGTAACGGCTTTCACGTTTGCCGGGTTCTCGTGGGTGTTTAGTCACATGTTCGGCAGTCATCAAGGCATTTAATGCCGACTCAACTTCAGCAACATTATTAAACTCAGCGAGCCGATTACTGCGGGTTCTTAATTCACCAGGGGTTTGTGGGCCACGTAGCAGCATTAAACAAATAATAGCGCGCTGTTGCTCCGTTAACTGTAAATTACCAAATTCAGTATTGCAAAAGCGATGTGCGAACTTAGTTACGCGTCCAGATAACCCTTCGTCTAATGTAACTAACCGCTGGGAAACTAACGAGTCTAGCGCCTCTTGTACTTCAGTTTCGCTGAGCGTGAGCACTGGCTCTCGGTTCGATTTTTGATTGCACGCATTGGTCAATGCATTTAGTGACAGCGGGTAATGCTCTGGTGTGGTGCTTTGTTTTTCAAGTAGGCAGCCGATCACACGTTGTTCAATAGCAGTGAGTTGCATAATAAATCCTTCTTTTTGTTATGCCTTAGCTTACACCTTTATTGTTTGCCAAGCCATTGTTGCAGTTTCGGATTAAGCGCATCAAAATCGAGTGGTTTGGTTAGGTAATCAGTCATTCCTGCACTGAGGCATTTATCTCTATCGCCTTGCATAGCATTTGCGGTTAACGCAATAATAGTTACGTTTTTGTAGTATTCACCCGCATCCCCATTACGGATTGCCTTAGTTGCTTGGTAACCATCCATTTCTGGCATCTGGCAGTCCATTAACAATAGCTTGTATGGTTCTGTGGTTTTGCTTTTTAGTTTTTCAATAGCTTCCAGACCATTTTCAGCGATATCAAAATTAATGCCTGCTTGTTTTAGTAATGCACAGGCAACGACTTGATTTACTTTATTGTCTTCTACCAGCAGGATTTTGTCTTGATTTACAAAGTGTGTATTGTTGATTGCAATACTTGCTGGTAGTGCATTGTTATTTTGTTGTTGCTCGATAAATTTTTCATTCGCCAAAGAATCAAACAAGTCCGAAGGCGTTAGTGGTTTAAAAATCATGCAATCGGCTTCGATTGGCAAGTTTGCATGTGCTTCTTGTGAGAAACTCATTGGCGCCATAAGGATCAGTTTTACGTGATGCTCACTTAGGTAAATTTTCAATGCATTAATTGCAGCAGCGTCGGCTTGCTGAAAAAAGCTATAATCAAGCAGCACAGCATCAATCAATTCATCGCTCGAATTGAGATAATAACTCAAGGCTAGGTAGTTTTTGAGGATATGCGCACGCGCTCCCCACACGTTTAGCTGTTTTTGCGCAATTGAGCTATTTAACGGGCAAGTATCGACAATTAAAATATGTTTGTTTTTAATTAAATGACTCGGCAAGTCTTGTTCTTTACCCAGTAGCGGCTGTACTTTAATGGAAAAAGTAAAGGTACTGCCTTGGCCATAAACACTCGTGACATTGATTTCTCCATCCATCAAATTACACAGCTGCTTAACAATCGCCAGGCCCAAGCCTGTGCCGCCATATTGGCGAGTAGTTGAGGTATCGGCTTGAGTGAAAGAATCAAATAACGAAGCTTGTTTGTCGGCTTTAATACCAATACCGGTATCAATAATTGAGCAATCTAAAAAAGTCCCGTTAGTGGTATTTTTTAAGTTTGCGCTCACGATAATTTCACCATTATGAGTAAATTTAACGGCATTACCGAGTAAATTATTAATAATTTGGCGAAGCCTATTTGGGTCACTAACAATCTTATTTACATTAATTTTAGTGGCATCTAAAATCAGTTTAGTATTATGTTGCTCTACTTTAAGGGCAAATGACTCGACCACTTCACCGAGTAATTTCGGTAAATTAAAGGCAATCTCTTCGATATCTAATTTACCAGCTTCAATTTTTGAGAAATCCAGAATATCGTTAATTATATTAAGCAGCGATTGCGCTGATGATTGTGCTAATTCAATATGGTGCGTTTGCTGAGGATCTAACTTAGTTTGTTGCACAATATTAAGCATCCCGAGCACACCGTTCATGGGGGTGCGAATTTCGTGGCTCATGCTCGCTAAAAACTCACCTTTAGCGGTTACAGCTTGTTCCGCTGCTTCTTTTGCTGTGACTAATTGTTGCTCGGTTTCTATACGTTGCTCGCTAGAATATAAACTGCCAATTAAAGCGGCAACGGCAATTAAAAAGCTTTCTTCGTTACGCGACCATGCCCGCGGATACTGACAATGCTCAGCACAAACAATACCAATCGCCCCGCTTCCAGTAGGAATAGATACACAAAGCATTGATTTTATATCGAAAGGAGCTAAATAGTGCGCTGTAAGCGGGGCTGTAAATTTATTGCTCAGTGCATTTGAGGCGCGGATCACAGCTTGATTATCAATCGCTGTAAAAAAATCATTTAACTCAGTTTGCTGCCATGCTGGTAACGCAGTGTTATTTGGGGTGTGTTTACCATGATGGGCAAATGATTGCAGTTGATCTCTTGCATCATTGAACAGCCATATACTGGCACGTTCAACATTAAATGCATCGCAAATTGATTGTGTAATGATATCTTTTGCTTGTTTTAAATTACCAGTTAGCACTGCGTTATTAACGGTAAGTGAGGCGAGTACCTCATTGTGCAAAGCAGTTTTACTGCTTTCTAATTCAATGCATTTACGGACGTTTATATCTTGTAAAGAGCCAAAAATCTTAATACAGCGGCCATTACGGATTTCTGCTTCACCATGCACTAACACCCATAAAGCATTACCTTTAGAATCGATGACTTCGAGCTCAACTTCGTAACTTTCACCATATTTAATCGCTCGCTCAACGAGCTTTTTTATCGTGTCACGGCTTTCGCCTTCTTTAAAGTAAGAAAAGTTCGTTGGCCAATCAGGTTGTTCGTCTAGCGGATATTTGAAAATGTTTTTGGTCATATCTGACCAATATACTTGTTGTGTTTCAAGGTTAAATGACCAAGCGCCAATTTTTGCAAGACTACTCATTGTCACTAGCATTTTTTCATTTCTTAGCTGGCGATTGAGCATTTTTAAGAATAATAAGAAAGCTAAAATTAGTAACCCGCAAATAGTAAATATTGCTAATCTCAGCGGCCAAATCGCAGAGTTCGGAGGTGCCCAACCAACTTTAGGAGTAACAAAAATTTCCCACTCGCCACCTTGAAAGGTTAAAGTAAATTCCAGAGGGTTACGCTCTAAAATATCCGCTTTACCACGGAAAAACTCTCCTTTTAGACCCAAGCCATTGCGTCCTTGGATGGCGACATCATAGTCTTCTTCTAGTTCGAAAATACCCGCTCTTTCATATATTTTGTCTATGTCGAGTACCACCGAGAGCAGTCCCCAAAAATGGTTGTCAGGGGGAAGGTAAACAGGGACTCGGGCAATTAATGCCTCACCACCTTGCACTAATGTAAGTGGGCCTGCCATAACTATTTCATTGTTATCACGCGCACGAATTGCATCTGCACGTTGTGCTTTGTTATCTAAAAAGTTTAGCCCTATGGCTTTTTCATTGCCTGCCAATGGGTAAGTCATGCGGATCACCATATTAGGTGCACCACCGATATTGCGTAATTCAGATAAGGTGTCGAATAATGGCGCGGCAATTTGGGCAAAACGTTGTTGATCTAAATTAGGCTCTGCAGCAACTGCAACAGCTAAACCACGCACCAATTGAATATTCGATACTAATGTTGATTCAAGTTGAGTACGGTAGCTACTTACTTCAGATAAAATTAATAGTCGATGAGATTCTTGGGCACGTTTATAACTGATCTGATCAAGCACTAAACTGATTAATAAAATAAAAACGAGCGAGCACCAAAATATCAGTTTAAATTTGTAGACTTGTTTGTGATCATCTGTTTTTAACAATGGCATTAGCGACTTGTGCTTTTATATTTGGCTGTTCAACTATAGTCAATTTATCACGGAAATAAAAATAGTCCGATCAATTGAGCTATTTGTTTTTTTATTTAAATTACCGCACTTTTTTCATAAAACTATGGTTATGATAGAGCTAATCAAGAGTAAAAGGACTGGTTCATGTTTAAAATTATCAAGTGGTTGGTGTTAGCAATCGTAATTTTAGGATTAGCTGCAACAGCAGTTATTTATGGTGTACTGTCAATTAGCTTACCGGCGCTTGATGGTAATGGGCGTAGTAACCACGTCAGCCAAGCGGTAAAAATCTCCCGAGACCAACTGGGTCAAGCAGTTATTTCAGCTGAGAACCGCCTTGATGCTGCGTATGGTTTAGGTTTCGCACATGGTCAAGACCGATTTTTTCAAATGGATTTGTTGCGCCGTAATGCTGCAGGTGAATTGAGTGAACTGTTTGGCAAAGCAGCATTAGGTTTGGATAAAAAAATGCGCTTCCACCAGTTACGAAAACGCAGCGCTGCGATTGTTGAGCAATTGCCTCAAGCAGATCAAGCATTATTAACAAGTTATGCCGCTGGCGTTAACGAAGGCTTAGCACAGGTAGGTTTTAGCAGTTTTGAATATTTACTAACAGGCGCTGAGCAAAAGCCTTGGCGCAGTGAAGACAGTTTGTTAGTGATTTACAGTATGTACTTAGATTTACAAACGGCGACCTTCGAACGTGACCAAGCGTTAATTCAAATTGCCGATATTTATGGCCCAGAAATGGTCAGTTTTTTAACTCAACCCAGTCAATATCAAGCGGCTTTAGATGGCAGCACACTCGCACCTTATAATTTAACTATTCCTGAATTTCCTAAGCAAACCTTACAAGCTTTACTCAGGATTGATGCAAATCAAGAACGTGGTAGTAATAACTGGGCGGTGACTGGGCAGTTAACTACCACAGGTGCTGGGATGCTGTCGGATGATATGCACTTGTCGATGGCGGTGCCGGTTATTTGGTATCGTGCGCAACTTAACTATGCAATGTCAGGAAAAGTGAGCCAAGTGACAGGGGTTTCCTTGCCTGGCGCACCAGCAATTGTGGTGGGAACTAATAACAATATTGCCTGGGGATTTACTAATGGTTACCTCGATACTGCCGATTGGGTAGCATTAACTGATAACAGTAAAACATGGCAAGAAGTTGAGCAAATAGCACTACCCGATGGGTCAATTGAAGAATATAAGCTGACATTGAGTGAGTATGGTCCAGTGCGAGAAATAAATGGCAAGCCTTATGCGCTTAGCTGGGTTGGCCATCAACCTTATGCAGTCGATATGGATTTATTGAAATTAGAACAAGCAACAACTGTCGATGACGCGCTGCTGATTGCCAGTGAAGTGGGTATTCCAGTACAAAACTTAATGGTGGTAGATAGCCAAGGCAATGCGGGTTGGAAAAATATGGGAGCCATTCCAGGGCGTATTAAGCCCAGTGAACTAGCTGTTCAGGAAAATGACTACTCAACACTTTGGCAGCATAATGAACAGCAAAGGCCGGAAGTTAAAAATCCTGTTGATGGCCGTTTATGGACTGGGAACTCTCGCGTTGTATCGGCTTTGGATGACCAGCGTTTTGGTAATGGTGGTTATGCCTTGGGAGCACGATCTAGTCAAATTCGTGATAGATTGTATGAAAAGCAACATTTTAATGAAGCTAATTTTAACCAGTTGCAGCATGATAATCAGGCGCGCTTTTTACAACCGTGGCATGGCTTATTGCTGCAACAGCTTAATAGAAATAGTTCGGCTAATCAGCAGTACATAAAAGAGTTAGAGAACTGGCAAGGTTGCGCCTGTGCAACGTCAATAGGCTACACGCTGGTTAGGCGTTATCGTGATGAAGTTATCAATAGTGTATTTACGGCTATGCAAGCAAATTTACAGGCTCAGGGCGGTTCATTAAAGTATGTTAAACGTGATTTAGAGCCGGCAATATGGCAGCTTATTGAACAGCAACCAGATAGCTGGTTAAATCCACAATTTGCTGATTGGGATGCACAATTAACTGATTCATTTAGTCAAGTTGTCAGTAATTTAAGTAAAGAGTTTGGCAGTAACTTAAAAGGTTGGCAGTGGGGGACAGTTAATGAATTGGTTATTGAGCATCCATTCGCACAGCAAATACCACAACTAAGTAAATTATTAAATATGCCGACAGCGCCAGGATTTGGCGACAGTTATATGCCAGCAGTGCAGGGGCGTAGTTTTGGTGCGTCACAGCGATTTATTGCTCAACCTGGGCATTTAGAAAACGCCATAATGGCCATTCCCGGTGGCCAGTCAGGTCATCCACTATCGCCATTTTATCGCGCAGGATTTGATGACTACGTAGCTGCAAAACCAACGCCGCTATTACCGCAAACACTAATGCATGAGATCACAATATTACCTGCAAATGAGCTTTAAATGAGTAAAGCCACCTTGTTTTGAGGTAGTGGCCGCTTGATTTCGGCCATTACTTTTACTCTTATAAAGTGCAATTAACCTAAGCTTTAGGTCGAAAACCGCTAAACCAGCGTTAATGTTAGCTGAGCAAAGAGGTGTAAAACTAAAAATTTATACCTACTTATACTTACTTCAACACTGTTGTTGGTGCTATCTTAAAAATAAACCAGCGCTAGGTATGCTGCACTAAGCAAGCGTTCAGAGCTGATCACGTATTATGCGCGTATTGAACTATCAAATTTAATGTCCTACGCCTAAAGGAGTTGTGTATGTCGGCAGAAAAAACCCATCTTGAGATTTGTAATTTAACTAAAGAGCAGTATCCACAAGTAAAAACTTTGATGGATCAGGCTTATCCAGATTTAGGTGGTGCATGGCCAAGCCATACTATATTTAGACTGATTGACCAGTTCCCTGAAGGGCAGTTGGGCATGGTGGATGATGGCGTGCTGGTAGGGATTGCGTTGAGTGTGCAAGTTGATTACACGCGCTTTTCTAATCCGCACACCTATGAAGATATTGTTGACGGCCATGACCGGGTATTTAGTGACCCCGATGGTGATGCGCTGTATGGGTTAGATGTGGTTATTTCGCCTACTCATCGTGGTATGCGTTTAGGGCGCAGGCTTTATGATGCGCGTAAAGAATTATGTCGTCAGTATAATCTGCGGGCTATTTTGGCGGGCGGACGTATTCCGCGTTATTACAATCATAGCAGTGACATGAGTCCAACAGAATATATTGCCAAAGTCGATCATAAAGAGCTGTATGATCCAATTTTAAGTTTTCAATTGTCGAATGATTTCCAGGTTAAACGCTTACTTAAAAAGTATTTACCGGAAGATCAAAATTCGGTGGGTTATGCCACGCTACTTGAGTGGAATAACATTATGTTTGAACCGACCGACACGGTACTTGAATCAACGAAGTCGATAGTGCGAGTAGGCGCAGTGCAATGGCAAATGCGCAGTGTTGAGTCGGTTGAAGAAATGCTCACGCAGGTCGAATATTTTGTAGACACAGTGTCTGATTACAAAAGTGATTTTATTCTTTTTCCGGAGTTTTTTAATGCGCCACTAATGGGGCTTACAGAGCAAAGAAATCAGACTGAGGCTATTCGTTATTTAGCCGAATACACGGAGACTTTTCGTGATGCGATGTCGCGTATGGCGATTGAGTATAATGCGAATATTATCACCGGCTCAATGCCGCTTGCTGAAGGCGATAAAATCTATAATGTCAGTTATTTATGCCATCGCAGTGGTAAAATTGACGAACAACGTAAAATTCATATCACGCCTCATGAACAAAATGACTGGGTGATTCAAGGTGGTGACAAAATTGCGGTATTTGATACTGATGCTGGACGCGTGGGTATTCAAATTTGTTACGATGTTGAATTTCCTGAATTGTCACGTATTTTAGCAAAACAAGGTCTCGATATTCTGTTTGTGCCATTTTGGACCGACACCAAAAATAGTTATTTACGAGTACGCCACTGCGCGCAGGCGCGGGCCATTGAAAACGAATGCTACGTGGTTATTGCCGGATCGGTAGGTAACTTACCAGAAGTTGAAAGTCTTGATGTGCAGTATTCACAATCAGCGGTATTAACACCGTCTGATTTTTCGTTCCCTCATGATGCTACGCTTAATGAAGCAACCCCCAATACTGAAATGCTGTTATTTAGTGATTTAGATATGGATAAATTAAAAGTTCTGCACAGTGAAGGCACGGTGCGTAACTTAAAAGATCGTCGTGAAGATCTGTACGATGTAATATTGAAAAAGAGAGTAAATTAATGGCGTGGATTTATTTAATTATTGCAGGCTTGCTGGAAATTGGCTGGCCTGTAGGATTAAAAATGTCGCAAGAGGGTGAACATCGCTGGTTAGGTATTGGCATTGCAGTGGCGTTTATGGTCGCCAGTGGTTTTATGTTATGGCTGGCACAGCGTGATATTTCGATGGGGACTTCCTACGCAGTGTGGACAGGCATTGGCGCGGCAGGAACATTTTTAGTAGGGATACTATTTTATAATGATGCAGCAACATTCGGCCGTATTGCCGGTGTATTAATGATTATTAGCGGCGTTATCACATTGAAAATCAGCCATTAATTCAGTGAATTAAAAAATCGAAAGGCGGCCATGTTGCAGTGAGCCGCCTTTGTTGTTTATATCGAAGGTAACATGACTAATACTGCGGCTATAGCAATTAACACCAGCCCTGCGGTATCTTGACGTTTTAAAGGCTGCTTGAGCCATAAAACTGAGATCAAGATTGTAAAAAATACTTCTACTTGCCCTAAGGTTTTGACATAGGCAACATGCTGTAAACTCATCGCACTAAACCAACCAATCGAGCCTATGCAGCTAAAAAAACTCACCGCACTGGTGGTTTTTTTATGGTTCCACATAGCTCGAAATGTTGAGCGTTCCCTTACTGTAATATAACCACATAGCATGATAGTTTGCAGGCTGATAATAAGCAGTAAAACCCATGCTGCGGAATAAGGAAACGACAGGCCTGAGTTTAGGCTTGCTTCGCGTATCCATGATGAGGAGAGTGCAAATGCTGTCCCACAGGCCAAGCCTAGTAAGGCTGTTTTTAAGCTAAAGTGCTTAATGTTAGCAATTCCACTTAATAGTAATACTGCAATTGAGCCAATAAACACGCCAAGCCAGCCTAATAAAGATAGCGTCGCGCCAAAAAATAATACTCCTAGTATAGCCGCAACAAGAGCTTCACTTTTTGCAAGACCAGCACCAACAGCAAAGTTATTCATTTTAAATAACGTCACCATTAATCCTGTTGCAATAATTTGCACTATGCTCGCGCCGACAATGTAGCTAATAAAAGCGAGGTTGAAGGTGGGTAAGGGAGCATCTTGATAGAGATATAATGAAATGAGGTATGCCAAAGCAAGTGGGCTTGCAAGTATAAAGCGCGCTAAGGTGACGCCTGCAACACTCACATGCGCACTTAGTTTACTTTGTAAAGCGTTGCGCCACGACTGCATAAAAGCGGCTAAAATAGTTAAAAAGATCCAAGTCATAATGAAAAAACAGCAATTCACAGAGGCGGATAAGTTACCAGTGCCAGAGCTCTAAAGCGAACTAAGATTCCATAAAATGAAAATATCTTTGCTGCGACAATATGCCACAGCTGCAAATCCAACTTTTTGGGCTATAGTTATCGCGATGTTATTGTTAGTCGCAATGCCTTGTATTTATTTCATATAAGTCATTGCGGCTTTTTTATTACTCAAGTCAATTACGCGATCAGTTTAGCTGTGCTAAGTTAATGAAAACTATGATTAGGAGTAACGATGACGATATTACTTATTTGCGCACTACTTGCTGTACTGATGCCTTACTTTGCCAAGGCCCCCGTGGCATTTGCAATGAACAAGCTCGATGGCTACGATAATAAGCACCCAAGAGAGCAACAGTCTAAGCTCACCGGATTTGGCGCAAGGGCGCTGGCAGCACATCAAAATTGTTTTGAATCATTGGCCGTGTTTGCTGTAGCGTTAGCCACCGTGCTGGGCACCAATAATGTCCACCAAGTTACTGAGCTATTAGCCATTACTCATATTATTGCCCGCGTTCTATATTGTGCTTTTTACTATCTAAATTTAGACGTACTGCGTTCTTTATCATGGCTGGTTGGTTTAGCTGCTGCAGTCGCTATGATTGTTGTGTGCTTGTAATACCAATCATGTTAAGTTCCTGACCATTTACAGCGACAGATAAATACAGTGATAACAAGGCGTAAATTTTGACATGTAGTTGTTCTACTTGAAAAAATTATAACGCAGTTAGCGCTTTATTTAGTTCGCTAGAATGTTTAAATATTTAAGTTGATTGGTATAAGCTTTGTTTTTTAAAACGCTAAAGCAAGCGGCTTCAATAAGGCGCTTGCTTTAGGGTCTTGGTTGTTAAAATTTACTTAGCCGCAACAGTCACCTTTTCAATCAGTTCTTCTGATTTGTAATTACTGTCAATTGCAAAGTCTAACTGTACCAATACATCTTTAAAGCCTGAATTTGAAGGCTTATATTGCCATTGCATTAGCGCTTTTTTTGCCTCTTTATCGAATACTCTTTCAGGTTTGGCATTCACAACCGACACATTTTGTGTCTTTCCGGCTGGGCTAATATCGTATTTTAATACTACTGAACCGCTTATACCTTGTTCAGCTGCCTGTATCGGGTAAAGAGGCTCAATACGCATGATGGGTGAAATAGCTTGCACCTTACTTATTGCTTCTGGTTGTTTTGCGATAGCAAAGCTGCTGATCATACCCGCTGCAAAAATAAGTAAAGCGCCTTTGGCAATCATTGAGCTATTGCCGGTGTGTTTGATTTGATTGAGTCGTTGTAACATCGTGTTTTTATCTCCATAGTGTGAGTAAGCTATTAACCCTGCACGGCTATTTGCTGCACAGTTGATCAGAGCTTTACTGTATAAAATGCGTTGTTGAGTAGTTTTATTGGTCAGTACTTTTTCGTCGCACGACAGCTCTTGCAAGCGTCTAAAGTTCATGTAGCCAAGCCAAGCCAGTGGATTAAACCAAATCAGCAATGTGGCCATTAATGCCAGCGCATTAAATAAATTATCGGCGCGTTTTATATGTACTTTTTCATGTTCAATGATCAGCGTTAACGCAGTGCTATCAATGTGTTGTGTATAGGCGGTTGGTAGGACTAGCTGATTACTGAATAGCCCTATAACCATTGGTGTACTAACGGCGCTACTTTGTAATAGTTGCATGTCGGGATGTGCGTCAATCAGCACTTTATCATCAAGATTGGTTAATCGTAATTGGTTGATAAACCGCAGGTGTACCACGATGGCAGTTAACGCCAGTACGCTAAATATAGCGCTATAAACTAGTACCCAACTAATACTAATCGTTGTTGAAAAACCTTGCTTGGGGCTGATCAGCATAGTGCTAATGACGTTGTTTGGCAGCGGCTTAAAATGCTCTGGCATATTTGCTAGCAGTAATGTGATTGGTAACATTAGCCATAACTTATAGACAAAGTTAGCATTGAGCCATTTTAGTGAATAGCGTTCTAAAACCAGCAAACTGAGTATCAGTAAGCTGATTAATAGTTGCTGCTCAAGAAGCCAGTTAAAGGTGTTTTCTAACATATTAAGCCCTTACTTTTGCTGTTTTTCCCAGTCATCAATCACCTTTTTAAGTTCGTTGATGTCTTGTTGAGAAAGTTGCTCAGATTTAGCAAAACCGCTGACTAACGGCGCGATACGGCCACTAAAAAAACGCTCAATAAAATTTTGACTTTCTTTTAGCGTGTATTCAGCGCGTTCCATGCAAGGAGTGTAAATATACTGGCGGCCATCTTTTTCAAAGCTGAGTGCGCCTTTTTTTACTAACCGACCGAGTAAGGTTTTAATGGTTTTTTCGTGCCATTGTTTATCATCGCTTAAACGCTCGATAATTTGGCTTGCTGTAGCAGGGTAGTTCAGCCAAAGTGCATCGAGCACTTCAAATTCTGCTTTTGATAATTCAATCATATATATATTGCCTACAGGTGTAATCTTTAACTTAAGATTACACCTGTAATCAAACTTTGCAACTATTTTATATAAAAATAATTAGTTTTTTAAAATGTCAGATTTATTTATTTTACGATAGGTATTTTCTGGCAGGCTTAGGGTGGCCAAATTAAGCTCGGCAATTTGTTCTCGGTAAAGGTCAATCACTTTATAGCCACAGTAATGGGCCATTTTTCGGATTTGGCGATTCAGCCCTTGCTTTAAAATAATACTAAATTGGCAGTCGGCTACTTTCTCCACGGTGCATGGCAGTGTGATATGTTTATCAACAGGCACACCATTTGCCATTTTTTGGCTAAAGCTATCATTAAGCGGTTTATCAACAGTGACTAAATAACGTTTTGGTTGGTGGAAGTCAGGATGGATCAGCTGATTACAAAATTCACCATCATTAGTCAGTATTAACAGACCACGAGAATCTTTATCTAGCCTGCCAATCGGGTATACGCGGGTCTCTGTTGGTAGATGGTGAATTAAGCTGCTAGGGTCATGTTGATTGAGTTTACAATCAATTCCTACCGGTTTGTGATAGGCATAATAAATGCGCGTTGCTTTACCTTGTACGCGCGTGTTATTGACGCGTATATCGTCGTTATCATCAACGTGATCAATATGATTGGCTGGGCGTTTATTTACGCTCACCACACCTTCATCAATCAGCCGCGAGGCTTGTTTACGAGAACAAACGCCAGCATGGGCAAGGTATTTAGCTAGACGAGTTTTCTCGCTCATAAATTAAGTCGCTTCGGTTTAAATTGATCAAAGTATATCAAAGCAACGTACAGATAACTTAATCCACTGTAAAAAGGGTTTCACCATGGCGATAAAATTATCAGAACTTAAAAACCATCAGCCTTTGCAAAAAGTTATTGTTCACTCATTGGAAATGGCTTTATACCAAGTGTCGGTGATGATCAACAATGTTGAGTATTATGTAACGGATGAGCAGGGGGAGTTTATTCGTGGCTTAAGCCCATTGCATATTCAAAAACGACTCGACCACCTTAGTTATGCGCAAATGGTATTGCGTCATACCAGCGCATACGATGAAATGTGTGGCCAGAGTGAAAAAGTGGGCAGTAATATGCTTGAGGTGCCTTACGGTAAAAATCATTTATATTAACTTGTTAGTCATTTAAACTGACCTTTTAACTTGGTAAAAAGCGACCATGTATCAGTTTGAAAATGATGATTCACAGGTATTAGAACAGTTATTGCGTGAGCAAATAGTTGCTTATAATCAAGCTCACTTTGATGCACAAAGACTGCCATTGGGGTGTAAATTTGTTGATGAAAATCAGCAAGTGGTGGCGGCTGTAGCTGCTCAATTATTTGGTAACTGGTTACAAATAAATTGGCTTTGGTGTGATGAAAAAGCACGCGGTCAAGGCCTAGCTAGTACGTTACTTAGCGCGATCGAATTAAAGGGTAAGCAGTTAGGTGCGCTGCAAGTTCAGCTTGATACTTTAGATTTTCAAGCTAAACCATTTTATGAACATCGTGGTTATGAAGTTAAATATCAACTCGATAATTATCCTCGCTCTGGCACCCGCTACTTTATGGAAAAATCACTTAGTTAGCTGTTAATGGTTCGCCATCAAAAGTAATGCCCAAGAAGGGGGTTACTTCTGGTGCTAACATAAATGTGCGAATGTTCATGTGATCGTGCTCATTAGGATTGCCAAGTACATCATCACGATAAAACGCGCCAAAGCAATCTAGAGTATTTTGTTTACTTAGTTGGTTTAGTTTAGCAAAAGCAAAAATTTTACATGAGCCATTATTTTCACCAACGGCACTTTTTAAGCCGTGGTTATTGAATGCGCAGGCTGTAAAAGTATAGTTTGCTTCAATCACTGCCATCGTATCGGCAAATGCAATGGTGTGTGGCTCATTAGCCAGACGGCTTAAAAAATCGTTGAGTGTCATAGTCATCCTTATTTAGCTAACTCTAGCTGATTAGTTTGTTGATTAATATTAAATTTAAACAACTGTAAAAAATTCATGCCGAGTAATCCATACCCACTATGGTTATCAATTACTAACACTTCAAAGTTTTCAATATATTGCTGGCCAATTAAAATTGAATCAAGTTGGTAACGTTTTGCGATTACTTGGCCGTTGGCGGTATTGATGCTTAAGCTATCAATATAGTCGGGTATTGGCCGTAATGCTTGAAATACGTTATTTGGTAATACGGTAAAGCTTGCCCCGGTATCTATCATTAGTTGGGTGTTGAGCGCATCGTTGATTTGCATATCTAATAAATAGTGTGCGCCGTATGGACGTAATGGCACCAGATCAATACCGCTTTGCGCTTGTGCTATGCGTGTTTGTAATTCAGCAACTTTCGCTTGTAATGGATGCTCCAAAGGAAAGCGATCTAATGTTGCTTGCGCGCTTAGCAGGTCACCGAGATGGTAATATGCATTAGCGAGTGCGAATAAGTAATTAGGATTTTCGTTATCATAATCAAGCCACACTAAGGTTTGATTAATGGTTTTTTGCCACGCGTGCTGCTCTGTAAGCGTTTTTATTTGTGCGATGGTCAATTGTATTAAACGCATATTAATGGCTGCTTGCTGGCTTTCATTGGCAAGTGATTGCAATGAGAATAACGCAACAATAGCTTGGTGTAGCTGCTGGTTTTTCACTAAACGTTCGGCATCAAGCTGCAACATATGTATATCGTATGGATAGCTATTTAAAAATAATTGCAAAAAAGTCTCAGCAGCTGTGAGCTCATTATTTTTTAACCAGTTATCGAGTTTATCTAACCATAAAAAGTAAAGTTGTTCAGCTTGTAATGGCTGGCTTGTAGTTAATGCTTGGTAGCTGGCTAAGGCAGCCGTAAACTGTCGCTGATTAAATTGCTGTAGAGCTTGCTGATAGAGTGATTGCTGATTGTTTTCAACGATAACTGATGGCGACAATTTAACGGCTGCTTGTGGGGCTGTTGCTTGCTGTTGTGGCCACAATAAATAGCCATTAAGTGCCACTGATAGCAGTAGCAGCAGCGTGATAAATTTAGTAACAGCAGTCCCTTTCATTGCTCGCTCCTAGAATATTATGGCTGGCTTAAAAAGTGTTTAAGCGCTTGAATATCAGTTATTTCAATATCGGCTAAGCCTTTGTAGGCATATTTAGCTGGTTGGTCATTTAACCAAAGTGACTGACAACCCGCATTATGCGCACCTTGTACATCGGTGTCTAAACTATCACCAATGTGCAAAATGTGCTGGGTTGGGACGCCAAGCGCGGCGGCGGCCTGTTCAAACATCGTGGTATGAGGTTTAGCTTTACCGTGAATACCTGCTTGTAAAACCAGTTCAAATACACCATTTAAGTTAAAACGTTCAATTTCTACATTACCATTGGTAATAGCAATTAAGCGATAGCGTTTACTCAGTTGTGAAAGTAAATCGAGCACTTTATCATCCACTACAATTTGGCTGCGGGCATCAGCAAATGCTTGATAAGCATTATTAGCATGGTGTTCGAGCTCTGCGTTTTGATAACCAAGCTTTGCCAGTGCTGTACGCAGAGTGCTTTTGCGCCACTGCGTAACATTGTCGACTAACTCGGGGTTATCAAGTAGCGCCTGCTCACGGCATTGTTGCCAATAGTCTTTACCTTGTGCTTGCCAGTTTGGCAATGCATTTAGATAATTTATCTGTGCTTGAACGGCTGCTGTAATTATCGGATGGTTATTGTATAAGGTGTCGTCTAAGTCAAAACTCAATACGGTAAAAGGTGAAATGGCACGATTAAAGCGGATCATATAAGCTCCTGGCTAGTCGGTATTTGAACGTTTTTTAGCGCGAGGGTGCGTGTTGTCATACACTTTAGCTAAATGCTGAAAATCTAAATGGGTATACACTTGGGTGGCCGATAAACTGCTGTGACCCAATAACTCTTGTACTGCTCGCAAGTCACCCGATGATTCTAAAATATGTGATGCAAATGAATGGCGTAATTTATGTGGGTGTACTTGGCTGCTAATACCTTGTTTTATTCCCCACTCTTGCATGCGAAGCCGAACGTGACGTGCTGAAATACGGCACTTTTTGCTACTGACAAATACTGCAATTTCTTCTGGATGAGCAAATTGAGGGCGTAGTTTAAGCCATTTATTTAATGATTCTAGCGCCTTGCCTCCCACTGGTAACAGGCGTTCTTTGTTGCCCTTACCGCGGACTAATATTTCCCCCGCACTGCGATTTATATCTTGTATATTGGCACCAACTAACTCACTAATGCGTAAGCCAGATGAATACATCAGCTCCATCATCGCCTGATCGCGAACTGCAAGAGGATCATCATCGTGAATATCAAGTAACCGTGCCATTTGGTCTACATCAAGGTTTTTAGGCAGGGGTTTGGCAAACTTGGGGCCTTTGATTGCTTCTGCCGGATTATGATAATGGTTTTGTTGACTGATATCTTTGGTTTTTAAAAACTTATACAAACTGCGAATGCAGCTGAGCTTTAAACTAATCGTACGGCCACTTAGTTGCTTGCTTCTAAGTTGCATGCTGTAACGGCGTATATGCTCACCCTGTACGCTTGACCAATCATTACACAGTTTGCTGAAATACAATGCAGCGAAGTTAAGTTGGCTGGTGTACTGGCTGATAGTGTGTGGTGAGTATTGTCTTTCGAAGCGCAGATAATCACTAAATAATAGGATTGGCGTGCGCCACTTATCGCTTAGTTTGTCACATAATTGCTCAACATTTGGCGGCTGCTGCTCGCTCATGCCTGCTCTAGTTCCAATTCCAACAGTCTAAGTTGCAGTGAGCGAACAAACTCAAGTACAAATAAACTATCTTTTGCCGGTTCGAAGTGGTTTTCATCATCACTGCCAAAGGCCAAAATAGCGATAGGGTGCTGACTGTTACCAATTAAATAGAGCGCAGTTGATTGTGTAGCAGGGCTGAACAGTAAATCTCGCTCTTGCTGATTTACGCGACCCAGATAAACGCCATTATGCTCTAAGCGGTGTTCAATTAGTTGCGCAAACTTTTTATCATACTTAAGCAAGTGGCATTCATTAATCGCCGGATTAGTACAAATAATATTGCGTAAGTTTATTGCTAAAGTTTTAAAGTCGTAGTTAGTCCAAAGCTGGCGATGACACTCGCTGAACAAGCTATAAATTAGCTCATTTTCTTTTGCGTGCTTAATTAAGCTGTCAATTTTGCTTTTCAACATGGTGTTGTGTTCACGCAATTGACGCTGTTGGATGTGCACCAATGAGGTTGCGCCTTGTACTTGCTGCAGCTCAAGTTGGGCTAATAGTGCTGGATTTTGAGCTAAAAACAATGGGTTTTGTTGTAAAAACTCACTCACTTGCTCACTAGTTACTTGGTCGTTTGAGTTACTCATAAAGCGACCTGCCCATCAAATACATGCTCTGCAGGGCCGGTCATTCGCACTGGATGGCCTTCACCTTGCCAGCG
Organism: Pseudoalteromonas sp. SG41-2; assembly: GCF_014164535.1. Taxonomy (NCBI): domain Bacteria; kingdom Pseudomonadati; phylum Pseudomonadota; class Gammaproteobacteria; order Alteromonadales; family Pseudoalteromonadaceae; genus Pseudoalteromonas; species Pseudoalteromonas sp. SG41-2. The sequence goes on along the minus strand of NZ_JACJFK010000008.1, from coordinate 39,049 downwards.
AATTTGCAAACTACCGCCCGGTAAATCGACCTGTACTGTAGTGGATAATTTACTTTGAATTTGGCCAATTACCATTGCTGCACATGCGCCTGTACCGCAGGCGAGCGTTTCGTTAACGCCACGTTCCCAAACTCGCAATTTAATATGCTCAGAATTAATCACTTGCATAAACCCCACGTTAACGCGCTGTGGAAAACGTTCATGATTTTCAAGTAGCGGGCCTAAAGTGCTGACGTCAGCTGTCTCTATATCATCAACTTCAAGTACACAATGTGGGTTACCCATTGATACTGCACCACTAAATACGGTGTGTTCTTCTGCTCGAATAATATAAGTCAGTTCACGCTTAGTCGCTTTGAGTGGAATTTTGCTCGGTTCGAAATTAGGGTGACCCATGTTGACGGTGACTTGGCCATCTTTTTCTATGTATAAGGTTAAATTACCTGATTTGGTAGATACGGTGACTTTATGTTTATTTGTAAGGCCTTTCATCCGTACAAAACGGGCAAAACACCGAGCACCATTGCCGCATTGTTCTACTTCGTTACCGTCAGCATTAAAAATACGATAATGGAAATCAAGATCGGGAGAATAAGGCGCTTCAACCATTAATAGTTGGTCAAAGCCGATGCCGAAATGGCGATCTGCCAGTTTTTTTATTTGGTCTCGTGACAAGAAAACGTTTTGTGTAATGTTATCAATTACAACAAAATCGTTGCCTAGGCCGTGCATTTTGGAAAAATTAACTAACATAGCGCTCTAATTCGGGTTGCTCTGCGCTAATCATGCCACAGAGCAGCCTCGTTACAAAAAGTTTATGGTAAAATTTTCTCGCCTTGCCATAGACTTTCCAGAGTTTCACGCGCGCGGATCAAATGACTCTGCTCGCCATCGACCATGATCTCTGCCACACGTGGCCGTGAGTTATAATTTGAGCTCATGGTAAAGCCGTAGGCACCAGCGCTGCGCTGGGCAAGTAAATCACCTTGTTGTAAGGCTAACAGGCGATCTTTACCTAAAAAGTCACCGGTTTCACACACCGGACCGACAATATCAAAGTTGTATGTGGGTGTGTCGTCATTACGAGGCGTTACCGGCACAATTTTTTGCCATGCTTGATATAAAGCAGGGCGCAACATATCGTTCATACCGGCATCAACGATTGCAAAAAACTTATCTTGGTTTTGTTTTATAAACTCAACTTTTGTAACCAAAATACCCGCATTGGCAGCAATCGCACGGCCCGGTTCAAAAATAAGCTCTAAGTGTTGATAATCAGTTAAACGATCGGTGATATGTGCCACATATTCACTTGGATGCGGTGGCGCTTCGCCATTGTATGGTACGCCTAAACCGCCGCCAATATCTAAGTGGCTGAGTTCAATACCGTTGGCTTTTAAATCGTCAATTAGAGCCAGCACTTTGTCTAGTGCTTCGAGAAATGGTTTGATTTCAGTCAGCTGTGAGCCAATGTGACAATCAACCCCGGTGATTTTTAGGCCAGGCAATGACGCAGCATACTGATAAACACTTGTTGCAGTAAGAATATCGATACCGAATTTATTTTCTTTTAAACCCGTTGAAATATACGGATGGGTTTTCGCATCGATATCAGGGTTTACACGAATTGAAATTGGCGCGACTAAATTAAGTTCGCTGGCAACGTGTGAAATACGATCTAGCTCTGAGACAGACTCAACATTAAAACATTTAATCCCGAGCTTGAGTGCGTAGGCAATTTCTTCAGCTGTTTTGGCAACCCCTGAAAAAACCACTTTACTAGCGTCGCCTCCGGCCGCAATGACGCGGGCAAGCTCACCTTTAGAAACAATATCAAAACCTGAGCCCAAGCGTGCCAGCACATTTAAAACAGCAATGTTTGAATTGGCTTTTACAGCATAGCAAACTAAGTTTTTATGATTGGTTGCGGCCTGTGCAAAGGCAAGGTAATGACGCTCAAAGGTTTTGCGAGAATATATATAACAAGGCGTACCGTATTGTGCGGCGAGCTCCTTGACAGCGATGTCTTCAGCATGCAGCTGATTATTTTTATAGTCAAAAAAGTCCATTATTGGTCCTGTTTCGATTCAGTTGTTGATGACTGTGTTTGCGTAACTGGAGTTGTTACTTGTTGTGGTTTATTTGGCTCGGCTTTATCTTCTGGCAAATACAGTGGCCCGCTTTGTCCGCAGCCAGCTAAAGTGATGAGTAGTACACCAAGTGGGGAAAGTCGTTTTAATTGTTTAAGATGCATCTCTTTCATTAGATTAATCGTGTTGCTGGCTTTATAATCGCAGATTAACAGAATATCTAAAAAATGCAGCTATTCGCGGATGAATTTATTCCTGTTACACTAGCTGCATGCAATTCGTACCGAATATCTGGCTAAATGCCCGTAAAAGGAAACAATAATGACTGATCATGAATACCACCAATTAGCCGAAGCTCTTATGTTTACCATTGAAGAACAAGTGGATGACTGTGAAGCTGACTTAGACTATGAATCTGCACAAGGTATTTTGGAGATTATTTTTGCTGATCGCAGTAAAATTGTGATTAATAAGCAAGCTCCTTTGCATCAAGTATGGGTTGCGACTAAGTTTAATGGTCACCATTTTGAATTGCGTGGCGATAAGTGGATTGATAATCGCTCGGGCGCAGAATTTTGGCAGTTTATGAATGAAGCAACAACGCGTCAAGCTGGCCAAACGGTAGAATGGCAATCAGCACTATGAGTTTAGAGTTTGTAGAATACGCGGCAAAAGGCCAGCATCAAGCAACGATTATTTGGTTACATGGTTTAGGCGATTCAGGCGATGGATTTTTACCTGTCGCATCGCAACTTGCATTGCCTGATGAATTAGGTGTGCGGTTTGTGTTCCCGCATGCTCCGGTACAACCGGTCACCATAAATGGTGGTATGGCAATGCGTTCTTGGTATGATATTAAATCTATGGATCTAGACAAGCGTGCTGATGAAACTGGGGTACGCGAATCAGCGGCGAAGGTTGAGCAGTTGATTGAGCAAGAGCTTGGTAAAGGTATTCCTGCAGATAAAATAATATTGGCTGGTTTTTCTCAAGGTGGCGTTATTGCGCTACATTTAGCACCGCGTTTAACTCAGAAACTGGCAGGTGTAATGGCGCTTTCGACTTATATGTGCGTGCCAGATAAGTTAACGGCTGAAGCTAAACATACAGATTTGTCGGTATTTATGGCTCATGGTAGCCAAGATCAAGTAGTACCTTATGATGCAGGTCGTCATGCGTTTGACATACTTACAACGCATAACATGGATGTAAGTTGGCAAGATTACCCAATGGGCCATCAGCTCTGCGGGGAAGAACTAATGGCTATTCGCCACTGGTTGATCGCGCGCTTAAGTTAAATAGTGTTGAGTAGCCGAGGCTAAAATGAAACAAAAAATAGTGATCACTGCAAGTATGAGTCGAGAGGCTGCACCTATCGCGCCTGAGGTAACCTATCAATGGCATTGGCAGCGCATTGTTACCGTTACGCTACTGATGATATTTGCGTTAGTTATTTTTACTTATAGCCTGTTGAGCTCCGTTAATGCTGAGCAAAATGATCAACAACAACCCCTTGATAGCCCCGCCGAGTCTGTTGCACAGACAAGCGAAGAAGACGCGCCTTTAGCATCTTCAACAACGGTAGCAGACAATACAGAGTTTGAGGTAATCAGCGAAGCGTCGACACTCACTGATATTGCTGATGATGGTAATGATGCTAGTGTAGTGGATGATAAAAGTGAATCGCTAAAAATGGCGATGATAACTGATAGCCCAGAGCAGCAAATTGTTGATAGTAATCAGCCCGAACAAAGCCAAGCACTTGCAGCTAATACTATTGTTGCTACAAATACCAATAATGAGCCAGTAGAAAGTGACGTTAGTGCGGAGCAACCAGATAGTTTTGCTACATCCGCACATATTGCCAGCGTTGCTCTTGGTGCAAAAATTGATACCGACAAAGTAAGCCGCGCAGTATTGACCCGTGAAGTGGTTGATCGTGAACCCGTTAATGTTTTTAAAGCGGATGTGCGTTTAAATGAATTTACTGAAACAATGGCATTTTTTAGTGAGCTTAAAAATATGCAAGGGCAGACGGTCAAGCATGTTTGGCGCTATGAAAATGAAGTGCTAGCTAGTATTGAGCTTGGTGTAACGTCTCCTCGGTATCGCACTTACTCTAATAAAACTATTTTACCTGAACAAGTTGGCAACTGGCGTGTTGATGTTGTTGACGAACAGGGCCATTTATTGGCACAAAAAGAATTTCGCATTTTAGCTGAGTAAGTGTTTATTCACCTTTAGGCTCAGCAAAGAAAATTAATTGGACTCCTTTTATGACTGAAAACGTGACAAAAAAACCTCAACTTATTCGTATCGCCACGCGTAAAAGTGCATTAGCACTGTGGCAGGCTGAATTTGTAAAGGCACAGCTAGAGCATTTCCATGCCGGCATTACTGTTGAGCTAGTACCAATGTCGACGCAAGGAGATATTATTCTTGATACACCACTTGCAAAAATCGGTGGCAAAGGACTATTTGTTAAAGAGCTTGAGCAGGCCATGTTAGATGGCCGTGCAGATATCGCTGTGCATTCAATGAAAGATGTACCTGTTGATTTTCCTGAAGGGTTAGCACTGCATACAATTTGTGAACGTGAAGATCCACGCGATGCATTTGTGTCAAATACCTTTGCTAACATTGCACAGCTACCACAAGGTGCTATTGTTGGTACATCGAGTTTGCGTCGTCAGTGTCAAATTCGTGAACTGCGTCCTGATTTAGAAATTCGTGATTTACGCGGTAACGTCAATACTCGCCTAGCTAAGCTTGATGATGGCCAATATGATGCGATTATTTTAGCTGCTGCTGGCTTAATTCGTTTACAGATGCATGACCGTATTAAAGCATTTATTGAACCAGAAGAATCGTTACCAGCGAATGGTCAGGGCGCTGTAGGTATTGAATGCCGTATTGATGACGAGGTTACCCAAGCGTTACTCGCACCACTTGAGCATAACGAGACACGTATTCGTGTTAATGCCGAACGTGCAATGAATCGCCGTTTAGAAGGTGGTTGCCAAGTGCCAATTGGCGCTTATGCTTTAGTTGATGGCGAGCAAGTACATTTACGTGGTTTAGTGGGCGCAATTGATGGCAGCGAAATTTTACGCGCTGAGATCAGTGGTAAAGCAATTGATGCTGAACAGCTTGGTGTGCAACTGGCTGAACAGTTACTTGCTTTAGGCGCAGATAAAATTTTAGCTGAAGTATATAGAGACGCATAAATGTCACAGATCCTGATAACTCGCCCACATGGAAAAGGCGCCGACCTTGCAGAGCAACTGTCGCAAGGGGGTTATCAGGCGACTTTATTTCCGGTTTTGAAAATTGATTACTTAACCCCAGATAATACTCAACTGACCCCTTTACTGAATGCAGATAAAATTATTTTTATCTCCCAAGATGCTGTCAAAGCATTGTTGGCACTTAAACCCGATATCAATACTAAAGCGCAATTTTATGCCGTAGGTGAACAAACGGCAGAAGCCATTTGGCAGGCATTTGGCGTACGAGCAGCCGTGCCTAAACTGCATGATTCTGAAGGATTACTGGCTTTAAAATCATTACAGCAAGTTGATGGTCTAAATATAGTGTTGGTCAAAGGTAAAGATGGCCGAGCAACGATTGCAAAAAACTTAAAGCAACGTGGGGCATTTTTAAATAATTTAGTGGTTTATCAACGAGGCCCTGTAGAAGGTAATGCAACTGACTGGCTAGACCACTGGCAAAGCCTTGATGTTAAAGGTATAGTCATAACAAGTAATGCGGCAGTTGATGCGATTTTTCGTGAACTGGGCGCAAAACAATTAGAGTGGATCAGACAGTGCCAGTTTTATGTTGCCAGTGCTCGCATTAGTGAATACCTTGCGGCGCAACAGATTGACTCGGCAAATATACACATTGCTGCAGGTGCAAGCGATAGCGCTATGTTTACTTGTATTAGCGAAGGTAACATTATGAGTGAAGATACAAAGCCAACATCACAGCTTGCTGACCCTAAAGCAACGCCAAGCAGTTCAACCAAGGCGAATGCTAAGGTTGCAGACTCTGCTTCGGCAACAAAAAAAGACTTTGCTATGAAACAAGAAACGAACCAAAAAAACAAACAAAAAATAAGTAAAACTGGCAGCTTAGCATTACTTATCTCGTTGATTGTGGCCTCTGGTGTTGGTTTTCAGTTTTACCAAAAACTTCATACACAACAGCAAGCAAATCTGTTAGTTAATCAGTTATCAGCTGACAACCAATTACTCGGTAAAGAGCTGCAAGCAGTGAAAGTTGCGCAGCAAACCTTGCAACAAGCGCTGTTTAATAGTGAGCAAAAAGTTGTTGCTAGCTTAGCTGAAAATGCAGATAACACGGCAAAACAATTAGCAGCCGCCTTGCAGCGTGCAGAGCAACAAACATATAGTCTTAATCCACAAGAGGTGACTAGTTTGCAGCGTATGGCTGAGTTTAAACTGTGGGCTGAGCATGATTATAATGGAGCGGCGGCAGTATTAACTCGATTAGATACGTTATTAGCAGAGCATCCAGGAACTGGCGCTATTCGCCAAGCAATTTATCAAGATTTGCAAGCGCTTAGCACTGTTGAGCCGGTTGCAATAGAAGCAATTTATTTAAAGCTGCACGGTGTACTTGGGCAAGTAGATAAGCTCGTTTTCAATGCGGTGGCATTACCACAAGAAGTAGATCAAAAAGAGCAACATGTATTGAGCGAAAACGTTAGTGATTGGCAGCAAAATTTAGCTAATTCGTGGCAGCAATTTAAAGATAACTTTATTAAAATTCGCCAACGTGAAGATATTGCTATTGAACCTTTATTGACAGAGTACGAGCGTCATTTGATCCAACAGCGATTAAGTTTATATTTATCGCAAGCTCAAGATGCGCTTTTGACTAAACAAGCCAGTATTTATTTTACTGCTCTGAGTCAAGCCGAAGTATTAGTAAAAGATTATTTCCAACATGATGAAGCACTAACTAAAAGTACGCTTAAAGCGCTGCAGGAGTTGAGCAAAGAGCAGTTAAACTTTAGTCCAGCTATCACTTTGCAAAGTACTGAGCAGATCAAGGAGTGGGCAAAATGATCCGCTTAATATTGGTTATTTTAGCAGTTGCTGTATTACTTGCTTTATCGCCTATGTTAATAGGTGAAGTGGGTTATGTATTAATTTCGTTTAATAAAACTACTATTGAAGGGTCTATCGTTGCTTTTTGCGCGACCATTTTGGTTATCGCGCTGGGTTTGTATTTAACTTATAAGCTTATTCGTTATATTTTGTCTTTATACAGCAATACTCGCCATCGTTTTTTTGCCCGCAGTGAAGAGCGTAAACAAGCGGCGATTGAACAAGCTGTATGGAGTCTGATCAGTGGTGATAGCGAACAGCTAGAACTGGCATTGGGGAACAATAGCGTGGCTGATAATTGGCAAGATGTGCGCTATGCGTTATTAGCTAAAGCGGCTTTACAAAATAATGACACAAGCAAAGCGATTGGATTACTTGACCAAATTTCACCAGAAAACCAACTAAAAGCGGCTAAACTCTGGTTAGCCAGTGGTGATTGCAGCACAGTAAGCAGTGAATTAAAAGCGTTAGCGGAAGCTAAAAAAGCCACCGCGCTGGAGCTGAAATTGTATGCCGAAGTACTTGTGCAACAGCAAAAATGGACTGCGCTTGAGCAGTTTATGCCGCGTTTACTAAGTAAAAAAGCGTTAACAGATAGCCAATGGTCGATATTATTAACCACCTACTTTATGGCACAGCCAGAATCGCAATTAACCGATAAGTATCAGCAACTATCTAAAAACGTAAAAGTAAAAGCGCATAGCTGTTACTTAGCTGCGATGGCAAAAGCTGGGCGTTTAAATGAGATTGAATTAAGTTTACTTAAAATGCTGAAAAAACCAGAGCAGCATATTGAGCTTGCACATATATTAAAAGTGTCCGCCCCTGGAGACGCATTAAAGTTACAGGCGAGTTTACAAGATACTTTAAAAAAAGAGCCGGATAATCAAGCATTGTTACTGGCACTTGCATGCTTAGCTAATGCTCATGGTGAGTATGAGCTTGCTGCTCGGGTGTTCGATAAAGCGTTAAACACAGAGAACAGCAAAGAATATTTAGTACAAGCACAGCTTAGTTATAGTAAAAGCGCACAACCCCAAAAAGCACTCGACCTTTATTTGTAATTACAGTTAGTTGAGGCCTGAATAGGAGCGCCAGAGCATTGCAAAATATATTTACTCTGACGTTTGGTTTAACTTTTGCTTATTTTATTACTGGGTTTTTCAGTAATTCGCTGCTCGCTATTGATGGTTATGCTGTGGCTTCGTGGCCACCATCAGGCATTGCCCTTGCAGGGTTTTTATTGTGCGGGCGACGCGCCTTAGTTGGGGTTTTGCTCGGTGCTTTACTCACCAATATGATTCATCTCGATCGTGTTGCTGATATTCTGCATTGGCAGGTTTTCTTACAAGCTTTAGCTGTATCTTTTGCAGCCGTTTTGCAGGCCTGGGTAGGCTGCTATTGCATCGTTAAAATAATTAAAGCTCCGCTAGACTTATCCTCTTTAAAACACAGTGTACAAAGCTTGATCATTGCAGGGCCTGCTTGCTGTGTGATTGCTGCAGCGATAGGCACTAGCTTATTGGTGTCCAATAATATAATACCGGTACATACCGCTTTTGATAACTTTGTGGCGTGGTGGATTGGCGACAGTATTGGGGTGTTAATTTTTACACCGTTAATATTGGCGGCTTTTAATTACGAGCAGATGCGCCATCGCTTACAAGTAATTTTACCTTCAATCCTTATTTATGTCGTTATAAGTATTAGCTTTTATGCTGCGGCAAGTGTGAAAAAAGACAAAGATATTCAAAAGCAAGAAGCAAAAGTAGCTGAAGTGCGGTTGGAAATAAATCATAAATTAGATGAGGTATCGGCGCATTTAGCTCTGCTTTCTACTTTTTTTGCCAGTAGTGATGAAGTCAGTTACGCTGAATTTAAGCGTTTTACTACAACTCAACTTAATTACAGCAATGAAGTACTTGCCCTAGAATGGGTGCCAAATGTACCTTTATCAACGGTTGCTCAATACCAACAACAAATTCGTCTAGAAGGCTTTAATGAATTTTATATAAAAGAGCAATCACCCCAGCAACAATGGCAGAGTGTGACGAAACGGGACAGTTATTACCCTGTACAGTATGTACATCCGATGTTGGGTAATGAAGGGGTAGTAGGTTTTGATTTAGCCTCAAATGCGCAAATCCGTGATGTGATGATGATGTCAAAAGCATTGAATGAGTTGATTATTAGCGAGCCGATGAAGCTTGTACAAAGCAACAATGATGATACTGGGGTATTATTTTTCTTTCCGGTTTTTGGTGACTTAGATATGCAAGGTGATTTTAGGGGCTTTGTGGTTGGCGTTATTAACTTAGCGCGCTTGGCTGATACTTTGCAGTTTAATCATCGCAGTCAAATAAGTATGCACTTCTACGATGTGACTGATGCGCAGCAGCGACAACTAATCTACCGCGCATCTCGCACCGATAGCGAACTGCTGAGTGAATACCAGTTAGTTATCGGGCAGCGAATTTGGCAAGTTCAGTTATTTGAACCAACAACACAAACGTCATGGATAATGTACTGGTTTGCACAAATATTAGGGATGTTATTTGTTTGGTTACTGATCACTTTTTTAATCTCAGTGACCGGCACCAATATTCAGGTGCGCGAGCAAGTTGCTCAACAAACACGAGTGTTGCGTCAAGAAAAACAAAAAGCAGATGAAGCAAGTCAAATCAAAAGCCAGTTTTTAGCGAATATGAGTCACGAAGTACGTACTCCGATCAATGGCATTAAAGGTCTGCATTATTTAGCGTTGCAGCAGCAAGATTGGCAACAAGCCCGCCATTATATTGAACAAGCTGATGGTGCGCTGAGTGTGTTGCTGCGAGTATTAAATGATGTACTCGATTTCTCTAAAATGGAAGCTGGCAAACTCGATTTAATACAAGAGCCTATCGAGTTAAATCAGCTTATTGATGAATTAGTTAATTTGGTGCAATTCGACGTTGACATTAAGTCGCTGAAATTAATATTAGAACTAGATAACAGCGCAGATCTACAGCTAGATAGCGACCCAATACGTTTAAAGCAGGTCTTGCTAAATTTATTAAATAATGCGATTAAGTTTACCGCTACAGGCACAATCACACTCAAAGTATGGCAGCAGCAAGACGTCACTTACTTTAGTGTCAGTGATACTGGTATTGGTATTAGCCAAGTAGCTCAACAGCAACTTTTTCAACCATTTGCACAAGCCGATAGCTCTACCTCGCGACAGTTCGGCGGTACAGGTTTGGGGTTAAGTATTTGCAAAAAGTTGGTTGAATTGATGGGAGGAAATATTAGTTTAGTAAGTGAGGAAGGACAAGGTTCAACTTTCACTTTTACCTTACCACGTATCTCGCCTCTCACTAAAGCCGAGCAATTAGAGCCTCTCTTTGCTGAGATTGACACGAGTACTTTATCGCTTGCTGAATTTAAGATCCTATTGGTGGAAGATAATCCGCTAAACCAACATGTTGCTACCGCTATATTAAAAACCAAAGGGTGTATTGCTGATGTTGCCAGTGACGGTTTTGAAGCCATTGAGAAGGTCTCTGAAACCCGTTATGATTTAGTGCTTATGGATATTCAAATGCCTAATATGGATGGTTTGCAAGCCACTAAAGTGATTCGTGATGAGCTATTTATACATCAGCTTCCTATTATTGCTCTGTCAGCAAATGCTCATGATGATGATGTTAAAAAAGCTCTCGCAGCTGGTATGGATGGCTATTTAACAAAACCAATCGATGCCGAAAAGCTATTTAAAACCATATGGCATTACCTACAACAGAGTACTGATTAATTTTTAGTACTTTTATCGATCGGGGCTGACAAATGACCTCAATAATACAAACAAAATGATCTAAACTTGAATTACCGATTTAAGTGCGTATGATCCGCGCAAATTAACTGAACTGAGTGCTAATTATGATCAATAAAAAACTCCCTTTGCTAGATATCCATCGCCATTTAGATGGTAATGTCCGCGCGCAAACTATTCTTGATTTAGGTCGTCAGTTCAATATTAAGCTGCCTGCTGATAATGTTGCAGACTTAATACCGCATGTGCAAGTTATCGATCCTGAGCCTAACTTAATGGCCTTTTTACAAAAGCTTGACTGGGGCGTCACGGTATTGGGTGATTACGATGCGTGTCGGCGTATTGCTATCGAAAATATTGAAGATGCGCAAGCACAAGGTCTTGATTATGTAGAGCTGCGTTTTAGCCCTTACTACATGGCACAAAGCCAAGGCTTACATCCACAAGGTGTGGTTGAAGCTGTAGTTGATGGTATTAAAAGTGCGACTCAAAGTAGCACGGTTAAAGCTAACCTGATTGGTATATTATCACGTACTTATGGCACTAAAGTTTGCCAGCAAGAGTTAGATGCCTTACTCGTGTTTAAAAATGATTTAGTTGCAGTGGACTTAGCTGGTGATGAAATTGGCTTTCCGGGCGAGTTATTTGTCGATCACTTTAAGCAAGTACGTGATGCTTACCTTAGCGCAACGATTCACGCCGGTGAAGCTCTGGGAGCTGCCAGTATTTGGCAAGCAATCAATGAGCTAGGTGCTGAGCGTATTGGCCATGGTGTCAAAGCTATTGAAGATGCCAAGCTAATGGACTACCTACGTGATAAACGCATAGGTATTGAATCGTGCCTAACTAGTAACGTGCAAACCAGCACAGTAGCCAGTTTAGATGTGCATCCACTGAAGCGCTTCTTAGATCATGGTATTTTAGCGTGTATTAATACCGATGATCCCGCAGTGGAAGGCATCGAAATTGAACATGAATACATGGTTGCAGGACCTGCTGCAGGCCTTACTCAGGCTGATATGGAAAAAGCCCAAGCCAATGCACTTGATATTGCATACTTGAGTGATGCTGAAAAACAGCAACTAAAGCAAGCAGTCGCTGCTCGATAGTTACGATGCACAAGCCATTAAATTATGCGCCTAATGCTCACGTTGGCAGCTTAGGTAGTTATCAAACATGGCTTTAAGAATATCACTACGGCCTATCATGCCTATGACCGTAGTGCCTTCTACAACAGGGTAGTTTTTCGGCTTACCGGTTTTCATTTGCTCTGCAAGTTCCATTATGTTGGTGTCGCCGTTGACGGTTACAACCTCGGTTTGCATCAGTTGTGAAACCTTAACCACACCGTCACAAAAATAACTATTTTGCATTAACGGTTTTAGCAGTTCTTGCTCAGAAATAAAGCCCACTAAACATTTATTATCATCAAACACTGGCGCTCCCAGTAGTTTGAATTTTTGTAGTTCTGCAATTGCTGTGGTCATCTCGGTTTCAGGGGTTATATGCGGTAACTTGCGCTGCATAAAATCTTTTACTTTGGTGTTTAACATTTGGGTCTCTCCCAATTAATGAGTTATTCAAAGTATGGTTAAGGATTGGCCGTTTGTGAAATTGTTTATGTTGATTGCGCTGATAGGTAACAACAATCACAGCTAAATTTAATTATGAGCCAGACCATCAGAGTGAGTTTGGTATTTGGCTTTCACTAACTCCATATAATGCGCTAAGCTTTTTTGTGAATTAGTATCAAATGCCTTGGCGAGTGGAATAATGCTTTGAATACGATCTAAGCGAAACTCTCGGTAGTCACTGCGCAACTGACAATAAGCGATAAGAGTCCACTTTGCGCCCCAATATACCAGTCCTAAAGGGTCGACAATACGCTGAGTTGGTCGTTGATTAACATCTAGATAATGAAATTCAATGCAGGTTTTATTAGTGATGGCTTTACGAAGTATCAAAGTGGTCGTTTGGTGGCTTTTATCGTGATGAAATGCAGAGACTAAATACGGCAGCTCTGCAACGCGTTGCTTTAACTTGTTAGGCAACACAGCATTAATTTTAGTCATTGCAGCTTGGGCATTCGCCGCTAACTGTGGATCAGTCCAAGCGCTGACCATTTTACTACCTAACAACAGTGCTTGTAGCTCCTCAAGAGTAAACATCATCGGTGGTAGGTCGTAATCGGTAATTAAATAGCCAGTGCCTGCCTCACCTTCAACGGGCACGCCCGAGCTCTGTAAGTGCTGAATATCGCGATAAATTGTTCGCTGAGATACCTGTAATTTATTGGCAAGTTCGTTTGCAGTGATCGCAAAGCGGCGACTCTTAAGTATGTTTACTAATTGAAATAGCCGCTCTGATTTGTGCATTGGTTATCCTTGTTTTCAAAAATACAGTGTTAGCTTTGTTGGCAAGCTGTTTGGCTAAGCACTTCAAAACGCTCCAGCTTTATCGATTCTTTTGCAATGAGAGAAGTGTACTGTTGGCAAATAGCATTATCAAAAAATGTATCACGCAGTTTTTGGGCATCAGCAACCGTAGCAAAATAAATGATACTACTATATTGCTGGGTATCGGCTTGTTTAGCAAGGGAGCGGTAAAGTACGCCTGATTGGTTATCAATATAACGCTGAAAATCATTATTAGCGATATGGAACTGCGCTAAATTTGTATCAGTCTTTAGTTTGAAATTTACAACTTCGATTAAATTTGTGGTCATCATAGTTCTCCTTGTTTAAGAAGAGCTAAGTAAATCATAGCGGGCTGTCAGGGAGTGTCAGTAACCAGCTTACGGATAAAAATTAAGCTGGTTACTCTGGTTATACTATTTTATAAATGCAAATGCATCGGCGTACATGTTTTCGCGAATTGCACCATGTGCTAGGAAATCATCGCGGACAATACCTATCATGTCAAAACGCCCTGCCATGTAAATATCATATGGGGCAAGCGATACGATATCGTTCATCACCGCTTTATGTACGTAGCCTGTGTGGCCTGTCCAGCTAGCTGTTGGGTTTTCAACTACTGGTATAAAGGTAAAGTTTTCACGGCTATCGGCCCATGTTTGCATTTCAGTATGCGCATACAAGGCTGACTCTTCACGCACACCCCAATAGAACAATACCGGACGCTCACAACCGATTTCACTTAAATGATCAGCCATAGATTTTGCGTATGAAAACCCAGTGCCGCCAGCGAGTAAAATAATTGGGCGTTCGCATTGGAGACGCAACTGTGAAATGCCTAAGCCGGCTTCAATCAACACCTGAGTTTTCTCAGCATGGGCTTGGCGAAGATGCTCTAAAGTTTGCATTGCATATGAATCAACTGCAGATGCGCCAATATGGAGTTCTAGCTCATCAGACTGTGAAGGGCGGCTGGCAATTGAAAACGCGCGCTTGTCTTTTTCGCCAAGCACTACTTGCAAATATTGGCCAGCTTCAAAGGTGACGCTTTCAACAGGTTTTAAAATTACTTTGTGAACAAATTCAGTGAGTGGGCTGATAGCGACAACTTCAGCGTGTAATGTTTGCATGTTTTACCTTAAATTAGCGGATACGCACTTTATTTGAACAATAATAACATATCCGCATAGTGAGTTTATAGCCTCTAAAAGAGCTGTTAAAGAATATCTAAGCTTTGCCAGATTTCATCGACGCGATCTTTAGTCGCTTGATCCATCACAATGGGTTCGCCCCACTCACGAGTGGTTTCGCCGGGCCATTTATTAGTGGCATCCATACCCATTTTTGAACCAAGACCTGAAACCGGTGATGCAAAGTCTAAATAATCAATCGGAGTGTTTTCAATTAGAGTAGTGTCGCGGGCGGGATCCATACGTGTAGTAATCGCCCAGATCACGTCATTCCAATCACGTGCGTTAACGTCATCATCACAGACAATGACAAACTTTGTGTACATAAACTGACGCAAGAACGACCATACCCCCATCATCACGCGCTTGGCATGACCTGGATATTGTTTTTTCATTGTCACTATCGCCATACGATATGAACAGCCTTCTGGCGGTAGATAAAAATCGACTATCTCAGGAAATTGCTTTTGTAAAATAGGTACGAAGACTTCATTGAGTGCGACCCCTAAAATTGCCGGCTCATCTGGTGGACGACCAGTAAAAGTGCTGTGATAAATAGGATCTTTACGATGTGTCATGTGGGTCACGGTCATAACAGGGAAGTTATCAACCTCATTGTAATAACCCGTGTGATCGCCATAAGGGCCTTCAGGTGCCATTTCGCCCGGCATTATATAGCCTTCAAGAACTATTTCAGCACTGGCAGGAACTTGTAAATCATTGGAGATCGACTTAACTACTTCTGTTTTGCTACCACGTAGCAAGCCGGCAAAGGCGTATTCACTCAAGGTATCTGGCACTGGCGTGACGGCACCTAGGATTGTCGCAGGATCAGCACCCAATGCTACCGATACCGGATAAGGTTGGCCTGGGTTTTCTTTACACCATTCTTGAAAATCGAGAGCACCGCCACGGTGTGATAACCAGCGCATAATGATTTTATTTTTACCGAGTAATTGTTGGCGGTAAATACCTAAGTTTTGGCGTTTTTTGAAAGGTCCTTTGGTGACGGTTAAACCCCAAGTGATTAATGGAGCCACATCACCAGGCCAGCAGTGTTGAATTGGCAGCTTAGTTAAATCAACATCATCGCCTTCTAGAATAACTTGCTGACAAGGCGCTTTTTTAACTTCTTTGGCAGGCATATTTAATACTTGCTTAAACACTGGAATTTGGCTAAATGCTTCTCTAATGCCTTTTGGTGGCTCTGGCTCTTTTAAAAATGCCAGCAACTTACCGACTTCCCGTAGTTCGCTAACGTGTTCTTTACCCATTCCCATGGCAACACGCTCTGGTGTACCAAATAAGTTAGCTAGTACGGGGATATCATAACCTTTAGGGTTTTCAAACAATAAAGCGGGTCCCTTAGCACGTAGTGTGCGGTCGGCAATTTCGGTCATTTCAAGATAAGGATCAACTTCTTGGTGAATACGCTTCAGTTCACCTTTTTTTTCTAATAAATCGATAAAATCACGTAGATCTTTGTATTTCATTGTGGGCCGCTTTAAAGCTTAAAAGACTGTTGGCATTATACTTAAATAAAGACGTTAAGCGAATTAATGAGGTGTTTTTAGAGCGCATTTAAGCGATCATTTTTGTTACATTATAAGGTGAGTAAGCTATAGTTTAGGACAAATGTTTGAAATGAGTTTTTGATTAATGGGTGGGCTTATCGTAAAAACATTTATCAAGGCTGTTCTTCTTTGCTGTGTAATTACCTTTGTAGATCAAGTAAGTGCTAAGCAATCATTAAATTCCGCGCTCAATGTGCCGCTTTTTAATGAGCACAGTGCCGTGATGTTAGTGGTAGAACCGCAAACGGGTGAAATTAAATTTGCTAATAAAGCAGCGGCAGCATTTTATGGTTACAGTATTGCGCAATTGCAAACAATGCGTATCCAGCAAATTAATATATTTACTGAGCAACAAGTTGCACAGGAACGCCAAGCTGCTCTGAGTAAAGGGCAAAACTATTTTGTTTTCAAACACCGATTAGCGAGCGGTGAAACACGTACCGTTAGCGTTTATTCAGCCCCATTTACAATTGAAAATAAAGATTTTTTATTTTCTGTCATACATGATATTTCATCTCAACGTAACCTTGAAAAAGCGCTTTGGCATTATCAAGAAAATCTTGAACAATTGGTTGCCATTCAAACTAATGAAATAGAACAAAAACGCACCGATCAATTGCTGTTAGCGCTAATATCTATTTCTGTACTGATAATACTGCTAGCGACTTTAACTTGGTTAGTTTTGCGATTACGCCGAGCTAAAAAATCGGCGCAAAAAGACAGTGCGACGCTAAAAGCGATTTTCAATAGTATTGATGATCTGCTCGTTTACACGGATGCCGAGCATAGGGTCATTACAGCTAATACTGCGGCTGTGCAAAAGTTAACGGCAGGCGAGCCACTGAAGGATAAAAATATTTACTCATTTACTGAGTGTTCGAAAGGAGTAGTTGGGGTTGATAGTGAGTGTCAATTTCACGGAGCTAAAGAGGTATTTTGGGGAGAGGCACGAGTAACCGCAGTTATCGACGAAAAAAATAGCAAAATTGGTGAAATACATTTAATTCGTGATATCACTTTAAAATTAAAAGCACTTCAACAACAACGACTCGCGAGCACGGTATTTTCAACAACTAATGAAGGTATTTTAGTTTCTAATCGTGATAATGAAATTCAAGCTGTAAATAAAGCCTTCACACAGATCACCGGTTATCAAGAACAAGATGTGCTTGGTAAATCACCTGCAATATTAAATTCGGGCCATCATAAACCATCGTTTTTTAAAGTGTTATATCGACGTTTAAATGAGGCTGGGCACTGGGAAGGTGAAATATGGAACCGCCGCAAAGATGGTAGTATTTACCCGAGCTGGGTCAATATTTCGGTAGTATTTGACGAGGAAAAAGACATTGAAGTTTATGTTGCCTTATTTAATGACATTTCTTTACGCAAAGAAAATGAACAGGAAATGTGGCTACAAACTAATTTTGATACCTTAACGGGTTTGGCAAATCGCTATCATTATAATAGCAAGCTAGATCAAGAAATGATCCGTGCGACAGCTGATAATAAGCGTTTGGCAATTTGTTTTATTGATTTAGATCGGTTTAAAAGCGTTAACGATACCTTAGGGCATAATAGTGGTGATTTACTATTACTTGAGGCTGCCAAAAGGCTTAAAGCATGTATGCGCAGCTCTGACGTAGTTGCCCGTTTAGGTGGCGATGAGTTTGCGCTATTACTGCCAGGGATCAATAAGTTAGCAGATATTGAGCGACTAGCTACAAAAGCTCTGCTGGCGCTTAGTTCTTCATTTAAAATTGGTGAGCAAGATGTATTTGTATCCGGCAGTATGGGGATCACTATTTTCCCCGACGATGGCAGCGATCGAAAAATATTACTACGTAATGCTGATAGCGCTATGTACAAAGCTAAAGCGCAAGGGCGAAACTGCTTTGAGTTCTTTACCAGTGGCTTGCATGAACAAGCGACTGCTCGCAGTAGGCTCGAAAATGCTCTTCATAAAGCGCTTAGTAATAACGAGTTTACCGTTTATTTTCAGCCAATTATTAGCCACGATAAAAAAACGGTCGGCTGTGAAGCATTATTGCGATGGCATAGTGCGGAGCTTGGCGATGTTTCGCCGGCACAATTCATTCCTGTATGTGAAGAGTTAGGATTAATCATTCCAATAGGTGAGTGGGTACTCAGAGAAGCATGCCGCGAAGCTGCTAAGTGGTGTGGTTGTTTCGGTGATCAGTTTTTTGTTACGGTAAATATGTCTAGCGTGCAATTTATTCGCCAAGATATTGAAGCGTTAGTTAAAAGTGTTCTACAGGAAACGCAGTTATCAGCTCAGTGTTTAACCCTTGAAATTACAGAAACGCTACTTGCTGATAATAGCTCAAATATTTTGCAGCAGTTGCAAGCATTACGCGCAACCGGCGTGGGTTTAGCAATTGATGACTTTGGCACCGGTTACTCATCGTTGAGTTATTTAAAGCGTTTTCCGCTGAGTAAGTTAAAAATAGATCGGGAGTTTATAAAAGACTTACCGGATGATCTTGAAGATTGTGCGATGGTTAGTGCAATAATTTCAATGGCTAGTAACCTACAGCTCAAAGTTGTTGCCGAAGGAGTTGAAACCTTTGCACAGCTGGCTTTTTTAAACGCTCTAAATTGTGATTATATTCAAGGTTTTTTATACAGCAAACCACTGCCAGCGGCACTATTTGATAAATACATTAGGGAGTTTATCGCGGAGCAAAATAATAAATAAGTTGCTACACGCCACTGCAACGTTATTTCTGTGGCGTGTATTTATCATTATCACAATAGCTGCAGATGGGTTTTATATTCAGAGTTAGAACTTAAATCTTTCTACTGTGCTGGTTAATGAGTGAGCGAGTTGGTTAACGTCTTCACTTTGATTGGCGAGTGACTTTGCATGTTCGGCATTCGTTTGTGCTTGCACCGTTACTTGCGCCATAATCTGTTTTATCTCATTGCTGTTATCAAGCTGGTGATGTGATGAACTAGCAATTTGCATACTCATTTGGTTAATTGTCACTAAAGTACTTTTTATTTTATCCACCGCTTGGTTTAATTCACTACTATTTGCTACACATTCTTTTGCTTGTTGTTGCCCATCGTTAATTTCATGATGAGCAGTATTGGCCTGATGTTGCAGTGTTTGGATCATTGTATGTATTTCGCTAGTCGAGTTTTGCGTTCGTGCAGCTAAAGAGCGAACTTCATCTGCCACAACAGCAAAGCCTCGGCCATTTTCTCCTGCACGGGCAGCTTCAATAGCAGCGTTTAGCGCAAGTAAATTAGTTTGTTCAGCAATACTGCTAATTGTATCCACGATTGCGCCAATTAATTGTGTGTGTTGGGTTAGCTCATTAGTACTTTGTACAGCTTGATCAAGCCGAGTCAGTAACGCTGCAATACGCTGGCTGTTACGATCAGCAATCTGATTTACATCATTGGCAAACTGCGAAGCGTTAGCAACTTCATTAGAGGTGTTATCAGCTCGTTCACAGACCGCTTGGGAATTACTATGCATGCTATGCGCCACCGAGTCGGCCTCTGCAATACGATCTAATTGCTGCTGTGCTGCTTCGGTCATATGTTGGCCTTGTGCACTGGTTTGAATTGCTGATTGATCTAAGGTGTGGGCGTTATCACTTATCGCACTTAGTAATGTACTTAGATCATCGCTTAATTGATTGATATTGTTTAAAAGTACACCAAATTCATCATCATTATGGGGCTTTGTACGTTTCGATAAATCCCCAGAAGCGATACGTGATAGTGCTTTATTTACAGCATTGAGTGGTTTTAACATTGCTTTGGTGGTTAAAAAGCAGATCAAGGCTGCAAACGAAATAAGCACTAAACTTATAATAATCGCGAGTCGCGAACCTGTAGTGATCACCGACTGAGCATCCGCCTGCAAGGTATCAAAGCGTTTATCGGCTAAATGATTTAACTCAATAATGAGCTGCTCGGTAAGTTGAAACTGTTGCTGGAATGCAGCAAAGGCTTGCTCGGTCGCAACTTTGCTGGTCAAAAGAGTACTTTGTTGCTGGTACAGTGTTGCCAACTGTTGATTAATTAAGCTGAGAAGGTCTTTTAGGTTGCTGAAATTTGTTTGATTTTTTAACTCACTCGCTTGCTGTTGTAGGTATGTAAAATTAGATTGGATATTGTCTAATAAAAAAGCGGTATCTTGTTGGTGTTCTGTGAGTGTTTGTAGGGAACTAATGTGGTTGATGCTCTTAACATTATTGCCTAAGGTGAATAGTAAGTCGTCAATGCGGGTCGCGGTACCAACAATAGCGGCTAATAACGATTGTTGCTCCGGTGTTACTTCGATTAGTTCTAAATCAAGTAAGCCACTACTTAAGTCAGCAAGATTATTAGCGTAATCATTTGCTAATGAGGTAACCTGAGTTGCTGCTGTTAGGCCTTGTTGTTTGGTGTTAAACATTGTTGCGCTAGTGGTACTAAATTGCTGATAGCGTTGTGTTATTTTCGATAGTAATTGCAGCATTTGCGGTTGGTCGTGTAGCTGAGAGCTTAATTCTTCTAGCTTGGTTTTAAATAAAGCTTGTTCTTCATGAGTTCTCTGTTGCTGCTGTTGCAAACTGGCTTTACTTGTTTGGCTGTATGCAACGGCATTAAATTTGGTGATTGATAACAGCGATAACCGCAAGGCATGACTTTGCTGTTGTACCGGTACAGCTAAAGTTTCTATATCCGAAGTGGCGTGATTAATTTGTCCTAATGACCAGTAAAAAAAACTACTGCTGGCGAGCATTAAAAAACCAATTGTGGCAAAGGCAAAAATTAGTTTCGTTTTAATAGCAATAGCGTGCATAGTGAACCCGTAAATACTTAATTATTTATGAGTGTAGCAGTATTTTTATAAATTATAAGTTTGGCGAGCGATTGTATTACTCTAAATTACAATGATATTTGTTGCCATCAATTATCAACATTGCTTCATTCCCTTTGGTCCAAAACAGCACATCTTCATTGGTATATTTTACGCCCGAGGCACTGATTTGTTTGGTCAGCGAATGATCTACTTGATTGTAATTTAGCGTGGCACTTTCTTCATCATTACTGGTAATAACGGCGCTTAGCTGGCTATCGCATGAGAAAGACTGACTATTTAATTGTTCTGTGCATGCACTGAGGCTAATAACACCGAGTGCAATTAATAGGGTTTTATACATTAACAAGTACCTTGGCTAAATGTGTTGAGCAACTAGCATAGCAAACGAAAATTAACCTTTGGTGAAAATACTCGTTTAGGCTATGTTGATTATTATAAATTTTTTAACTGCAAAGGAAATGAGATGGCAGGTACTAACCTATTGACATTATTGGACGATATCACCACTTTATTAGATGATATTGCCACTATGAGTAAAGTCGCCACGAAGAAAACGGCGGGTGTATTAGGGGATGATTTAGCTTTAAACGCGCAACAAGTGACAGGAGTCACTGCCGATCGTGAGCTACCGGTCGTGTGGGCGGTAGCGAAAGGCTCATTTTTAAATAAAGCTATTTTAGTTCCTGCAGCGTTATTAATAAGTGTTTGGCTGCCTTGGCTTATTACACCTTTATTGATGGTTGGTGGATTATTTTTGTGTTTTGAAGGTGCAGAAAAGTTAGTTGAAAAGTTATTACCAGCTACGAAAAATGATGATGTAGATGCTGTCGAAAATTTAGATTTAGTTGAGTACGAAAAACAAAAAGTAAAAGGGGCTATTCGAACCGACTTTATTTTATCGGCAGAAATAATAGTTATCACTCTAGGCACCGTGGCGGGTGCAAGTTTACTAAATCAAGCGCTAGTCTTAAGTGTTATTGCGGTGATCATGACCATAGGCGTTTATGGGTTAGTGGCAGGGATTGTAAAACTCGATGATGCTGGTTTGTATTTGCTTAACCAAGCACAGCAAACAGGAAACCGTTTTAAAGCATTATTAGGTAAAGGTTTATTAGCCGCAGCACCACGTTTAATGGCGTTTTTAGCATTTGCAGGTACGGTAGCGATGTTTTTAGTGGGTGGAGGAATTTTAGTGCATGGTATTAGTGTGTTGCATCATTGGCAAACCGCTGTTGCTGAGTTTGCACTGGCAAACTTAGGTACGCTGGGAGAGATTATTGCGCCTTTACTGTTCGATGGTTTATTAGGTGTATTAGCCGGTGCGATTGCTGTGTTAGTTCATCATGGAATTGTCAGCATGAAAGCAAAAAAGCCAGCAAAGTAAATTTGCTGGCAATGAATTAGCAAGGGAATGCTATGAAAGTTATTTGCTTGAATTAATTAGTGTTCATGTTTTGATTCAGCAGCTATACCTAACCAGGTAATTTGATTAGGGATAAAATCAAGGTTAAGAATAGTTTTAGTCGTTTGCTCATGGGTGTCGATACTTAATACTGTTTGGTTGTTTGCATCACTGATATATAAAGTATCGTCGGCCGCTGAGGCCGCGAGTGCATAGTTACCAGCTGGGTTTTCGAGTACTTTAAAGCGTGCGCTGACTTGCCAATCATCTTCAGCATGTAGCACTGACAAGAAACCATCACTTTCAAGTACATAAAACTCGCCGGTAATCCTATCCAGTGCACTTGCTAATACGGTATTTTCAGTATTTTGTTGCCATGCAAGCTGTGTCATTTCAGCTGATGCTGGGTCGATGGTGTAAAAAAGCTTACTTTGTGCAATACCTAAAAATAGTTCGCTGTGTTCACTCGCTTTAATTGTGCCAATACGCGTACCTTCAGCAAAGTTGTTGAGATTAGCTACTTTGGCTGCGTTAAACACATTATCTTTTTCAGTTATAACTAATACACCATCGCTACAGCCAAAAGCGATATGCTGGTGATTTTGCGCACTGCCATGTAGTGCAGGGCAATCCACTGCAAACCGCTGTTCTTGATGAAAGTGATCACCATGAATATGCAGTTGTTCAACATAATTTGGCAGCACGCTAGTTATATCTTCGCTGCGATAAGTTGTGATTACCGATTCACCGCGAATTTGCGCTGTACCATGCATGGCATTGTTAAAGCTATGTGCTGCTAAGGTTTTCCCAGCAGCAAGTGATTCATCACTTAATAACACAAAGCTTGCAGGGATCCCTGCATCAAGATCGCCATCAAAAAACAGTGCAGCTTGCTGTTCACTGACATCAAAGTGGGTTGGTTTACTATCGCTAAAGATTAAATCATGCAGCTCGGGTTGCTGTTCATAACCATGTTGGTGATCACCATGATCTTCTGTAAATAATCCACCGTCAATGAACTCAACATAATTTTCTGCTCGCTGGATCAATACTGCATAACGGAAATTAGGACTGGCATATAGACCACTTATTACGTTGCTGGTATTAAAGGTCTCCAGCAACGAGTTGTTGTCAGCGTTAAAAACAGATACGTTAGTAATATCAGCATGGCTAATCGCTAATCGCCCTTTTGCAGTGATTTCAGTGTGGTCATGGTCATCTTTCTGCTCAGCATTTTTATCTACAAGATCATCAATTTCACTGTTACAGGCACACAGTACAGCAACCATAGAGGCAATTAAGCAAGTTTTAAAGTTAGGTAAAATCATAAATAGTCCGGTGTTTTGTTATAATATATCGGTAATGTTATAATGTAACCTTAACAAAGTAAATAAGTACTCTTCGTTCTTTACTTACGTATTTGGATGGATATCTATTTAAAACCTTATTGGGTACAATTGTAGCAATTATAAAAATATAAATTTAAAAGAATGTTGTATGAGCAAAATGATGCAGTTGATTGTTGTTATTACTTTGTGTGTTGTCAGCTTCATGAGTGATGCAAATCAATCAGCTCCAGCAGTCGATGACTTCAGCCGCAGCAGTGAATATAGCCAAGTTAAAATCTCTCCTAATGGGAGCTACCTTGCAGTAATTATGCAACCTGAAGGTAAAAAAGTGCTGGTTATTTTAGATGCTAAAAAATTTACAATTCACCACGCTATTAATTTTGAGAGCAATGCCCAAGTTGGTGCTTATCATTGGGTAAGTGATGATCGGGTTGTAGTTGCAAAAGAATACTTACACGGCTGGCAAGATCACCCTGAATATTATGGTGAATTATATGGCGTGAATGCTGATGGCTCAAAAGCTAAGTACTTAGTTGGCTATCTTGGCGAAATGCAAACTGGCTCTCATATCAAAAAAGCCACACCACTTTATGGCACCTCTTATTTGCTGGATCCTTTAATCCACGATGAAGATAAAATGCTTATAGTGACTTACCCGTGGACATCAAGTAGTGAACCGCACACTGTTGTTTATGAGGTTGATATTTTTTCAGGGAAGCGTCGTAAAGTTACGCGCTCCCCGTCACGTATGGCCAACTTTTTGACCGACCATGAAGGAAATGTCAGAGTGGCTGTTTCCAGTGATGATTATATTAAGTCTACAATACATACCCGTGAAAAGTCAGGTGGAGATTGGCAAGCACTTGATTTAGGTGATTTGACTTACAGTGATGTGGAGTTGCACGCTTTTGATAGTAGTGGTGATGCTGTCTATATCACAGCATCAATAAGTGGTGAAGCTCAAGGCTTATATAAATTGAATCTAAAAACCAGAGCAGTTGATTTAATTCATAAAGAAGAGAAAGTCTCACCAAAGCAAATATGGGTCGATGAAGCATCAAAAGAGCTATTTGCGATTGAAACCGAACTAGGTTATCCAACTTATGCTTTTGTCGATGGGCAATCAGATAAAAGCATGCGTTTAAAATCATTAATCTCCGCTTTACCTGGTGAACAAGTGCAACTCGTTAGCAGTACTGAAGATGGCGACACTAATATTATTTATGCCTCTAATGATCGTAACCCTGGACAATATTATTTATTCGATGCCAAAAGTAATAACTTACGATTTTTGTTTGCATCCCGTCGTTGGATTGATGCAGAACAAATGGCGCAGACCAAGCCTGTAAGTTATACCAGTCGAGATGGTTTAACTATTTATGGCTACTTAACAGTACCGAATAATACCATAGAAAAAAACTTACCTTTAGTGGTTATGCCACATGGTGGTCCACATGGCCCGCGCGATTGGTGGGGATTCGACCTTGATGCACAGTTGCTTGCAAGCCGTGGTATGGCCGTACTAAAAGTTAATTTTAGAGGTTCAGGTGGTTTTGGCCGTAACTTTGAGCATGCTGGGCATCGAAAATGGGGAGCTGAAATTCAATTTGATATTATAGATGGTGTGAAGTATTTAGTTGAGCAGGGTACAGTTAATAAAAACAATATCTGCATTATGGGCGCGAGCTTTGGTGGATACTCAGCGTTACAAAGTGCGATTTTAGAACCTGATATGTTTAAGTGTGCGATTGGCGTTGTTGGCGTTTATGATTTGCCCTTAATGTTTAAAGAAGGGGATGTTGCAGAGCGCGATAGTGGCCAACGTTATTTACAGAATGTATTGGGTACAGATGAAGCGCAACTAAAGGCTTTTTCACCTAGCTATAATATTGATAAGTTAAAGGCTCCAGTGCTGATAGTGCATGGTGGTGAAGATCAGCGTGCACCGATTGAACAGGCCGAATCACTGATTGCGGCTCTTAAAAAAGCTAAACATCCTTATATATATGAACTGCTTGAAGATGAAGGGCATGGTTTTTATAAGCAAGAACATCGCACTCGTTATTATCAACAAGTGCTGACCTTTTTAGACTAACACTTAACAATGTAACAGTCGTATTTACGTGTTAAATGGCAAGCTAAAAGCTTGCCATATTTATATCCACTTGTTGTAGGTAGTTTGGCTATATTAACAGGAATACTCAAGGCACAGCTCTTTGAGTTGTAATTTGGCTTTGTGGTTATTTTGCCCTGCAGCTTGTTGATACCAATAAATAGCTTGGCTGATATCTTTTTCTACCCCTTCACCATCACGATACATTTGCGCAGTATTAAGCTGACCCCATTGTGAGCCTTCTTTGCTGGCGAGTAAAAAGCTTTCGAACGCTTCAGGAAATAACCCATCTTTGTAATAGATGATGCCTTGCTGATTATTTTTATTAAGCTTCACCCCTTCATATAGCGGTTTAGGGCGTGGTGGGAACATCACAAAACCACCATATAAGCTATATGCGTAAGGGCGCAGTACATCATAAATAGCACCTTCATCATATAAACGCTGTACTTCGCTGCGCGGTAAAGTAATTGTTTTTGATGAAAAATAATCTTTTTGTACCAATAAGCTGGTACGCATAGCCATAGTAATGCCGCTGTCGCGTTTATAGCGATAATTGCTGATTTGAAAGGTGATATTTTGGTCATCAAACTCGAGTACTTGGGCTACTTTTAGGTTTTCAGGGCGCAATGGTTCGTTAGAAAACTTATCAGCATGTACCAAGTAAGTATCGAATGCTTGTGGCTGGCTGAGTATTGCTTGTTTGGCTTTTAGCTCATCAAGATGTTGTGTATAAAAGTAAATAGATAACCAGATAAGTAATATCGAGCCTATAAAATATTTGATCAAAGAAAGCTTTTCTAACCATGGCAGTTGCATAATTGAAAGCTGTACATTGTGCTGGCAATGGCTACACTGGTATTGATAATGCCATGCTAATGGCAGCATAGGGACAATTGAAAAACGCAAAAAGCGGCTGTGGTTTTGTAGTCGATAGTCATCATGATGACAGTGTGGGCAGGTTTTTATTTGGCTGAAAAACGACAATGAATCGCTGGTATTGAATAGTAGCATATGACCTTTTTTCCCTTCCTTGTTTTACGTTAAATTAAAACAAGGAAGGTTAGATGCAAAGCAGAAAACTGTAAGAAAGTATGTTTGGTTAGCTTATTTGCTTGCTACAGGCTTTGCTTTAATTGTAGTTTTAGCATCAGCTGCCATTAACGCAAATACAGCATATGCTGCGGTATTTTGCTTAAGTTTAGCCGGATCGATCTTATCAAGCGTATCATCAGCAGTGTGATGGTAGTCAAAGTAATCAGTACCGTCTTGGTGCAGCTCAAAAATTGGCGCGCTGGTGGCATTTTTAAATGGAATTAAATCAGGCCCACCATTAGCGCTATTTTTACCTATGTATTCAACATTTAACGGCGCAAGTTGCTTGGCTATTGCACGCACTACTGGCAACGAGGCTGCAGATACATTCGATTCAAAGCCATACACTACATCAGCACCAAAGTCAGATTCAGCGGCGGCAACAATTTTATCAAGTTCATTTGCATGCTTTTTAAAATAAGCTTTAGCGCCCCATAATCCTAGCTCTTCGGCGGCAAATAACACTACACGAATGCTGCGTTTAGGGCGTTTTATTTCACTAATATGTTTGGCAGCAGCCATGGTTAACGCAACGCCTGCACCATCATCAAGTGCGCCAGTGCCTAAATCCCAAGAATCTAAATGACCGCCAATCAGTACGTATTGTTCAGGGTTTTGTGTGCCATTGAACTGACCAATCACGTTATAGCCAGTACCTTGGCCGCGATCTTCAGTTTGCACATTGATATTTACGGTAACATTTTTACCTAGTGCAACTAAGCGAGCTAGCTGATCTGCATCAGGATTAGCAATGGTCACATTAGGGATTTTCGTAACACCTTCTTGATAGTGACTGCCACCGGTATGAGCAAAGCGGTGATGTGCGGTGCTAACAGAACGCATCATATAACCAATCGCGCCTTTTTTTGCAGCCTCAACTGAACCTGTTGAGCGAGCACGAACAGCAGGACCATAACCATTGCCATCAATATGGCGGTTCATATGGTAATTTATATAAGCTATTTTACCTTTTAAGCTGTTTGCTGGTGCTGCGATAAGTTCATCAAGCGTTTCAAATAATACAACTTCAGCGGTAATGCCATCTTTTGGTGTGCTAACGCTGTGGCCTAATGCTGTTAGGTGCAAAGGTTGCTCGCTTGGCGTTAAAATTTTGCCACTTTCACTAAAACGACGCCACTCAGGGAAGGTTGCCTCTTCTAGCCATACTTTATCAAAACCAAGCTCTTTAAATTTAGCTTGGGCCCACGCAACGGCTTTTTTATCATTTTCTGTACCAGGTAAGCGAGGTCCTATTTCAGTAGTAAGCGATTCAAGCAATTGATAGCTTAACTCGCTGTTACTGGCATTAGTTCTTAGTTCGGTGACTTGCTGAAGTTGCTTTGCGGTAAATTCAGGCTCGGCGGCATTGGCTAAAAAGCTGCCGGCTAGCAGTAATCCGGTGATGATTTTTTTCATTATTGACCTGGTTATATTTTCAAGTGAGAGTTATTAAAGCATTTAATACTGAGCAACAAAAGTAGATGAGATAAATGCCTATCGGTGGCGATGTTATGGTGAATGTTTATTGAGAATATGGTCAGCTTAATGGTAGCAATTTGTATATTCTGCTATTATGCAGCATAACTAAGTCGGGCATCTGCAGCGGCTTTTCATGTTTAATTATTGCACTGGAAATTACTTTGACCGCTACAGCTTTTTCATCACTCGCTTTACCATCAGGTTTGGTCGATAACTTATCGACTTTAGGTTACACCCAAATGACCGCTGTACAGGCGCAAAGCCTGCCGCCAGTGCTTGAAGGTAAAGACATCATTGCACAAGCTAAAACTGGCTCAGGTAAAACTGCCGCATTTAGTTTAGGTGTGTTGGCCAAGCTTAATGTTAAGCGTTTTCGTATACAGTCTTTAGTGCTTTGTCCAACCCGTGAGTTGGCTGAGCAAGTAGCTGTGGAAATGCGTAAATTAGCGCGTGGTATTCACAATATAAAAATATTAACTCTATGTGGTGGCGTGTCGATTGGTCCACAAATTGGTTCACTAGAGCATGGTGCACATATTATTGTTGGCACACCTGGGCGTGTAGATGATCATATTCGCAAAGGTACGCTACGTTTAGATGATGTAGACACGCTAGTACTTGATGAAGCCGATCAAATGCTTGATATGGGCTTTCAAGACACTTTGGATGCAATTATTGAGCGTATTCCAAAACAGCGTCAAACTTTATTATTTAGCGCCACTTTTCCGCGCGCAATAGAAGCGATTGCCAAGCGTGTATTAAGCAATCCTGTTATGGTGAAGGTTGAAGAAGAGCAAGAAAAAAGTACTATTAAACAGTACTTTTATAAAATGGATAATAACAAACAACGTTTTAATACATTAAAATTGTTGCTGCTGAAGTTTCAACCAGAAAGTTGTGTGGTGTTTTGTAATACCAAGGTCGAAACTCAACAGGTGTGTGATGATTTAGCTGATGAAGGCTTCAGTGCCGTGTCATTGCATGGTGATTTAGAGCAGCGAGATCGTGAGCGCACCTTGATCCACTTTGCTAATAAAAGCGCCTCGATTTTAGTGGCCACTGATGTAGCCGCTCGTGGTTTAGACATCGATGATATGGATATGGTGATTAACTACCACCTTGCCCATGACCCACAAACCCACGTACACCGTATTGGTCGAACTGGTCGTGCTGGTAAAAAAGGCATTGCATGCTCTATTTATGGCGATGCAGAACAATTCAAAGTGGCACAAATTGGTGACCATTATGAATGTGATTTTTTACCAGAACAATTACCGCCGTTTAGCCTACTTGAAAAGCCACCATACAAACCACAAATGGTGACACTAATGATCGATTCAGGTAAAAAGCAAAAGGTACGCGCAGGTGATATTTTAGGTGCATTAACCGGTAAAGATGGCGTAGCAGGGCGTCAAGTCGGTAAAATTAATGTGCTTGATAATGTGGCTTTTGTGGCTGTCGAACGTAATAGCTCAAAGCCCGCGCTACGAAAATTAACGGAAGGTAATATTAAAGGCCGTAAAATTCGTGCCCGTCGTTTAACTCGTTAATTATTGCTTATGATGCTTTTGAGCAGCTTGCCCTAAGCTGCTCATATTCATTTTTTAACTGTTTAAACTGCTCTGCATTACCATGTTGTTTATCTGGATGATATTGTGTTGCCAACTGCCGCCAGCGCTTTTGCAATGCCTGCATAGAAAAATCGTCAGGTAATTCCCAGTGCTTTAATAATGTCTGGCGTTGTTGTTGATCAAGCGTATTTATTGTTGGTGATGCACGAAAAGTACGCCAAAAGTTATCTAACAGTGATTTAACTTCTGTTATCGAGGCATCGTAATTTTGCCAATCTAGATAGTACGCTTGTAATGAGTCATGCGCTGCAATGGTTATCTTATCTGGATTATCGGTGAGCTCTATATGTAAACTGGCTACCAATAAATATTGATTTGGCAACAGTTGTTGCTGCAGTTGATAAAGTGCATTCATAATTAAAAAGTTACGCTTAAACAGATCACGGTATGGATCTGTATCTAAGTCATTAATTACACCACGCTCAGATAATTCCAATGCTAAAGTGTGAACCTTCCAAATGTGCTTCGTTAAAATTAACTCGAAAATCTCATCAATCAGTGGGTTAAGCATTGTTTACAGTCTAGTTATTGGTGTATCTTGACTAAACTATCATAGCTTCTACTGCTAACAAAATTCCAAGGAAAAAATTATGCTGGGTCAGTTTAAGCGCCTATTATTTATTTGCTCGATTAGTGTGCTTGGCGTTTTTTCTCAATCAGGTAATGCTCAACAACAAGTAGCACTTTTTGAACAATTTAAAGTTACGGATGAATGGCCTGAAAAGCAGCTGTTAGCAACCCAGTTACTGTCTACACAATTATCAAATCAGCAACAAGTTGCTATTTATTCTGGTTTAGCTGAGCGTGCGTTTGAGTTGAGTAATTATCCCCAAGCATTGCATTATTATCAGTTGCTTGAGCAGCATAGTACATTTGAAAACCTGCCTGAGTTACATTTTCGAGCAATAAAAATGCAGGGCGTGGTGCAATATTTTCAAGGTTTATTACAACAAGCCATTATTGATTACAGCCGTGCGTTAAACTTAGCGGTACGTTTAAAGAGTCCATTAAAACAAGCCAACTTGCTAAGTAATATTGGCCTTGCATATTTTAATATGCACAACATGGAGCTTGCTTTAGAGCATTACCAGCAGGCAAAAGCACTTTATGAAATAGATGGTAGCGCGCAAGACAAAGCTGATATTCTTCATAATATTGCGGGCATCTATATTCGTTTATCTAGCTATGATTCGGCACTTGAAATTTATCGTGAAGTGCTCGATGTATTTCAGCAATTGGGTGATGAAGAGGGGATTGCTCGTGCCTATGGCAACATGGGGGTTGCTTATACTGAGTCGGGTCAAAATCAATTAGCGTTGCACTATTACCAGCTCGCTTTACGCTATTATCAAAGTGTTAATGACGCCTATCAATTATCCGTACAGCATACCAACTTAGCTAACATAAATTTAAAAATAGATGAGTTGGATGCAGCTTTGTATCACGCACAAGCAGCTCAAAAGTACGCCCAGCAAATAGATAATCAATCCTTACGATTAGCCTCCTTACATGTTTTAGCTAAAGTGCAATTAGTGATGGGGGATATTGATATTGCGGAGCAAAATTTACAACAATCAATATCACTAGCCAAAGAATATAAAGATGAATTGCGCATTAAAGACGGCTTAGGTATCGAGGCGTTGTTAAGTGCTGGTGCCGGTGACTATAAGCGGGCTATTCATCTGCACCAACAGTTTGTCGATTATCAACGTAGCATAACCAGTGAAGAGGTTATGAAAGCGTTAAATGTATTTCAGTCTCAGTTTCAGTCGAACCAGTTAAACCAAGAAATTAAACAGCTTAAACAAGAGCGTAGCCTACAAGAATTAAAGATTGAAAAACGCTCACAGTTAACTATTTTACTGTCTATTGTGCTGATGTTGGTATTGATCTGTGCAGTTGTATTATATCGCCGTGCAATCGAAAAAAAGGCCAAAACCCAATTAGAGCAAAAAGTTGAGCAACGTACTCAAGAATTACAATATGTGGCACAAGAGCTACGTGCCGCGAATCAAGTTAAGAGCCAGTTTTTGGCTAATATCAGCCATGAAATACGCACACCACTTACCGCTATTTTAGGGCAAACAGACGACTTATTGCATGGTTTATATCAGCCCCAGCAATTACAAACAGAATTGTTAGTTATTAAAAAACATAGCGATCATTTAAAAGATTTGATTAATGATGTGCTCGATATTAGTAAGATAGAAGCAAACCGTTTAGATTTACATGTTAGCGAGTTTGACCTCGTGGAGCTTGTAAATGATGTTTATGCTATGTCAAGTATGCAGGCTAAAAGCAAAGGCTTAACGCTGCTATTAGAAAATCACTTAGGCTCGAGTTATTGGACTAAGTTAGATATGATCCGCGTCAAGCAAATACTAATAAACCTACTGACTAATGCGATCAAATTTACCGAGCACGGCAGTGTTACTCTGGATATTAATCACACCGAACAAGGCGTATGCTTTAAAGTGATTGATACGGGGATTGGTATGAATACAGAGCAAATAAAAAACATTTTTGAATGTTTTCAACAAGGCGATAATACCATCACTCGCAGGTTCGGTGGTTCAGGACTTGGTTTGAGTCTTTCCCAGCAATTAGCAATTATGATGGGGGGTTATATTAGTGTTGAAAGTGAGCATGGTAATGGCAGTGAGTTTATTTTTAATGTGCCATGTAAAGAGTATGCGCCAACCCTTCTTGCTACCGACAACTCAAAACCAGCTGCAACTAAAGGTCTAGTTGGGCGAGTATTATTAGCAGAAGATCATCCCGACAATCGTAGACTAATAACGCGCTTTTTAAAGTCGATTGGCCTTGAAGTGATCTCAGTAAGTAATGGTGAGCAAGCAGTTGAACAGTGCCTCAGTGAATTTCCAGATGTTGTTTTATTAGATATACAGATGCCAGTAATGGATGGCCTTAGTGCATTTGAACTGTTAAATAAGTGTGGTTTTAATAAACCTATTTTTGCTTTAACAGCTAATGCAATGAGTCATGAAATAGATAATTACTTAGCGATGGGATTTACTGGCTATTTAAGTAAGCCAATAGAAAAAGAAGCGTTTTATCAGGCACTCGCAGCGCATTTAAATAGCACCAGCACGCTACCTTTAGCTAATCCTGATATTAGCGATTTAGTGACGAGTTTTATTGCCAGCTTTGATGATGAAATAGCGTCACTTACACAGCACCTTGCAGCAAAGGACTATATTGCATTACAGCAAGATAGCCATCGTATCCTTGGTGCCGCACAGATATTTTCATTAACTGATGTAGCTAATGCAGCGATGTGCTTAGATAAATCACTCTTATCACAAAAACATAACCCCAGCAGTGATGCCGACATAAAAGAATTAGTAGATGATTTGATTAAGCAGCTATCACAACAGCTGACTTAAAAGAGCGATATATAAGCTTAATGGGTCGTTACATTAAGGCTATAAGTTACTACTAACCAATAAAGCGAGTTGAGCGTTTTATTGAGTGGCATTACTGTGTGCTAGATTTAAATAATCGCAGTTTTAATATTTACTCAATACTGCGCAGTCTGATGATTTTCGTCTATAGGAAACAGAGCAAAGAGATTAATAAAACAAATTTATAATAGGAGTGAGATTTAGGGATAGGCAAAAAAAATGCCTGTATTAACAGGCATTTTAGAATCTAGTAAAGAGAATTATTGACGCTTCATCGAATCAAAAAATTCATCATTGGTTTTGCTCATAGAGAGTTTATCAATTAAAAACTCCATGGCATCAATTTCAGACATTTCATGAACTATTTTGCGTAAAATCCACATTTTTTGTAGTTCATCAGGTTTAGTCAGTAGCTCTTCGCGACGGGTACCTGAGCGGTTAAAGTCGATTGCAGGGAATACACGCTTTTCAGCAATCTTACGATTTAAGTGTAATTCCATATTACCAGTACCTTTAAACTCTTCGTAGATAACTTCATCCATCTTAGAGCCAGTATCGATAAGCGCAGTTGCGATAATAGTTAAACTACCGCCTTCTTCAACGTTACGCGC
Source organism: Pseudoalteromonas sp. SG41-2 (assembly GCF_014164535.1). Classification (NCBI taxonomy): domain Bacteria; kingdom Pseudomonadati; phylum Pseudomonadota; class Gammaproteobacteria; order Alteromonadales; family Pseudoalteromonadaceae; genus Pseudoalteromonas; species Pseudoalteromonas sp. SG41-2. Next base: position 4,881 of record NZ_JACJFK010000008.1, on the reverse strand, counting down.
AGCACCAAAGAAACGCTTTGGTTTATGCAGGGCGTTAGCATCAACACCACCAGTAAGTACTTTACCTGATGAAGGAATTACCGTGTTATAAGCACGTGCTAAACGTGTGATTGAATCCAGTAAGATGATTACATCTTTTTTGTGCTCAACTAAACGTTTTGCTTTTTCAATTACCATTTCAGCAACTTGTACGTGACGGCTTGCTGGTTCATCAAACGTTGATGCAATAACTTCACCTTTTACTAGGCGTTGCATCTCAGTAACTTCTTCTGGACGCTCATCGATAAGTAGTACCATCAATGTCGCATCTGGGTGGTTATGGGTAATCGATTGCGCAATATTTTGTAGTAGCATTGTTTTACCCGCTTTAGGCGGTGCTACTAATAAACCACGTTGACCACGGCCAATTGGAGAGGCTAAATCAAGTACTCGAGCAGTGATATCTTCGGTGCTACCATTACCGCGTTCCATACGTAAACGTTCGTTTGCATGTAGCGGGGTAAGGTTTTCAAAAAGAATTTTCGTGCGAGAGTTTTCAGGTTTATCAAAATTTACTTCGTTTACTTTTAGTAATGCAAAGTAACGTTCACCGTCTTTAGGTGGACGTATGAGACCCATTATAGAATCACCAGTACGCATACTAAAACGACGAATTTGGCTAGGTGATATATAAATGTCATCAGGACCAGCAAGGTAAGAGGCTTCTGATGATCTTAAGAAACCAAAACCATCCTGTAAGATTTCTAATACACCACCGCCAAAAATGTTCTCTCCACTTTTGGCGTGGGCTTTAAGGATAGCAAAGATAATATCTTGCTTTCTTAAGCGGGCTACGTTTTCGAGCCCCATGGACTCAGCTAAGTCTACAAGTTCTTTGATCGACTTGTCTTTTAATTCGCGTAAATGCATATTGGTGGGTTCTTTATTACAGTTATCATGCTCATATAATCGATATTGATTAGTGAGAGAGGTTTGTTGGTAAACTAAGGATTAGTTGGCTTTATAAACTAGCAGGTCATTCGCTAGGCGTCCAGTCTTTATACAAAAAAAATTAAAAAAAAGGGCAGTTGCCCTTTTTTTAGGCATATTTTTAGATGTTGTTTTCTAAAAACTCAACAAGTTGAGTTTTAGAAAGTGCACCCACTTTAGTTGCCGCAACTTGGCCTTCTTTGAAAAGAAGTAACGTAGGGATACCACGAATACCAAATTTAGGTGGTGTGCCCGCATTTTGGTCGATGTTTAATTTACCGATTACAACACGGCCATCAAACTCTTCTGCCACTTCATTAAGAATTGGCGCGATCATTTTACACGGTCCACACCATTCTGCCCAAAAATCAACTAATACAGGCTTGTCTGATTGTAAAACGTCAGCTTCAAAGCCATCGTCAGTTAATTGAATAATTTTCTCGCTCATTGCGCTCTCCGATAAGTTAGGCGAATTATTTAATGCGTATTTAAACACTCTTGTTTCTTATTGCAAGTTTAAACGTTATGCTTAAACGCTATGACTAAGACACATTTGACCGATAAAAAGTTTTCAGACTTTGCTATTGCACCGGAAGTGGTTGCCGGGTTAACCGAAAGTGGGTTTGAATATTGCACACCCATACAAGCTAAATGCCTACCTTTTATTTGTGATGGCCGCGACATTGCGGGTCAAGCACAAACAGGTACAGGCAAAACGTTGGCGTTTTTAACTGCCACGTGCCATCGGTTATTACAATCTAGCAAAGCACCTAGTAAACATCCAAGAGCCCTGATCATGGCCCCTACTCGGGAGCTTGCGATTCAGATCCACAAAGATGCAAAAATTTTAGCGCCACACTGTAATCTTAACTTAGGTTTAGTATATGGTGGCGAAGATTACGAAAAACAACGTGCACAATTAGAAAAAGGCGTTGATATTTTAATTGGCACCACAGGGCGCTTAATCGATTTATATAAACAAGGGTGTTACACCCTCAATGAAATCGAAGTAGTGGTACTTGATGAAGCCGATCGTATGTTTGATTTGGGTTTCATAAAAGACATTCGCTATATGTTCCGCCGTATGCCGGATACATCACAACGCCTTAATTTATTATTTTCAGCAACGTTATCGTATCGCGTACAAGAACTGGCGTTTGAGCACATGACAAACCCAGAGCATGTACAAATTGAACCTGATGTGAAAACTGGCAAGCGCATTGTTGAAGAGTTATTTCATCCTTCTCAAGAAGATAAAGTTAAGCTGTTATTAACTTTGATTGAAGAAGAATGGCCTGAGAAAGCCATTGTGTTTGCAAATACTAAACATAGCTGTGAAACGGTTTATGCATGGTTAAAGTCTGATGGACACCGGGTGGGAATGCTCACTGGTGACGTAAATCAGAAAAAACGCCAATCAATTTTAGCGCAATTCTCTAAAGGTGATTTAGACTTCCTTGTGGCAACAGATGTTGCTGCTCGTGGCTTACATATCCCTGAAGTGAGTCATGTATTTAACTTCGACTTACCAGATGATTGTGAAGATTATGTTCATCGTATTGGCCGTACAGCACGCGCTGGGGCATCAGGTAAGGCAATTAGTTTTGCATGTGAGCAGTACGCATATAATCTTCATGAAATTGAAGAATACATAGAGCACAGCATTCCTTTATCACATTATGATAAAAGTGCATTGCTTGATGATTTAACTAAGCCTACTATTCAAAGAAAGCGTAATTATTCAACAGGCCCACGTAGTCGTAGTAACAACAGCGGACGTAGACCAAACAATAGTTACCAAAAAGCACGGTCGTAATTGCGACCGTCGTTATAGTCGTAGTAGTAACTAGAGGTTTTTGAACGGTGGGGCAACTTAAACCGCAAAAAAATGTTTATGCAGTAATTGATTTAGGATCTAACAGTTTTCACATGTTGATCGCTAAGTCAATTGCTGGCGGCTTACAAACAATAGGCCGAGTTAAACGCAAAGTCAGATTAGCCGCTGGGCTAAATGATGATAATTTACTGAGCACAGAAGCAATGCAACGAGGCTGGGAATGTCTCGCACTATTTGCAGAGCGTCTTCAAGATATCCCTAAAAACAACATTACTATTGTTGCCACCGCTACTTTGCGCTTAGCAACGAATGCTGATGAATTTAAAATCAAAGCCGAGCAAATCCTTGCGCATAAAATTAATGTCATTAGTGGTGAACTAGAAGCGCGCACTATTTATAAAGGCGTTGCGCATACATCTTCATGTAGTGGTCGCCAACTAGTAATAGATATTGGCGGTGCCAGTACTGAGGTAGTTATAGGTAAGGGATTCGACGCACTACATTATAAAAGCCTAAACATGGGCTGTGTTACCTACCTAGAACGTTACTTTAAAGACTGTAAACTCAATGACGCTAATTTCAATGCTGCTATTAAAGCCGCACGAGTAGTTATTGATGATATAGCGCCAAGTTATAAAGTGGCGGGTTGGGAGATTGCATCAGGTGCATCGGGTACTGTACAAGCTATCCAAGAAATTATGGTGGCACAATCACTCGATGAAACACTGAGTTTAGATAAACTCAATAAAATTAAAAAGCAATCGATCGCCTATGAGACCATCGCTGAGCTAGATTTACCTGGGCTTAGTGAAGAAAGACGTTTAGTTTTTGTGTCAGGGCTCGCTATTTTAATTGCTTTATTCGAAGCGCTTGAAATTGATAAGATGGGATTAGCAGGAGGCGCACTTCGTGAAGGTGTGCTTTATAGCATGCTCCCTGAGTTTCATAATCATGATATTCGAAAGCGCACAGTTGATGGCCTGATGAGCCGTTATCATGTCGATCAAAAACAAGCGAACCGAGTTGCAGAACTCGCCAGTCACCTCGCAGCTCAAGTCAGCGAGCAGTGGCCACTATTCAACAATAGTGGCCTGCCTTTACTAAAAGCGATTGCGCAATTGCATGAGATTGGTTTGTTAATTGAGTATAAGCAATATCAAAAGCACACCGCTTATATTTTAGAAAACACCGATATGCCAGGCTTTTCACAATCGGAGCATAAAATTATTGCGGCTGTAGCGAATGCACATCGTTCAGATCTGCAAAAGAATGTTTTTGAGTATTTAGGCTGCCATGCTCAGCTTACTCAGTATGTAACACGGTTGCTTAGGATCGCAGTGATCTTATCAATGCGTCGCCAAGATGATGTATTACCAAAATTAGTATTAACTGTTAATAATGACGCTCTAACACTAATATTTGAAAATGATTGGCTAAAAGCGCACCCGCTAATGGCAAGTGAGCTCCAACAAGAGTCTAAACAGCAAGCAAAAGCTGGTTGGAAGTTTATTGTTAAGTAACAAAAGGGCTGTAAAAGCCCTTTTATTGTATTAAAAACCACCTTTATGCACTAAATTTGTTCGAACAGTCAATTAAATCAAAAAAGATCAAAAAAAGTGTTGATCTGTTTTTGGATCTCCCTATAATGCGACCCCACTGAGACGGGAAACGCCAACGCATAGCGAGGCACGAACAACTCAGAGAGTTAAATAAAACTTCGGTTTTAAATGTTCGCAAGAAAGTTTAAAACTAAGTGTTGACTCGAAAAATAAAGGATGTATTATACGCATCCCTAGCGACAATGTCGCAACGTTCTTTAACAATATAAAGCAATCATCTGTGTGGGCACTCGTACAGATTGAGTTCTAACAGCCGAGCTTAACTTTCTTTTAGATAGCTAAGCAAGGCAAAAAATTTAGAGTCTCAATTGAAACTGAGTGACCAACAGAAGTAACTTATTTATAAGTTGCTTCGGCACAGTCAATTCAATATCGAAAGATATTAAATAAATTCAGAATTCATTGAGCTGTCGAAAGACAAAAAACTTTTAATTGAAGAGTTTGATCATGGCTCAG